>JAIBBB010000045.1 GCA_019694905.1 Cyclobacteriaceae bacterium
TTATACATCCTTGATGTGGCGGATCCAGTTGTCAATGACACCGTACTGCTTGTTGCCCATCGCAGCCTTCACACCACCACACCCGTAGTGGCCGCATACAATTACGTGGTTCACTTCCAGTACGTTGACTGCATAGTCAAGCACGCTCAGAAGATTCATGTCGGTGTGAATGACCATGTTGGCAATGTTGCGATGAACAAATATCTCTCCCGGGTCGGTGTCAGTGATTTCGTTTGCTGGCACGCGACTGTCGGAGCAGCCAATCCACAGAAATTGAGGAGTCTGGATGCGTGACAGGCGGCTAAAGAAATCTTTGTCTTCTTTGTTCTTTCGATTCACCCATTCAAGGTTCTTTTCTAATAACTTGTTATAGGCATTTGCATCATTCATTTTGTTGGTGTTTTAGGTTCACAAGTCAGTTGTAATGGCTTGTTAAGCCAGTCAGGAGCAGAGATGCCTGTCGCGCCAGGGGGGGTTGACGTCCGGGCATGGTCTTACACTGTTCCAGTCTGGCCGGGGAACCTGTTCAAAGTGAGATGAACGAATACCCGGCAATTCCCATTGGCTGCTGATTCCTTCGTCGTCATCCTGATCATCGCTGTCCTGCCCTTCTTCAGGCACCTGGCTGTTGCTGGCCGGTACTGGAACACTGCTTGTCGGTGTCGGCAGCATGATGCAGTCTGACATCGCAGGCTGTGGCGCTTCGACTGATTGAATCGAACCCACGAAAAGCAATAAGACCAGGATTGTTGAAACCATTTGTTGCCTGAAATATACACAATGCTGCATTCGGCAAAGGGTTACTTTTTATTACCTGCTGTAGATTGTACTTTAGGCTAAATTAAGGTCATGGTGCGAAAGCGTGTTTTCATAACCCGACAGATCCCGGCTCTTGCAGGTGAGTTCCTTGCCCAGCAGGGATTTGAGGTGGAGATCTGGGAGGGTGAGGGGCCCATGCCCTACGAACAATTGATTGAGCGTGCCCGGCATTTTGACGCGCTGATCTCGCTTGGTGCAGACAAGATCAACGAAAAGCTGATGGAAAGCTGTCCACGGCTGAAGATCATCTCGCAATTTGCAGTGGGGTATGACAATATCGATGTTGCGGCTGCTACCCGGCTGGGCATTCCTGTTGGCAATACACCGGATGTGCTCAGTGAGGCCACAGCCGATATTGCCTTCGGTCTGTTGCTGGCCGTTTCCAGGAAACTGTTCTTTCATCACAAGAGAATTGAACGAGGGGAGTGGAAGTATTTTGAACCCACACGGCATCTCGGTATTGAACTGAAGGGCAGAAAACTAGGAATCTTTGGCATGGGCAGGATCGGCATGGTCATGGCCCGGCGCTGCATCGGTGCCTATCAGATGCAAGTCAGCTATCACAACCGCACGCGCAATGCCGCGGCAGAGGCGGAATTGGGGGCCCGGTACGTCAGCTTCGACGAGCTTCTGCATAGCAGCGATGTGATCAGTGTTCATTGTGTGCTGAGCCCCGAAACACGCGGCATTTTTGACGCGGCTGCCTTTGCCCGAATGAAGCCAACAGCCATTTTCATCAATACAGCAAGAGGGGCGGTGCATCGGGAAGCCGACCTGATTCAAGCGTTGCAACACCGCACCATTTGGGGTGCAGGACTGGACGTCACCGATCCTGAGCCCATGCTTGCCACGAATCCACTGTTGCAGATGGAACACGTGGCGGTGCTGCCCCATGTAGGTTCTGCCACTGTCGAAGCCCGGACCGAAATGGCGAGGCGTGCCGCAGAGAACGTGATTGCGTTTTTTCAGGATGGCACCGTTCCCTATCTGGTCAATCCTGGCGTGTTTCCGATTAAACGCTCCAGACTTTGAAGTCAGCTCATCGGAGTGACAGCCTTTTTCAGCTTGCAGTGATCGTAAGCGCGTTGGGTTTCTTTGTGGACGTATATGATCTTTTGCTCTTTGGCATCATTCGAAAGCCAAGTCTCGCTGAACTGGGACTGACCCCGGCAGAAATCCTGTCTGAAGGAGAGTGGATCATCAGCCTCCAAATGACCGGTTTGTTGATTGGAGGAATCTTTTGGGGGATTCTGGGAGACAAGTATGGGAGGCTGAAGGTATTGTTCGGTAGCATCCTGATGTACTCAGTTGCAAACATTCTGAATGGTCTGGTTGCAACTCCAGGTCAGTATGCCGGGCTCCGGTTCATGGCCGGATTTGGCCTGGCCGGGGAGTTGGGTGCCGGCATTACACTTGTGAGCGAAATCCTGCCCGCATCCAGGCGGGGCATTGCCTCTGCTATGATTGCCGGATTTGGCATCCTTGGCGCGGTTGCGGCCTTCTTCATGAAGACCATGTTCGATTGGAGAACCTGCTTCTTCATTGGGGGCGGAATGGGACTCCTGTTACTGGTCATGCGCGTTTCTGTTCATGAGTCGGGCCTCTACCAGCAGTTGAATGACACCAGGGTTGCGAAAGGGAAATTCACGATGTTCTTTACAGACAAGAACCGATTCCGTCGCTACCTGCTGTGTGTGATGATCGGCCTGCCGGCCTGGTACATTATTGGCATACTGGTCACATTCTCTGATCAGTTTGCGGCTGCATTTGGCGTACAGGACATTGATCCTGGACGCGCCATCATGTTTCTCTATCTGTCGATTTCATTCGGCGACCTCACAGTGGGCTTGCTCAGTCAATACCTGAAGAGCCGCCGGAAGGCATTGTTGGTATTCTATGGCATCGCAATGCTGTTTTGTGTCCTCTTCTTTACTCAGGGACCTGGGAGTGCTGGCCGTTTTTACGCTATCTGTGCCGGGCTTGGATTTGGTTGCGGCTTTACCGTGGTCTACATCACCATGAGCGCTGAGCAGTTTGGCACAAACCTGCGCGCCTCAGCAGCCATTTCAATTCCCAATGTGGTTCGTGGGTTGCTACCCGTCATCATCCTTGTTTTCAGACTGCTGCGTGAATGGACCGGTAACTATGTCACAGGTGCCTGGCTTACCGGGATTTTGCTTTTTGCTTTGGCCATCATGGCTGCGACAAAGATTGAAGAGACTTTTGGTGCAAATCTCGATTTTGTTGAAAAGGAGTGAGGCTCGTATTTGTCACCAAGTCTTGGTAATTTTATAAAATTTGTTCCGGCGCCATGAAGGTTTTTCGGCTTTTCTTGTCTCTTCCGTTGTTGTTGACCGCCACTTTGCTGATGGGGCAGGTGACGCTCACGTCATCCAACCTTCCCATCATCGTGATCAATACCAATGGAGTTGGCATTCCTGATGAACCCAAAATCGCGGCCTCCATGGGAATTATCAATAATGTGGGATCCAGAAATAGCCTGACGGACCCATTCAACGACTTTAGTGGTACCATTGGAATTGAGTTGCGAGGTTCTTCTTCGCAGATGTTCCCGAAAAAGCAATATGGGATTGAAGTTCGTGATGCCCTTGGCAATGGTTTGTCCGTTTCGCTGCTGGGAATGCCCGCCGAATCTGATTGGATCTTGTCCGCCCCTTATGATGATAAATCGCTGATTCGCGATGCACTCGCCTACCACCTGGGACTTCAAATGGGAAGGTATGCTCCCAGGACACGCTTTTGCGAACTCGTGCTGAATAATTCCTACATGGGAATCTACGTGCTCACCGAGAAGATCAAGAGGGACAAGAACCGGGTCAATGTTCACAAAATGAGTAACACCGATGTTGCTGGCGATGCCCTTACGGGGGGATATCTGCTCAAGATAGACAAGAACTCAGGCAATCCAACAGATGGATGGACATCGAGTCACTATCCATATTATGTCACGTCAGGCCAGACCATCTACATCATGCATGACTACCCTGATGGAGCCCATATCGTGCAGGCCCAGCGAAACTATATTCAGCAGTTTGTAGGAGAGTTTGAGGATGTACTTGCCGGACCCGATTTCAAAAATCCCACGACAGGTTATAACAAGTACATCGATGTGGATTCCTTCATTGATTACTTTCTGATGCAGGAAGTGTCAAAGAATCCTGATTCTTACCGGTTGAGTACGTATTTCCACAAGTTCAGGGACTCAGACGGCGGGAAACTGGCTATGGGACCTATCTGGGATTTTAATCTTGGCTTCGGTGACGTTGACTATTGTACACAAGGCAATCCTGAAGGTTTTGTTTATCAGTTCAATCAGATTTGCAGCCAGGATTTTTGGCTGGTTCCTTTTTGGTGGGATCGGTTGATGATGGATGATTTCTACAGAAATCGCATGGGTCTCCGATGGAGCGCATTGCGAGAGGGTAAGTTCAGTACTGCGAGTTTGCACGCGTACGTGGATTCGGTGACCACCGTATTGAAAAAGGAGGCGGTGCAAAGGAATTTTGCCGTATGGCCGGTGCTGGGACAATACGTGTGGCCGAACTACTACGTGGGCGCAACCTATGACGCTGAAGTACAATGGTTGAAGAACTGGATTACAGACCGGATGACGTGGCTGGACAGGAATCTGCCCAAGGCAATCACTGGTTTGGAAAATACGAATTCGGATGTGCAGGTGTTCCCTAACCCCTCTCAGGGTCACCTGACGGTGCAGTATGCGCTGAAGTCAGCCGGACAAGTCCGGATTCAATGGAGTGATGCAGCCGGCAGAATGATTTCAGATGACAGCTTTGCTCATGAGGGGCCAGGTCAGTTTCAGCAACAATATGTCATGCCCGCACCTGGCTGGTACGTATATAAGCTGATGCTTCCGGACGGCAATCTGGTGACCGGCAAGTTGATCCGGGCCAATTAGCGAAGGTCAGGCAAGTTCACGCAAATCAACTGGAACTACTCGCGATACGCCTTTCTCAATCATTGTAATACCATAGATCACGTCAGTGGTTGTCATTGTGCGTTTGTTGTGCGTCACAATCACAAACTGGCTGTCCTTGCTGAAGGTTCTGATGATGTTGTTGAACTTGTCAATGTTTGCGTCATCCAACGGAGCGTCCACCTCGTCGAATATACAGAAAGGCGCAGGCTTCAACAGGTACATCGAGAACAGCAGCGCGGTAGCGGTGAGTGTTTTTTCTCCACCACTCAATTGATTGATGGTGAGCGGGCGTTTGCCTTTTGGCTTGGCAATGATATCTATTTCTGACTCCAGTGGTTTGGTTGGATCTACCAGTTTGATGTCGCAGTCGTCCCCTTCATTGAAGAGCGAACGGAATACTTCAACAAAATGGAATTTGATCTTGTTGAACGACTCCATGAATGTCTTGCTGGCGACGTCCTCTATTTCTGTGATCGTGCTAAAAAGAGATTCTTTTGCTTTGATCAGATCTTCTTTCTGCGCATTGATGAAATCATTGCGTTCCTTGATTTCATTGTAGGCTTCCATGGCCATCGGGTTGATCGGACCCATGTTGTCAAGTCGCTCGCGAATTCTGTTCACTGCTTCTCTGGCCTTCGTTTCATCTTCACCGGCAAGTGACGCAAGGTCTTCGGCCGTGGTGGTTTCCAGCACCTGGTCGAGATCTACCTTAAATTCCACGGAAAGTCTTTCTTTCACCGAATTCAATTCCAGCTTGCTTTCGCTGAGCTGGGTCTGCAGTTGCATGAGTGATGTGTCTGTGCTTTCGCGCTGATGCTGAATGGCCCTGACGTCCTTCTCATTCTGGTCAATCTCACCCCGTGCAGAATAGTATTCACGCTCGGCCTCATTGAGGCCTTTTTCCATTTCTTCTTTCTGGGCATAGAGGGAGAGTAACTCGCCATCGTTGTGCACCGCCGTGTCATTTATGGTACGGATCTCCTCTTCGTTGCGGCCAAGCTCCTCACTGTTCGTTTGAATCCTGAGTGTGCTGGCATCCATCGATTCCTGCTTGAACCGGATTTCCTGTTCTATGCTCTTGACGCGGTTTTCCTGCTGGTGGAAGAAGATGTTCTCTTCGTTATAGGCAGCTGACTTTTGACCGAGCACCTCGTTCTGTGCTGTGAGCGCATCGGTGAGTTCCTTGAGTTGCCTGTCCTGCAACTCCATGCCGTGCATGGTTGACTGGGCACGGGGTTTCAACTCATCCAGCTCCCGCAGCAATACATCGATCTTCTCGAGAATATCCTCCCGGCGCAGTCCTGCGGTATTGAGCATTTGTGAGAACTGCTCGCGCTTGGTCTTAACGGAGATGTATTCGTCATTGACCAGTTTGAGATCCTGTTGTGCTTCTGCAATCTGTTGCTTGAAGTTGTTGTTGCGGAGGCGCTCCAACTCACGCTGGCGGTCCAGCAGCGATTGACGGATGTCCTCTACTTTCTTATTCAGTTCACGGATCTCTTTGTCCAGTTTTTCGAGGTTCTTGGCGCGACCGATCTTCTTGCCTTCAAACAGTCCAACAGATCCGCCGGACAAACTGTAGCGGCGACGGGTGTACTTGCCACTGCGGGTAATGAAAGTGTTCTCATCTTCCGGGGGCAGCATTTTGGTGTCGCCATCGAAGATGTAAACCCTGTCAAGAATATAGGACATCAGCTTTCCGTACTTCGGATCGAACTCGATCACCTGCGTAGCAGGAAATGCATTGGGATAGATCTGGGTAGGAGTGGGGTGGAAACGATCAAATGCATCCAGAATGAAGAAGTTGGCTTTGCCTTTGCTTGCATCACTCAGAATGTTGATTGCCTCGTAGGCCTCCGCTTCGTGATCTACAATGTAGTAGTTCAGAAAGGGTTCCAGGTAATTCTCAATGGCGATCCGGTATTCTTCAGGACAGGTCAGGATATCTGACAGGAGCGGCGCGTTCTTGGTCCACTCCACACGCTTTTTTAGAAACTTGATTGCTTCCGGGAAACCCTCGAGATTCTCCACCAGACTCTTGGTCAGCTGGTATTCATTCTGACGGGCATCCAGCTTGCGGCCGGTGTCAGTCATTTCATCGCGGATCAGTTCAATGGTTTTCTCCAGGGAAGAAATCCGCTGGGCCATGTTCTCTTCCTCGGCCTTCAGGTTTTCAAGCCGTGCGTTTTTCAGCTGGATATCATCCTGCAGCAAGACAAGTTTCTTTTCAAACTCGGCAAGACTGGCTGATTGTTGTGTGGTGTCTGAGGCCGTCCGCTCCAATTCCTGCTTGAGCGACGAAACCTGGATTTCCCGGATTTCAACCGCCTTGTTCAACTGGAAGTGCTCTTCCTGTTGTGTGCGGTATACCTGGCGAATGGCGTCTGCCTCACTTTGCTGCTGGGCCGTCTGTGCTTTCTGAGCTTCATACTCGCTCTTGAGCAATTCGAGTTTACGGCCGATTTCCTCCAGAATGGCGCGGGCTGTCTCACGTTCAGTCTCCAGACTCTGGATGCTGAATCTCGCACGCTCGTTGCTCTTCTTGTCCTGGTCGATCTGATCCCGCAAATTACTGGCGCGGTCGTTCAGAAAGCGGAGACGTTCATTCTTGATTTGCTTGTCACTTTCAATGTGACGAATGTTGGCAACGTGGTCATTGATCGCCTTCTGCCGTGTGGAAAGCGTCTTTTCTTTGATGACCAGCTCAGCCTTGGCTTTCTCAATCAGTGCTTCCTTTTCGCCGATGTCAGCCACCAGCTTCACCTTCAGATCGTTCTCTTCTTCTATGCGTTTGCTGAGCGTGTTGAACTGCTCACGCTGTTTGCCGACGACCAATTTGGCAAGATGAATGCTCTTTTCTTTGTAGTCTTCCTTGATCTTGTAGTATTGCTCAGTCTGCTTAGCCTGCTTCTCCAGGCTTTTCATGTTCTTTTCGATTTCAAAAAGCAGATCTTCCACACGCTCAAGATCGGCATCGGTATCTTCCAGTTTCTTGAGTGTTTCTTTTTTTCTCTTTTTGAATTTCGAAATACCGGCAGCCTCTTCGAACAACATGCGGCGTGAATTGTCACGGTCGTTCAGCAGGTCATCCACCATTCCTAATTCAATGATCGCGTAGCTGTTGGAGGCCACACCGGTGTCAAGGAAAAGATTGGTGATGTCTTTGAGGCGGCACTCTACGCCGTTGAGCAAATACTCACTGTCTCCGCTGCGGTACAGCCTGCGTGTGATGGTAATCTGCGAATACTCGGTCGGGAGAATGTTCTTCGTGTTGTTGATGGTGAGCGATACTTCTGCGAGCTGCTGCGCCGGCCTTCCGCTTGTTCCGTTGAAAATGACATTCTCCATTTTTTCGGAACGAAGCGCACTTGTCTTTTGCTCCCCCAAAACCCATCTGATAGAATCGACAACGTTCGACTTGCCGCAGCCATTCGGGCCTACAATTCCGGTAATGCCTTCATCAAAATTGATAACGACCTTGTCGGCAAAACTTTTAAATCCTTTAATCTCCAGCTTCGCGAGTTGCATGGTATGGGAGGGGTGGTTTGTACAAAAAGAAGGACGCAAATATAGAATGATTTTTCAACGGCGACGGATGGCCCCCGGAATCATTTTTTTCGCTATTTTTGACAGCTTATGGAAGATATTCTGAAGGTCATTTTGTGGATCGTTGTTGGCCTTATTTATTTTTTTGCCAAATCATCCAAGAAGCGCCAGCAGCCGGCACCAGAGCAGGAGATACCCGCCGACAAGCCCGCTGGTCCTCCAATGACTTTCGAAGACTTGTTGCGAGAGATTCAGGCCTCCCGTCAGGAACCCGCCCAATCACCTCCCGCCCCGACACCCACGGTTGCAAAACCCAGCCCGGTCTCCACCTACACGGACTACGATGAAGACCTGGAAGACGAAGCGGCCTCGCAGGAGCAAATTCCTTCCCGCACTTCCCCGCCCGTCCCGGAACGATCCTACGCCGGATATGAAGAAGCCAGGCAGCAGGCATTCCTGCGCCCCTCTCTGGAAGAGACAGCAAGATTGGAAGATACCGTTGTCAGATTTGAACAGTTCAAGGCCTATGAAACAGAGCAGCCGGCCGGACTCGCCGCCGCCTATGCCAAAGCCCTCAACAATCAGGAAGAGGTGCGGAAGGCATTCGTTCTGAGTGAGATCCTGCAACGGAAATTCTGATGCATTTTTTGAGACAAACCTTACACAGGATAGATTTTGTCCCCTTGACTTCTGTGTAGGCAACCGTGTTATCCGGAACTTGGTCCGCAATTACCTGTTCACGGGTTACAATAATTTTTTGAACGTTATCTATAATTGTGTAATTTTTTGAACTAATTCTAAAAGGAATGCTATCTAAATTACTGATATTCAGTTATTTAACATTTTTTTATCAGCTGAATTCCCCTCCGGTTGCGTGTGATACCAAGTTTACTCACCGTGTTTCTGCAGCAGGAACCAACACTTTTGACCTCTGGCTTAAACCGAATCAATCACTGTCAGGACATTTTTCACTTGTGGACTTGAACCAGGGAACCATCGTCGCCGAGAAGGACGTGGTATTTGGCTCATCTGATGAACAACCGGTTTTCAGAGGACTTTCAGCCTCCCGCTATACGGTCTATGTCAAGCAGTCGGGATGCCAGCAGGCTCGAACCGTCGGTGGCCCTGAAGGCATTAAAGTTGGTATTGAAGAATAGGACCATGCAGCACACTCTACGGATCTTTGTTCCCCTGTTGTTCCTGCTGGCAGGATTTCAGTCGTACGCGCAGTGCCCCCTCCCGGCCAACGCAATCACCAAAACTCATACCGAAGTAACCTGCAATGGTGCCAACGATGGTACCATTACCGTGGAACTCAATATTCCTGTCACCAATTTTGAATTGTATGACCTGAACCTGGGGTCCTACGTCACACTTTCCGTCACCGAAGTTCAGACCGCAACGAAAGTTGTCTATTCGAATGTGCCTCCTTCTACCTATCAGGTCGTTGCATTCAAAACGTACTGTGCACCCCGTAGCTATACAGAAACACCCTTGGGCACGGATGTGTCCGAGCCAACGGCGGTCACATTCACCACAGCCGTCACGGATGTTACCCCATGCGCAGGTGGCACCAACGGATCCATTACCATCACCGCATCCGGCGGTAGTGGAGCAGGATACCAATATTCCAGTGACAATGGTTCCACCTTCCAGGCGTCCAATGTTTTTTCAGGACTGGCGGCAGGCACCTACGCCATCGTGGTAAAGGACAATGTCCCTTGCCTGTCGGCTGCACAAAATACCGTGGTTGCAGAGCCTGCTCCTGTCACCTTCACGACGGCTGCTACCAATGTCACCTGCAATGGAGGTTCCGATGGCAGCATAGCCATCACGGCCTCCGGCGGCAGTGGCGCCGGCTACCAGTATTCTTCAGATGGAGGTGCCACCTTCCAGGCAGGAAGTACTTTTAGCGGACTTGCAGCTGGCAGTTACACCATCCAGGTCAAGGACGGAAACAACTGCACAAGCGCTACAGCTGTGGTTACTATCACGGAACCCACAGCCATTACTTTCACGACGGTGTCGGTCAACCCCACGTGCAACGGCGGATCCGATGGCTCGATCACTGTAACAGCTTCAGGAGGTACCGGCGTATTGCAGTATTCCAATGACAACGGAGCGACGTTCCAGGCTTCCAACATATTCTCTTCCCTCGCTGCGGCTACCTATCAGATCGTTGTCAAGGATGCCAACAATTGCCTTACTGCTCCTTCACCGGTCACGCTGACTGCACCGGTGGCTGTGACATTCACCACCGCTGTGGTGGACGTATTGTGCCAGGGCCAGGCTACGGGAAGTATCACGGTCACAGCCGCAGGCGGCAGTGGTTCTTATACCTATTCCAAGGACAATGGGGCAACATTCCAGGCTTCTAATGCTTTCTCGGGGCTCATCGCCGGCAACTACAATGTCATTGTCAAGGATGGCAGCAACTGCTCTTCTGCCATGAGCGTGGTGGCAGTTACTCAACCCGCTGCTCTTACTTTTACTACTTCCACCGTAAATGTATCCTGTAATGGTCTCACCGATGGCAGCATCACTGTCACCGCTGCAGGTGGCACGGTGGCCTATCAGTATTCGAAGGACAACGGTGCAACTTTTCAGGCAGGCAACGTTTTTTCTTCACTCGCGGCAGGCTCCTACACAATCGTTGTGAAAGATGCTCATGCGTGCAGCACTTCTTCACTGGTCACACTGACACAGCCAACGGCTGTCACGGCCTCTGTGGCTACGGCAAATGTATCTTGCAACGGTGGTTCCAATGGCACCATTACCGTCACAGCAGGTGGCGGCAGCGGCGCAGGATATCAGTATTCATCAGACAATGGTGGAAGTTTCCAGGCATCCAATACTTTTAGCGGACTCACTGCCGGAAGTTACACCGTGATCGTGAAGGATGGGGCGAATTGTACCAGTGCTTCGGTACCGGTAACCATTACGCAACCCACAGCAATTTCATTTAGTACTACCAACGTCAATCCGCTTTGCAATGGCGGTGCGACAGGAAGCATAACTGTCACTGCTTCGGGTGGTACAGGAGCGCTTTCTTATTCCGATAACAATGGCGTAAGTTTTCAGGCATCAAATGCATTCAGTGGTTTGACCGGTGGCACATACCAGATTGTTGTCAGAGATGGCAACAACTGTACAACGGCAGCCACGCCGGTAGTGCTCACAGACCCGGCGGTTGTTTCTTTCAGCACTGCCAAAACGGATGTGCTTTGTCACGGTGCCTCAACCGGATCAATTACGGTTACCGCGGCTGGCGGCACGGGTGCTTATCAGTATTCCGGGGACAATGGTTCTACATTTCAGGTTTCCAATGTATTCAGCGGCCTGATCGCAGGTACCTATCAGATCGTGGTCAAGGATGCCAATGCGTGTACGACGTCGGCCTCCGCAGTGACGATCACCGAACCAGCAACGCTGACGATCAGCACTTCAACTACGGCAGCCAATTGTAACGGGGCCTCCAATGGTTCCATTACCCTTACAGCGGGCGGCGGTACGCCTGGCTACCAGTATTCCAAGGACAATGGAGCTACCTTTCAGGCAGGGAATGTATTTGCTGCGGTGGCAGCAGGCACCTACACGGTGGTGATCAAGGATGCGTCAAATTGTACTGTTTCATCTTCTGTTACTGTCACACAGCCAACCGCTCTCACGGTATCAACTTCCTCCAGCAATGTTTCATGCAACGGTGGTTCGAATGGTAGTATAACTGTCACGGCTTCTGGCGGATCACCCGGTTATCAGTACTCTAAGGACAATGGTGCAACTTTTCAGGCCGGCACCAGTTTTGGTTCTCTGTCAGCTGGCAGCTACCAGATAGTTGTTAAGGACAGCCATAACTGTCTTTCGGCTCCTTCAACAGTAACAATTACAGCTCCCGCCGCCCTCAGCATTTCTTCAACCGCCCACACAGATGCCATTTGCAATGGCACCAGCACAGGCACCATTACAGTGGTGGCCACCGGAGGCACTGGTGTGCTCACCTATACGCTGGCACCAACAGCTGTAAGCAACACTACCGGCGCGTTCAATGCCCTGGCGGCTGGGTCTTATACTGTTTCGGTTACCGACGCAAATGCCTGTGGACCGGTAACGACGGCGGCAATTGTGGTCACTAATCCACCGGCAATTTCTGCTGTGCTGAGTGTAAGCGGTGCAGCTGCCATTTGCCAGTCGGCCACAACCGATCTGGTTGTCAATATTACCAATGGAACGGGCCCTTTCACGGTCGTATATTCAGACGGATCCGCAAGTGCTACTGTGCCGGGCTACGTCAGCGGAGCCAATATCCTTGTAAGCCCCGCTGCCACCGTTACCTATCAACTCGTATCAGTAACTGACAACAGCAGTTGTACTGCGTCAACATTGACAGGCACTCCCACGGTAACTGTGCATCCGCAGGTTACGCCTTCTTTTCCTGTTGCTTCAGCGGATGTGTGCCTGGGCACCACCGGAGTGAACTATATCACTGATTCAGGGGGAGGAGAGACCAATTATGAGTGGACGGTTTCTGCCGGGGGTGTCATCTCCTCAGGAGGCACAGCTGCCGATGCATTTGCAGTTATTGACTGGACGAATGCCGCGGGTCCTCAGTCTGTCAGTGTGAGCTATACTGATGGATTTGGCTGTAACTCGGCAACCACCGTATTTGCCGTCAATGTAGCTCAGCTAACCGATACTCAAGTGGTTACTGACAACACGCGATGCACTGCACCCTTTGATGGCTCGATCGCCATTACCACAGCAGGTGCAGTGGGAGCACTGACTTACGATTGGAACGGCCCGACGGGTCCTTTATCGGGTCAGACCATCACCAATCTGCAACCTGGTGGCTATGATCTGACCATTACCGATGCCACATCCGGGTGTGTCGTGGTGGAGAGCCTGACCGTAAATGACAACAGCCCCATTCTGGATGTGACCCCCAATATCACTGACAACACACGATGCGTTCTGCCCTACGATGGCGCCATTGATCTCACGATGAGTGGCCTTGTCGGTGTGCCCACCATTTCATGGACGGGTCCGCTTGGCTTCACAGGAAACACCCAAACGATTACCCAACTCATTGACGGCAATTACGATGTGACGGTGAGCGATCCGGTCAGCGGATGTTCAATCACGCTGCTGGGCAATACAGTGGTTGACGCAAGGCCTGTGCTTGACCTGAGCGGTTATTCGACAACTGACAATACACAGTGCAGCGGACCCTTCGACGGCGCCATTGACATGGCCGTCAGCGGGGGAGGACCTGCGTACACCTACAGCTGGACCGGGCCTTCCGGATACACAGCCGCTACCGCCAATCTTACCGGCCTGGCCGCGGGGGACTATAACCTGACAGTCACAGATGATGCATCAGCCTGCGTGGCATCAACGGTTACCCCGATTACCCTTTTTGACTTGCTGACAACAGTGACTGGCGACATCGCTGTTTCCGGAGCCACAACAGTGTGCGCAGGTTCACCTGCCAACCTCTCATTTACGCTCTCCGGGGTAGGCCCAACTTACGATGTCACCTACACCGACGGAACCAGCACATTTTCACTTTCGGGTATTACCGACGGGACCCTTGTACCGGTCACCCCTGCTGGCAGTGTTTCTTACACCTTGGTGAGTGTCACTGACATCAGTACAAAGTGTGCTGCATTCCCTGCATTTCTGACTGGCAGTGCTGATGTAACAGTGCTGCCGGCGCCGGCGCCGCTGCTTGCTGGCAACAGCAATCTGTGTGCAGGGGCTACGGGCATCGTCTATACAACTGACGCCGGAAATTCTGCCTACGCATGGACTGTAACCGGCGGCACAGTTACGGCCGGAGGCACGAACACAGACAATACAGTGACTGTGACATGGTCGACAAGTGGTGCGGGTACCGTAAGTGTGAATTACACGGATTCCAATGGCTGCTCGGCGGGCGCTCCTACAACCTTGCCGGTAACCATTTCTGATCCCGCAACCGCGGCTTTGTCGGGCACAACCTCAATATGTGTGGGCGGAACTGCAACTCTCAGCATTGCGCTGACAGGAGCAGCTCCCTGGAATATTGACTACTCTGACGGCTCCAATACCATTACCATCAACGGCATTGGTTCCAGCCCTTATACCCTGGCAGTGAATCCGCTGTTTTCAACGACCTACACACTGGTCGACGTGACAGACTCCGGTTGCGGCCCAGGCACTGTGTCCGGGAATGCCGTGGTCACTGTGAATCCAATCCCCGGGAACCCGGCAACCTTCGGCAGTGATCAGTGGATCGGCTATGTCTATACCGATGCTGGTTCACCTGCACCACCGTCAACTAACATCACTTTTAACAATGCGAATTACCGTGGATTCATTGCCGATACCGATATCGCAGGGATGAGCGCAACTTCGGCCTACAATGGAAGTACAGACGCATTTGACCTGAACATTGGTAACAATGCCTCTGGTTTCGATATCCATGGTCCTAACGTTTGCGGAAATTTCAACGACGACTTCAGTATCAGGTTCCGTAACACAAAGACATTTACGGCCGGGGTGTACACATTCAATGTGGGTGGTGATGATGGTGTCCGACTTTTTGTCGACGGTGCACTGATTGATTTGCAGCAGCCGAACACTTTTGCCAACCATGCCTATACTACCTACACGTCAGTGCCCGTCTGTCTGACCACCGGAACGCACGACCTGGTTCTGGAGTATTATGAGCATACAGGCAGCGCCAGAGTTTCATTCGATTTCTCAGCAGCACCCACTCCCGTAGTGGCTTCCCCGGTTTCGCTGTGCGTGGCCAGTCCGGCACCCACTCTCTCCGCCAGTAGCCCTGATCCTGCCGTGACTGGGTTTAGGTGGTACACCGATGCATCGCTTGCCAACCTCGTGGCTTCTGCTGCAAACTACACACCATCGGCAGCTGAGCTTGACGTAAATACACCGGCTTCAACTACATTCTATGTGACTGCCACGTATGCATGTGGCGAATCGCCAGCGGCCTCAATGGTCGTTGACGTTGTGAGTGGAGCCACCATCAGCACGCCGCCACCCCCGGTGCAATTGTGCCAGACAGGTGGAGTTGTCGACCTCACAACACTTGTGTCAGCCGTACCAACCGGTGGGACTTTCACTTTTGCGGGCACGGGCATCACCACAAGTCCCAATTTTGACCCCGCACTTGTATCGGGTACCTCCACGATCACCATAAATTACACGACGGGTTCCTGCAGCGCATCTACTACTATGGATATCCAGGTTGCTGCCTCGGCCAGCATTACCGTCCCATCTTCGCCCGTGAGCATTTGCCAAAGCGCAGGCATCGTCGACCTGACTACCGTCGTGACTGCTACTCCGTTGGGAGGCACATTTCTGTTTAGTGGAACCGGAGTGACCGGCAATAACTTTGACCCCGCAGGTTTGACCGGCACAAACACGATTACCGTCAATTACAACGCAGGTGCAGGTTGTTCTGCAACTGCAACTTTTGACTACGATGTTGTTTCATCTGCTGTATTGACAATTGTTGACCAGAACATCTGCCCCAATGGAGGCCCCATTGATCTCAATGTGCCATCAATCGTGTCCGCTTCGTTGCCCGGTGGTACTTTTTCTTTCACAGGCCCGAGCCTGGGCGGTAGCCTTTTTGATCCTTTCGCGCATGCAGGAACTACGGTTCCTATCACTGTGTCATACAGCCAGGGCGGTTGCAGTTCTTCAGGAACGATCCAAGTTGCGGTAAAGACCTTTGCTGACGCAACCTGTAACGGGTCGGGCACGGGTAACTGCGCAACCGTTGTGATTGTGCCTGTTCCATCAGCGGCTACCTGTACCAACGCCGACGGTGGCGTGGTATTTAACATCAATCCTCCCACGCCTACAGTCAACAACACGGGTGTGATCATTGACCTGACAGGTGTATCAGTTACCAATTCATCTGTGGCCAGGACACAGCTGAATAGTTTTGTATTCACAGCACTTCCGGCCGGGCTGTACACTTTCCGTCTGCAATATGGGGATGCTGCATGCGTGCTGAATGGTTCAGTAACTATTGATCAGACCGGTACCGTGGGAACACCCAGCGCGAACAATGTAGTTCCGCCAGCCTGCTTCGGTACCGCCACAGGAAGTGTGACACTGGATGTACCAGGTGAAACGGGCAACTTGCTTGAGTGGTCTCTGGATGGTGTCAACTGGACATCCTTTATCGCCGGCAGCAAAATCACTGGTATCCCTGCAGGTTCAGCTCCACTTTTTGACAGGCTGATCAGTGTGCGGAGAAATTCTTCTGACCCTTGTAACGCTGCTGTGATTATCACCATGCAGGAGGCAAATCCGGATATTACGGCCACCGTCACACACACGGATGCTTCTTGCAATAACAATGACGGCACGCTGACGATTTCGAACCTGTCTGGTGGTACCGGTGTGGCCAACTTTACTTATGAGCTCAATGGCAATCCCATCACACTCGGCGCAGGCAATGTCATTGGTTCATTGAGCGCAGGCCCGTATACCTTCACTGTAGTTGATGGCAACGGATGCAGGAAGAACTTTGCTTCTCAGGTGGACTTTCCAGGTTACGTGAATACCACTGCCCCTGTGGTGACACCCCCAGGATGTACAGCCGCAGCAAATGACGGCTCTGTGGCATTCCAGATTACAGACGTCGGGTCTTACACCGTGGGTATCACTCAGGATGCGGTTAACCAGCCGGCCCAGTATGCTGATCCAGGCGGGGCAAATGTGAACCTTACTGGTTTGTCAAATGGCACCTATTACATCTGGATCAAGCCAGGCAATTCCCAGTGTCTTACGAAACTTGCTCCCATCAGCGTAGCAGGTGCATATCAGGTTTCCTTCGCCGCAGGCGCGACGGGTATTGTTTGTGCTGAGGACAAGGGCAGCATACAGTTGACTTCTTTTGTCGGCGCACCAGGTCTGGATTACACTTATGAGTTGGTGATTGGAGGCAGTTCCTCGACGGGAACTGTCACTTTCCTTCAATCGGCAGGCACATACACCATCCCTGGCCTCTCGTCCGGAGACTATGAAGTCAGGTTGTTTCAGGATCAGTCATCCCTGGTAGCTTCCTGCCCCACAGCATTCTCGACAGGGTTTAAGAACCTCACAGTGACTGGCCCCAGGGCATCACTAGACACTTTGTATGTCAATAGGACCATTTCGTATCCCGACCTGCCCACAGGGTCGGCCTTGATTGGAATCAAAGAAAGCCTGGAGGAGCCATATGAGGTCCGCCTTGAACTGATTCAACCACTTTTCCCCTCGCAGAGTTATTTGCTGGATTGGACCGAGGCTTCAAGGAACGGCCAGAATCTGAAGGTTGAATATGATGCGAGAAACCTCTACGCTGGCGCGTACACACTTTCAGTTCGGGATTCCCTGGGCTGTCAGAAGGACTTTCCGATCAGCATCGATGTGGATACCGAGATCATGATACCCAACGTCTTTACACCTAACGGGGATGGCGTTAACGAAGTATTCTATATCCGCAACCTGCCATCCAATGCGAACCTGGTGATTACTAACCGTTGGGGAAAGGAAGTCTATTCATCTGGCAATTATCTCAATGACTGGACGGGTGGGAACAATGAAGATGGTGTATACTATTACCGACTCAGCGCTTCAGGGCAGTCGTACTCAGGTTGGGTTGAGGTAATGCGATCAAGATAGTCCAGAAAGAAAGGCCATCGTGTCAACATTGTCTGAGTAGTCATCGATTTCGGGTAGCTGCGCTTTTCCAAACGGAACACTTCCGGCATACCAACCTCCTGCAGAAACGACACATTGCAGTTTTTCAGGTTGCTTGTCCATCTGCTGGTGCAGGTCTTCCTGTGTAGTGTAATATCCAAAGTGCACGCAGGCAATCGGGGACACCCAGGCGGATGATGATATGGCCAGCACGAAACCTGTATCCATGAACGGGGCCTGATTGACCAGCAGAATGGATTTCTGATAGTCGTAGTTGTTCGCGTATTTGTGATGGTTGATGATGTCCTTGTATTTTCCCCAGGCGCGGAAAAGCGGATCAGGATTGTAACCCTCAGGAACCAGGATGCGGGAAACGTTTCTGCAACCGAGGCCGAAATAGCAGAATACATCCATACCCAGTTTAGCAAGTTCTTCTGCTGGTTCTTCGCCCATGAGGATCCCGGCAGAAACGCGGTTTTTTCGGATGATGTGAGGAACATTCCTGAAGTAGTACG
>JAIBBB010000267.1 GCA_019694905.1 Cyclobacteriaceae bacterium
TTTGGCGCACTTCAGGTGAAGGCCGACATCCTGGCCGCCCTCGGCAGGCAGACGGAAGCAGATGGCGACCTCAAAGAGGCCCTGACGATCGGTTCGATGAATGAATTGCACCAATACGGCAAGGCTTTGCTGGCCCAGGGTAAAAATGACAAGGCCCTGGAGGTTTTCAAACTCAACCGCGAGCGCAACAAGTCTGACAAGTTCACTACCCTGGTGGGCCTTGCCCGCGGGTACGCCGCCACCGGGAACAAGAAAATGGCCATTAGCCAGTGGGAGCTTGCCTTGAAAAACCTCCCCACAGACCAACAAGCCAACAAAGCGGTGTACGAAGAAGAACTGAGAAAGCTAAAGCAGTAGACACGAAAGAAACCATGCCTTCTCATCGCGCGTTGAAATATCCTGCGATCCTGTTATTCGCCTTTGTTCTTGTGAGTTGCTCATCACGAGAATCTGCAAGGCGCGTGCATCCACTCAAGTCGCCGGCAGAATCACCCAGCGGTGAGCCATTCCTGACAACTGACGGGAAGGGGAAAGTGCTGCTGTCGTGGATTGCAAAGGCCGGCGACAGCACAATGTTCCAATTTTCCACTCTGCATGATACCACCTGGACACAGCCGCACACCATAGCGAGTGGTCATAGCTGGTTCGTCAACTGGGCGGACTACCCTTTGTTGGCGCGCAATGACAATCACATCCTCGCCCATTTTCTCGATCAGAGTGGTCCTGACACCTACGCCTATGACATCAAAATCACCGCCTCCTCCAACGGCGGCGAAAACTGGTCAACACCATACATCCTCAACACAGACAAAAAGGAAGCTGAGCATGGATTTGTGTCTATACTGCCATTTGAAGATGGCTTTTTTGTCTGCTGGCTGGACGGACGCAATACGGTAATGGAAGGTATGGGAGACATGAAAGATCACGAAGGTCACCACGGTGCCATGTCATTAAGGGCAGCGATCCTCAATGCACAGGGTGAAATGGTAAAGGAATGGGAACTCGACAACCGCACGTGCGACTGTTGTCAAACCGGCGCTGCCCTTACCGACAGCGGTCCCATCGTGGTTTACCGCGACCGGTCAGCTTCTGAAATCCGCGATATCTCGGTCATCCGCTACGTCGATGGCAGCTGGACGCAACCCGTAACGCTCTATGCCGATCGGTGGAAAATCGCCGGATGTCCGGTGAATGGCCCCAGGGTCGTGGCAGCCGGCAAAGAGGTTGCAGTTGCCTGGTTTACTGCAGCCCACGATTCCACCCAAGTGAAAGTGGTGTTCTCACACAACGGCGGAAAGACGTTTGACAATCCCGTGCTCATCAATGAAACTTCCACCATCGGTCGTGTCGACCTGGATTGGCTCGACGCTGAAACTGTAGTCGTGTCCTGGATGGAGGGCGACCTGATCAAGCTGAGAGAGGTGAAAAGCAATGGCGGCATAGGTCCCGCACAAGTCGTGGCCAGAAATTCATCGGAACGGGCAGCGGGATTTCCCCAGCTCGTTGTTAGCAAAGGTCGCGTGCTGCTTGCCTGGACGAATCTGCAAACCAACACCATTCAACTCGCCACTTACCAATGATCCTGGGCATCTACTCCAGCATGCGACGTAGGTAGTTGATCTGCCCGAGGTGATAGTTGATGTGACCCAGCAATTTCACGAGTACATACCGTACCGGCACCTCTTTGTCATCAAATGGGATTGGATATGGGCTTCCCAGTGTTTCGGCTGGCATAGCACGAAGAGTGTTTCCAACAAGCGCAATCAGGGAATCCAACTGCTGCAGCAACGCTGCACGGGGTATGCCCTTCAGCAGAAATTCCTGCTCGCGATTGCGCTGATAACCCGTATGCGCAAGCAATGACCCGATCAGATAACTGGTGCCGCCCACCAGATGAAGCACCAGATTGCCTGCGGAGTTCTTTGCCGTACCAACAGTCAGCCAGAGATTATCCTCATTCCGAAATTGCAGGATTTCATCCTTTACGCGGGAAAGGTCCTGTTCATAGAAGTCCGCCAGCATCTTGGAGATCATACTTGAGTTGGGTATCAGATTTTCAACAAGAAGTTATTCATTTATCGAATCCCTGCATTTGGCTGGTATCGGTGATATATTTGAGTCATATTGACTCAAACCGCCTGCCAAAATATGAAGAAGCGTCTCCTTGTCATCCTCCTCGCCATTGCCATTCTGGCCATCGGCGCCTGGCTTTTCCTAACCAGGGACACCCGGGAAATCAAAGTCCTCGTCTTTTCACGCACACTGAACTACCGGCATGAATCCATTCCCGCTGGTAAAATCGCCATTCAGACACTGGCAAAGAAATATGACTTTGCCGCTGATACCACCGAAGACGCCAGCATCTTCAACGAGAAGGCGCTCAGAAATTACAATGTCGTTGTATTTCTGAACACTACCGGCGACGTGCTCAACGACGCACAGCAACTGGAACTCAACCGATGGATACAGGCGGGCGGCGGGTTCGTTGGAATCCATGCGGCAGCCGATACAGAATACGATTGGCCCTGGTACGGTGAACTGGTTGGAGCCTACTTTAACGGGCACCCTAACAATCCCAATGTGCGCGACGCCTCTGTCACTGTGGTTGACAAGTACCACCTCTCCACCAAACACCTTCCGGAAGTGTGGAAGCGCACAGACGAATGGTACAACTACAAGGATATTCAACCCGGGATCAATGTGCTGATCAACCTCGACGAAAAGAGTTACGAAGGTGGCACCAATGGTGAGAAGCACCCGATCGCATGGTACAGGGAATTCGACGGCGGCAGGATGTGGTACACTGGAATGGGTCACACCAATGAGTGTTATTCGGATGAAAACTATCTTCAACTGCTGTGGGGCGGCATCCAGTATGCTGCAGGCCCGGGCGTGCCTGTGAACTATAACAATTCACGGGTAGCGCCGGAAGAAAACCGGTTCCAGAAAGTAGTCCTCGACTACAACCTTAATGAACCCATGGAACTGGCTGTACTTCCCAACGAGGACATTCTCTTCATCGAGCGAAAGGGAGCCGTCAAGTTGTATAAGAAGTCTGATAACAAAACCCGCCTGGTTACCACCCTGTCTGTTTTCAGCAAACTCGAAGATGGGCTACTGGGACTTGCACTTGATCCGGACTACACACGAAACAAGTGGGTATATCTGTACTACTCTCCTGCCGGCGATGATGCCAAACAGGTACTGTCCAGATTCATCTTTGACGGTGATTCGCTCCAGCGCTCCTCAGAGAAAGTGATCCTGACAGTCAAAACCCAACGCGAAGAATGTTGTCATACCGGTGGCTCGATTGCATTCGGACCCGACAACCTACTGTTCCTCTCCACCGGTGACAATACCAGTCCCCGCGCCACAGGTTATGGCCCCATTGATGAACGGCCAGGACGCTCGGCGTGGGATGCACAGAAGTCAGCCTCGAACACCAATGACCTGCGCGGAAAAATTCTGCGGATCAAGCCTGAAGACGATGGAACCTACAGCATCCCTAAAGGCAATCTCTTTAGCGATGCGGCTCAGGGCCGGCCAGAAATCTATGTGATGGGTGTTCGCAATCCGTTCCGTATTTCTGTTGACGCCAAAAACGGATTCCTCTACTGGGGCGATGTAGGCCCTGACGCCGGCAAGGACAGTACCGGCTTTGGCTCCATGGGTTATGATGAAGTCAACCAGGCACGCAAAGCCGGCAACCACGGCTGGCCCTACTTCATCGGCAACAACCAACCTTACAACCACTACGACTACGCCAAGAACCAAACCGGACCGCTCTTTGATCCTAAGAAGCCCATCAACACCTCACCAAATAACACGGGTATAAAGGAATTGCCAGAAGCTGTTCCGCCAATGATCTACTATCCGTATGCCTCCTCCAAAGTATTTCCGCTCGTGGGCGAAGGAGGCCGGAGTGCCATGGCTGGACCGGTATTCTACGCAGACCAATTCCCTGCATCTGAGCGCCGCTTCCCGGACTACTATGATAAGAAGTTCTTTGCTTACGAATGGATGCGCGGATGGATCATGGCTATCACATTAAACGAAAACGGTGACTATCAGCGGATGGAACGATTCCTGCCATCCATGAAACTGAACAACCTGATGGACCTTACTATGGGACCCGCTGGTGACTTCTACGCCCTGGAATATGGCACCAACTGGTTCAGCCAGAATATGGACGCCCGGCTTATTCACATCACGTACTCATCGGCAAATCGCGTGCCTGTGGCCCACATCACGTCGGGTTCAACCATCGGTAAAACGCCCCTGACCATCGCCTTCAAAGGAGACCAATCGCGCGACTTTGATGGCGATGAACTGCAGTATGATTGGACCTTCGGCGACGGAGAAAAGTCAACGGATGCCAACCCTACCCACGTGTTCAGCAAACCTGGTGAATACAAAGTGGCGTTGACAGTGACCGATCCTGCCGGCGAAAAGTCCACACATGAGACAACCGTCCTTGCCGGCAATGATCTTCCACAGATAAGCATACAATTCAAAGGGAACCGCTCCTTCTTCTGGGACAACGGGTCCCTTACCTATGAAGTAGCCGTCAGCGACTCTGAAGATGGAAGCATCGGAAAAGGCATTGACCCGTCGTCGGTGACATTCTCTGCCGATTATCTTGCGCGTGGCCGTGATGTCACCGAAATCATGCAGGGACATCAGGCTAATGTTGAAGCCTCTGCCTTTTTGGTAGGGAAAACACTGCTGGAGAATTCCGATTGCAAGGCCTGTCATCATCTTACAGACAAGTCGGTGGGTCCTGCACTCACATTGATTGCCGACAAATACGCCGGTGATGAAAGCAATGTGAGTAAGCTGGCGGAAAAAGTAATCAAAGGTGGTTCCGGCGTCTGGGGCGACCTGATGATGTCCGCCCACCCTCAATTGTCACAGGATGACACCGAGAAAATGATCCGCTACATCTTGTCCCTCAGCAAGAAGGCTGCAAAGTCAGGGCTCCCTCACAAGGGCAACTTTGTGATGAACAAACACAAAGCCGGTGAAAAAGAAGGGACGTACATCTTCACAGCCTCTTACGCTGACAAGGGCGCCAATGGCATGAAGCCCCTGGTAGCTACCGAAGTGCTGGCACTTTCATACCCGCTCATAGGTGCGGACAAATTCAAAGAAGCGAAAAAGGCAACCACGTTCCTCGTGACACCGGAGATCTGGAAAGAACTAAAAGAAGATATCACTATTGTATTGCCTGCGCATGAAGCGATGGTGCGCTACGAAGGAATTGATTTGACCGATGTTGGCCAAATCAAACTTGGCATAGCAGTGGCCCCCAGCTATTTCTCCGGCGGCCATCTCGCTATTTACTCAGGAGTGGATAGCACCGAGCCCATTGGCTCGGTGGATCTGGAGATCGGATTAACCGACCTTGGGTTCAAGGAACTGCTGGTCAATCTGAAGCCAACAGAAGGTCGGCACGATCTCGTCCTCAAGACAACCTGCAAAGATCCGTCCAAGGTTTTCGCCGGCATTGTGTCCATGGAATTCATCAAGCGTAAATAATCTGTCATGAAGCGATTTTTTAAAATAGCACTCTGGAGCATAGGCGGATTGCTGTTGCTCCTGTTCACTGCAGGTTCCATTTTCGTGTACAAAATCAACAACGGCTTTACGGTATCCTCTGAAACCGCCCTGCCATTCATTGAGTTTCCCCCACGAAAG
>JAIBBB010000268.1 GCA_019694905.1 Cyclobacteriaceae bacterium
CGGGGGCACACAGAATACCTCACGGAAGTATTTCAGGCCACCGAAAGTCTGATGATGATGGTGGGCAATGACCTGAAAGTGGGATTGGTGACCGAGCATGTACCCCTGAAAGATGTGTCGGCCCTGATTACCAAAGAACGCGTAGAATTGAAAATCCGGCTTATGGAGTTGTCTCTCAAGCAGGATTTTCTCATCAACAAACCGCGCATTGCAGTTCTGGGACTCAACCCGCACGCAGGCGATGAAGGATTGCTGGGGGCTGAGGAAAACCAGGTAATCAAGCCGGTCATTCAGGATCTGCGAAGCAAAAATAAGCTCGTGTTTGGTCCTTACCCTGCCGATGGCTTCTTTGGTTCGGGTCAGTACAAGAAATTTGATGGTATCCTGGCCATGTACCACGACCAGGGTCTGGCGCCATTCAAGTATATCGCTTTTGATAATGGCGTCAATTTCACCTCGGGACTGTCGGTGGTGCGCACCTCCCCTGACCATGGCACTGCCTATGCCATTGCCGGGAAGAACCAGGCGGACGAGAGTTCGATGCGCCAGGCCATCTACCTGGCAGCGGAAATCATCAAGAACCGCTCTGAGCAACTCGTCGAAAAATAGTGCGCGGCCAGCCGGCTGAGTGGCCTTTGGACCGATCCATCCTTCTGTGCCCCAGGATTTTGATTAATTTTTGGAAAACGTGATGAGATGGATATCGTTACCCGCAAACAGCTTAATATCCTGATCCAACTGGCGGAAGCGGACAAGCATTTTGCGCAGGTAGAGCGTGAGATGATCATGCGGATTGCTCGGAACCGCAACTATCCGGAGGAAGCCGTTGAACAACTGATCCGGAATCCGGAGCCTATCGAGTCGCTTGGGGCCCTGACCGATGAGCGCAAATTTGCTTATCTCCTGGATTGCATCGAGTTGGTCTTCGCCGACCAGCGCGTTTTCGAGAGCGAGGTGATTTTTTGCCGGTCCATTGCCATTAAACTGGGCTTTCGGAAGAATGTGGTCGATTTCCTCATGCAAAACCATAGTACACTTCCAAAGGAAGAGCTGAAGACGACCACGTTCGCCCAATATACATAAACCTAACAGTCGTTTTTTCAGAACGAATGGGCAGTCCTTAATGCCTTTCCAGTCTATCCTGAAATCGGGTCAGAACTTTAAAACTGACCTCAATTTGAATGCTAAGCCAATTTCTGATAAATTTGCCCGCTTAATTTTTGGGTGGAGGATTACACGGTACATATCGTCGGCCTGAGTGTCAAGGTCCATCGGTTTGACTTCACCCTGAATGAGGTGTTCTTTGAGAAGTATGGTTCCGAGCTGCTGCGCCAGGGAAGTTTGGATGCAGTGGTGATGCTCGACAAAAGGGAGACCATGCTGGAGGCAGATTTTGCAGTAAAGGGCAGTGCACGGCTTGTGTGCGACCGATCGCTGGAGGAATTTGACTATCCGCTGGATCTTCGTCATCGAATCGTGTTCAAATACGGGCACGAGGAGGCCGAGTTGGATGATGACATCATGGTCATCACCCGGGATCACGAAAGTCTGGATCTGGGTCAATACCTGTACGAGCTCATCTGCGTGTCACTGCCGATGAAGCGGTTGCATCCCCGGTTCAGCGATGAAACGAATAATGAAGAGGATACACTGGTCTACCGGACGCAGGAAGCTGAAGAGACCATTGATCCCCGCTGGGAAAAGTTGAAAAGTTTGAAAAAGTAAACCATTTGTTGTTATGCCTAATCCTAAACGAAAAACCTCGAAAACCCGCAGAGATAAACGCAGAACGCACTACAAAGCTGTTGCCAAACAATTTGCTGTGTGCCCTACCACGGGTGAACATCATCTGCCCCACCGTGCTTTCTGGCACGAAGGCAAGCTCTACTTCAAGGGCAATGTGGTGATGGAGAAAGAAGTGCTGGCTTAACCGATGCGGTTTACCATACTCCTGATTCACTGTACGCATCACCTTAGCCACTTGAAAAAGCGAGCCTAACATCATATTGCCGGTGCCCGACGGATTCATAACGTCGGGCGCCGTTTTTTTATACCCAACCTATGAGCAAGATCAGAGCAGCAATTACTGGTATTGGCGGTTATGTACCGGATTATGTACTCACCAACGCCGAACTGGAAACCATGGTGGAAACCAGTGATGAATGGATCACCAGCAGAACCGGCATCAAAGAGCGCCGCATCCTTAAGGGAGAAAACAAAGGTGTCTCGGTGCTCGGCATCGAAGCGGTGAAAGACCTGCTGTCCAAGAAGCAGATTGACCCTAAAGAGATTGACCTCGTCATTTTCGCTACTGTTACGGCGGACATGACGTTTCCTGCTACGGCCAACATCGTGGCAACGGCCATTGGTGCCACCAACGCATTCAGTTTTGACATGAGTGCGGCCTGCTCCGGATTTATCTATGCGCTGGCAACCGGCGCCAGCTACATTCAGTCGGGTATGTACAAGAAGGTCATCGTGATCGGTGGCGACAAAATGTCGTCCATCCTTGACTACACCGATCGCACCACCTGTATCATCTTTGGCGACGGTGCCGGCTGTGCGCTGCTCGAACCAACTACCGAAGACGTCGGCGTGATGGACTCCATCCTCAGAAGCGACGGCGGTGGTGAAAGCTACCTCCACATGAAGGCGGGTGGCAGCAGACTCCCTGCTTCTCACGACACCGTTGACAAGCGTCTTCACTACGTATATCAGGAAGGTGCTGCAGTTTTCAAGTTTGCCGTCACCAACATGGCTGACACTTCTGCTCTGCTTGTGGAGCGCAACAAACTGAAGCCGGAAGATATCGCCTGGTTGGTTCCGCATCAGGCCAACAAACGCATCATCGACGCCACTGCCAACCGCATGGGTGTAACAGAAGATAAAGTGATGATGAACATCGAGCGGTACGGCAACACTACCGCCGGTACCATTCCGCTGCTGTTGTGGGACTACGAGAAGAAACTGAAAAAAGGCGATAACCTCATTCTGGCTGCCTTCGGCGGTGGTTTCACGTGGGGCGCCGTCTGGGTAAAGTGGGCGTATTGACCGCACACACATTTCAATGCATCTGAATTCAATTGTTTTGTAACTTAAACTTTCAATCAAATTATGGCGACTGTATCGGATCTAAACAAAGGCAGCTACATGCGTTACAACGGTGAAGTTGTGCAGGTAGAAGAACTGCAGCACCGGACGCCCGGCAACCTGCGCGCCTTTTATCAGATCAAAATGCGGAACATCCGCAATGGCAAACTGGCTGAGAACCGATTCCGTCCTGGCGATGAAGTTGAAATGCTCCGCGTGGAAACCAAGGAATACCAGTTCCTCTATACTGACGGGAACAGTCTGGTTTGCATGGACAACGAAACCTACGATCAGATTTACCTGGACAAAGTATTGCTCGGAGACTCTGTAAACTACATCAAAGAAGGTGTAGTACTGCTGATTGTTTTTGAAAACGGTACGCTGCCGATCACTGCAGAAGCACCGGCACACGTGGTAGTGAATGTTACTTATACCGAGCCCGGTCTCGCCGGAGATACCGCCACGCGGACACTGAAGGCCGCCACTATTGAAACGGGTGCTGAAATACGCGTACCCCTTTTCATCAACACCGGCGACAACATCAAGATTGACACCCGAACGGGAGAATATATCGAACGTGTAAAATAATCAGCCATGAGCAAGAAGACACCAACCAAGTCCGCTAACAGTACTGAAACCACGTCTACCATGAAAACGTCAGAAATCCGCGACCTTATTGACTTCATCTCACAATCGGGGCTGAACGAAGTGAATGTTGAGACCAAGGAACTCAAGTTGCATGTCAAGCGCGAGCCCGATCAGAAGATCTTCAAGTCTTCACCCGCGCCCGTGGTGGCTGCTCCTGTTGCAGTACCCTCCGTGGCTGCTGTACCTGCTGCCGCCGCACCCAAAGCAGAGAAGCCTGCTGCGAGCTCCAAAAAGACTGCCGACATCAAGTCACCGATGATCGGTACCTTCTATCGCTCGTCCAATCCCGACTCTCCGCCATTCGTTTCTGTTGGTGATCGTGTGGAGAAAGGCCAGACGGTTTGCATCATTGAGGCAATGAAACTCTTCAATGAAATTGAGTCAGAGGTTTCCGGCACCATCGTGAAAGCCATGGTCGAGAATTCCTCACCGGTTGAATACGACCAGGTGTTGTTTGTAGTGGAGCCCGATTAACCGGCCCCCGGTATTGTTCAACTAAACCTGCTACAACGTGTTTAAGAAAATATTGATTGCCAACAGAGGCGAGATCGCCTTGCGCGTTATCCGCACCTGCAAGGAAATGGATATCAAGACCGTGGCGGTTTACTCCACGGCCGATCGCGAGAGCCTGCATGTCCGCTTTGCCGACGAAGCCGTCTGCATCGGAGCCGCGCCCAGCAAAGAATCGTATCTCAACATCCCTCGGATCATCTCCGCTGCGGAAATCACGGGTGCAGATGCCATCCACCCCGGCTATGGCTTTTTATCAGAACGCGCTGAATTCTCAGCCGTTTGCCACGAATATGGTATCAAGTTCATTGGCCCGACACCAGCGATGATAGAATCCATGGGTGACAAGGCCACGGCCAAAGACACCATGAAGAAGGCCGGCGTACCGGTTATTCCCGGATCCGACGGTCTGCTGTCCAGCATGGAGGAAGGCATTCGCCTCGCGAAGGAGATCAAATACCCGGTGATTGTGAAAGCAACAGCGGGTGGTGGCGGCAAAGGCATGCGCATCATCAATGACGAGTCGGAGTTCAAGAAAGCCTGGGATGATGCCAAGCGCGAAGCGGCAGCAGCCTTCGGCAACGACGGACTCTACCTTGAGAAATTTGTAGAAGAACCCCGCCACATAGAAATTCAGCTGGTGGGTGATCAGTACGGCAAAGCTTGTCACCTGTCCGAACGGGACTGCTCTATTCAGCGCCGGCACCAGAAACTCGTAGAAGAAACCCCCTCCCCGATCGTCAGTCAGGAACTGCGCGAAAAAATGGGCGAGGCTGCTATCAAGGGCGCCAAAGCCATCAACTACGAAGGTGTGGGAACCATTGAATTCCTGGTGGACAAGCACGGTGACTTCTACTTCATGGAGATGAATACACGCATCCAGGTGGAACACCCGATCACCGAGGAAGTGACCGACTACGACCTGATCAAAGAACAGATCAAGGTTGCTGCCGGCGTTCCCATTTCCGGTCGCAACTACTTCCCTAATCTCTTCGCCATGGAATGCCGGATCAATGCTGAAGATCCTGCCAATGGATTCCGGCCCTCTCCGGGCAAGATCCTGAACCTCCATTTGCCAGGTGGCCATGGGGTACGTGTAGACAGTCACGTCTATGCTGGCTACACCATCCCGCCCAACTATGACTCCATGATCGCGAAACTGATCGTGAGTGGTCAGTCGCGGGAAGAAGTGATCACCCGGATGAAACGCGCGCTGAGCGAATTTGTCATCGAGGGCGTCAAGACAACCATACCCTTCCATCTGAAGCTGATGGACAATGCCATCTTCCGCTCCGGAAAATTCACAACCAAGTTCCTGGAGACCAGCTTTGATTTCTCCGACTTGAAGTGACTTCAAATCTGAAAATCAAGAAGGCACCCGGCGAATACGGGTGCCTTTTTTGTTACTTTACTTCATGATTCCCGCCAAAGACAAA
>JAIBBB010000269.1 GCA_019694905.1 Cyclobacteriaceae bacterium
CCCCTGGACAATTACTCTGGAATCCTTGTTGACAAGTACACTCATGGTATGAATTTGAAGAACCACAAAATTAGGAGAATAATGAAGCCTGCCAAATGAGGGTTACGCCCGCGCAGGCAACAAAAAAGGGCCCTCTTGCGAGGGCCCTCCCGTGATAGTTGGAACCGATCAGGGTTTCACTGTCTTCAGTTTGTTGCGGATCAGGAAGTCCTCATAATCCGACTTGTAGGAGTCCACATCGGGTGCCAGTTTGATCGCTTGTTCATAAGCAGTGATCGCATCGATGAGGAGCTTGTTCTGCTCATAGAAGCCCGCCAGAATGAACTTGTTAAGGGCAGTTTCATCCGACACCTGACCGGCAAATTCTGCCATGTCCTTCTTGATCTTCTCATGCTCAGCAGCCGACATCCGCTTGATCAGCTTCTGCTCAGATTTAGAGCTGGGGTCGTTCTTGGCACGCACCTCAACGAGGATCACAGATTCATTCTGGAATTTGGGATCGTTCATGTCCAACTGAACATTGGTCTCGTTGGTTTCCTTCACCATCAGCTCGTCATCGAAAGGATTCTTGAGGGCCACCAGATAAGGGCCGCCATTCTTGGACGCCTCCCAGTTGATGATTACAGTATTGTTAAAAACACTTGCCAGCTGATTCTCAGGCAGGAAAACGTGGATACCTTCTCCACCGCGGTGAACCGCTCCAGTGGCGCTCAGTCGGTTCTTTTTGGCCTCTGCAGAGTTGCTGGAGAGGATGAAATCCGCGTATTTATTCAATACGCTGGTACCGGGTTGGATGGTGGAAGCCAGTTGTTTGACCGTATAAGGGCCGGATTTCTTGATCTCCAGTGGCTTGCCGCTGTTGTGCATGAGGGCCACGTAGCAGTTTTCAGAAACCTTCAGTTCATCGCCTTCCTTAAGGGTTGCGCCGGTCTTGAGGGCCTGCCAGCTGTCGCCGGATTTGACTTCATTAGCGCCTTTCGTAGCCAGGACTTTAAAGGTGTAGTCTGCCTGTTGCGCAAAAACAAGGCTGGATAGGGTGATTAAGCCGCCTGTTAACAAAAACTTGCCAATTTTCATGATTTTGAGTGATTTGGTGTACATAGTTACGAAAAACGTGCCAAAAGGATCGGTTTTTACTCGGTTAATACCTTCTCGCGCCGTTTGGTAAGTCTGTGCAAAACCTCATTTTGGATGGATTTGTAGATGTCGTAACACGGGCCCACAAGGGCCGTGGCCGCAAACGTGAGGGTTAGATCCAGTTTGAGATTGATCCCGGAGAAGGTGTAGACAACAATGAACCCCAGCAACACCAATTGGACCAACTGGATGATGACAGAAAGTGCATCATACCAGATCGGCAGTTTTTCATCAATGACACTGAAGAGCACAACCGTGAGCATACAGACAATGAAGGCGATGAGGTATTGTTGCCAGGGTTCGATTTCATCGATATAGTCTTCGTTGAGAATCATCGCTACGATGTTGGCGTGTACTACCAGCCCAAACATGTCAGGATTGGCACGTCCACCAATCTTCTTATTAAGGGGAGTAAAGAACTTATCCTCCCACGAAGGGTCACCGAGTTCAGTTCCCAGGTACCCCATCATCACAACCTTGTCCTTGAAGAGGGCGGGATCAAAGTTGCCAGACAACACGTCACTGTGGTCGATCACAGTGAACATGGTCTTGAAATTGGTGGTCGCTATGTCATTGTCCTTGAGTGTAACAACCCTGCTCCGGTTAACTTCAATGTTTCCACGGTAGTTGACAATTTCCTCTTCTTTTCCCCTGGCCAGATACTTATTAGTCTTTACAGAATCGTACTTCATTGCGATTGCGGTCGAAAAAGCAAGTTCACGCTTACCTGCCACATTGAAAGTGGGCCAGATTGATCGGCACAGTTTGACATCTGCCTGCGAATTCGCATTGGTCGGCAGTGTGACAAAACCTTCATCCGAGTATTCACTAAACATTGGATCCGATATTTCCAATGAATCCGATTCATTGACATCCTGTTGCGCAAGTTTTCGTGTCTGCATCAACTTCTCGCCAAGCACGATGTTACCGGCTTCCTGAATGGCATTGCTCAACATCAGGTTCCCAAGCGTATCCAATAGTTGAGGACAATTGATGGTATCGTACAGATTCCCCTCACAGTTAAAAAATGTATCGATACCAATCACGCGGGGTTTGTGCTGGCTGATCATCGCAATTTCTCTGGCAATCTCGCCCCGGCTTAGGTATCCAATGTTAACAAGCACGAACCGGTCATCTACTTTGGGCTCGGGGCGCAGTTTATTGAAAGCATAGTCAGTCAATTCGGTGTCTTGCAGCGCCTGGCCAATGGAGTCAAACGCACTGAAAATCTTGTAGTCGGAAATGATACTGGCGAACCATCCCATTCCAAATACGAAAACAGTAACAGCAATGCCTTGCAACCAATATCTTCTCATAGGCTAGGTTATTGAACCAATAAATATAGAAATTTGATAGCTACGGCCCCAATGAAGAACCCACCCTCCTTTAGTACCTCTGAGCTTGAAATTGCCTTGCGCGCCGGAGACCGGGTTGCCCTCAGTCGTTGCATTACGCTGGCAGAAAGCGATCGCGCCTCCGACCAGAAAAAAACCGCAACATTACTCAGCCGCATTCACTCACACACCGGAAGGTCAATCCGGATCGGCATCTCTGGTGTGCCCGGCGCCGGCAAGAGCACATGGATCAATGTCTTCGGATCTATGCTCACCCGGCAGGGGCTGAAGGTGGCAGTGCTCACCATCGATCCCTCCAGCGAAAAAACACGGGGCAGCATCCTCGGCGACAAAACACGGATGGACGATCTCGCCCGCGACCCGCTCGCGTTTATCCGCCCTTCCCCCTCCCGCAGTATTCTCGGCGGAGTAACCAGCCACACCAGGGAAGCCATTCTCCTCTGTGAAGCGGCAGGTTATGAAGTGATCCTTGTTGAAACGGTGGGCGTGGGACAAAGCGAAACAGCGGTGCGACACATGGTCGACTTCTTTCTGCTCATGCTTATCGGCGGCGCCGGCGACGAACTCCAGGGCATCAAGAAAGGAATCATCGAAATGGCCGACGGCATCCTTGTCAACAAGGCCGACGGTGCTTCCCTAGGTGCCGCCACGCGCGCGCGCGCAGAACTGCTGCAGGCGCTGCACCTGTACGAGCAATCTTCGGGCGAGTGGAAAACAAGGGTTTTGCTGACCTCCGCCGCGGAGAAAAAAGGACTGGAAGAAAGCTGGCAGATGATTCTCGATTTCAAAGACACCACGACGTCATCTGGGCAATGGGCCACTCAACGAAGCAGTCAGCAACTTCGCTGGATGGAAGAGTATTTCAATCATCAGGTACAGCATTCGCTGCAAAGTAACGCTGCTGTTCGCAAACAATTGAAAGCCCTGGGGAGCAATGTAGAAAATGGCCAACTCAACCCGGTAGCAGCTGCCAACACGCTGTTCAAGATCTGGTCGAAAACTGGTAGGCAGAAATAGGGAGTGGAGACAAGTCGCCCAAAAGTGATTTCATATCCTATAATACAAACTCACACGTTAGTGGATGTGACCACACACACTGGCTGAAATAAATTCCGGTCAACCGTAATACACCATGCTCACAAGGAACTCATCGTACTAATCTTTCTTACCTTGCACCCCATCCCAAAAAGAATGCTGTTGCGCCGACTTTTGGTTGTTCTGCTGATTGCACCCTGGTGGTTCATCGCCAGTCAGTGTTCACCCAAGAAGAAATCCACCGCCCCTGCCGGCGATTCTCTGGTGAAATACGCCACCGGATTCAGCATTCACCGTGGCAGCCGTTACACCGATGTGATCGTGAGCCAGCCATTCCCAGGCGCAACATCCCGTTACCATTACCGGCTGGTCCCCAAAGGAGCACCTGTCCCACCAGCGGAAGAAGGAATCACCATCATCCCGGTGCCGGTGAGTCGCATCGTGTGCACTTCGACAACGCACATACCGTTGCTTGAGTACATCGGACATGGAGACGCACTTGTTGGGTTCCCCACCACCGACTACGTGTCCTCACCCACCATGAGGCAACGGATTGACGCAGGACAAGTGACTGAACTAGGCATCGATAAAGGGATGAACATCGAGCAGCTCTATCAACTTCATCCGGATGTGGTGATGGGCTATTCACTCTCCGCAGACCTGGGGCAACTGAACAAAATCCAGTCGCTGGGTATTCCGGTAGTGCTCAATGCCGAATACCTCGAAAAGCACCCGCTGGGCCGTGCGGAGTGGATCCGATTCATGGCGCTGTTGTTTGACGAGGAAGACCGCGCTGACAGCGTGTTTACTGCTATAGAAAAATCGTACCTGGAGGTCAGAGAACAGGCCGCCGCCGCAACAAAAAAGCCCACCGTACTCAGCGGCATCCTGTACGGCAACTCATGGTTTCTTCCCGGTGGGAAGAACTATGCTGCCACCTTGCTGACGGACGCCGGCTGTCAATACCTGTGGGCGGATGATTCTACTTCTGGCTTTCTTGAACTGAGCTTTGAGCATGTTTTCTCCAAAGGGCGGGAAGCAGATCTTTGGCTTGGCACCGGCAACTTTGAAACATTGACTGATCTGGCGGCTGCGGATCGCCGGTATGCGCTGTTCACGAGCTATAAGGCCGGAGAAATATATCACTTCAATGCACACAAGGGCGCCAGGGGTGGCAACGAATATCTTGAGTTGGGCTACCTGCGTCCAGACATTATTCTAAAGGACCTGGTATCGATCGCCCATCCCGAATTGCTGCCGGGCTACCAACGGTACTTCTTCCAACGCCTTCGATAGCGTCCAATAAAAAAGGCTGCCCTTGCGGTCAGCCTTCTATCTCGTGTTTCAAACCTGTAACTACACTTTGATTTCTACGTCCACGCCGCTGGGAAGCTCGAGCTTCATGAGCGCGTCTACCGTCTTTGCGCTGTTGGAATAAATATCCACAAGGCGCTTGAAGGTGCAAAGCTGGAACTGCTCACGTGACTTCTTGTTCACGTGGGGGGAGCGCAGTACAGTGAATTTCTCTTTCTCGGTAGGGAGCGGAATAGGACCACTCACCACGGCGCCGGTAGCTTTCACCGCACGTACAATCTTCTCGGACGATTTGTCCACCAGATTGTGGTCGTACGACTTCAATTTAATCCTGATCTTCTGATTCATAATCTAAACGTCTTTTAGATGTATTATTTGGCTACAGCGCCTTTAACTTCGTCAATTACCTTGTCTGCAAGGTTCTTCGGAACCGGTGCGTAGGGAGCGAACGTCAGCGTAGCAGAGGCGCGACCAGAAGTGATCGTGCGCAAATCTGTTACATAGCCGAACAGCTCCTTCAGGGGAACATCGGCACGAACCACCTGACCGGCGGGACGGGCATCCATACCCTTCATGATACCACGGCGACGGTTGAGGTCACCTGTTACAGAACCGGTGAATTCGTCGGGCGTGACCACTTCAACAGACATGATCGGCTCAAGCAACTGAGGTCCGCATTTGGAGGCAGCCTCTTTGAAGCCGATACGCGCTGCGAGTTCGAATGACAGTGAGTCGGAGTCCACATCATGGTAAGAACCGTGGAACAAACGCACTTTCATGGAGTCGATAGGATAGCCTGCCAGCGGGCCGTT
>JAIBBB010000046.1 GCA_019694905.1 Cyclobacteriaceae bacterium
GAGAAACGCTTCACGGAAAATCCGCGTCGACATTTTCGACTGTCCGCGCGTGCGGTCGGTGAAGATGATCGGCACCTCCACGAGCTTGAAGCCGAACTTCCATACCGTGAATTTCATCTCGATCTGAAAAGCGTAGCCGACAAAGTGAATCTTGTCCAGTTCCAGCGTTTCCAGCACCTCCCGGCGGTAGCAGACGAATCCCGCCGTGGTATCCTGGATGTTCATGCCGGTGATGAAACGAACGTACATGCTGGCGCAGAATGACATCAACACGCGGCCCATCGGCCAGTTCACCACGTTGACTCCCGTGACGTAGCGCGAGCCAATCGAGAGATCGGCGCCCTCTTTTTCACAAGCGGCCAGCAGACGGCTGAGGTCTTTGGGATCATGGGAGAAGTCGGCGTCCATTTCCAGGAAATAGTCGTAGCCCTGGCTGAGCCCATACCGGAAACCGTCGATATACGCGGTGCCCAGGCCCAGCTTTCCTTTGCGCTCCATGAGGTGCAGGCGCTGTTCCGACGTGTTGAATTTTCCCTGGAGTTTCTTTACCACCTCACCGGTGCCGTCGGGCGAGCCGTCGTCGACGATAAGCATGTGGAAGGGTGTGGGCTGCGCAAAGACGGCCTCGATGAGCTGCTCGATGTTCTCGATCTCGTTGTACGTGGGCGTGATGACGAGGGCGCGGGTCACGGGAAATGGGTGGAGGACAAACTTAGCAAAAAAGGCTTGATATTTGGGTCCATGAGCCGTTGCGTTTTCCTGGACCGGGATGGCGTCTTGAACAAAGACAATCCGAACTACACCTACACCATCGAGAACTTCGAGATCCTTCCGGGCGTCGTCGAGGCGCTGCAGCTGTTAAAGAAGGCAGACTATCTTCTTGTCGTGGTGACCAATCAATCGGGCATCGACAAGGGCATCTACACCGTCGACCAGATGAAGGAATGCCATGCATACCTTCAGCAGGTATGTAACGGGCTCATCGACCACTTTTACTTTTCTCCCTACCACCGGTCCGTCAACAACTCGCTCCTCACCAAGCCGGGCACACTGATGTTCGAAAAGGCGATCGCAAAATTTGACATCGACGCCCGCCAGTCATGGATGGTGGGCGACCGCGGCCGGGACCTGATCCCCGCCCGCACCCTTGGCATCCGCACCATTCAAATCGGGGATGAGGTGGAGCCGGAACACCGGGGAGAATTCATTGTCCGGAACCTGCTGGAAGCGGCGACCGTGATGGTTAGATGATGTGCCCGCCGGTCAATTTTACAGAATCTTGGCGTGCTAAGCGGAGCAGGCAGGCCGATTAGTCAATGTGGCAATGAATAGTTAATCTGTACCGATCGATCACTGACCCGCAGATACACCGCCTCCAGCCTTCATTTTTCCTTATAGGAGTTTCTCCCAGGCATTTCCAATCCTCTGGAAAATTTGATGCTTTTTCACTGATGTACTGTTTTCCAGACAGAAAATTGTCTGGTTTTCCGTACAGGCGATTTGTACGGATTCAGGGGTATTTGAATTCACTTTGAGGAACAACGAAGGAAGCAACGCAAAATAAGAACTCATGTAAGGTTTGAGGCGAGAATTGACTTTCATTTTGATCAGTTGATAAGACTTTGGAGCACCGAACATAAAATCAAAAGAATATACAATGAGGTACCGGGTCATTATTCTAATCTTCTGCTTGTCAAGCATCAATGCATTCTCGCAGGATCCTCCTGCGCCGGAGAATGAGTTGAACATCTTCACTAAGATAGTGCCGCCGTCGCCCGACGCCTCTAAGCTGGCCAGCTATGTTGAAACACCAGTGAGCTATTTCACAGGGCAGCCAACAATTGAGATTCCCATTTATGAACTCAAAGGCAAGGAGCTATCTGTCCCCGTCAAATTGTCCTATAAATCTGGGGGTATCAAAGTTGAGGAGATTTCTTCCGGAATTGGACTTGGATGGTCTTTGATAGCAGGTGGGGTAATAACTCGAACTGTGTTTGGGTTACCCGACGAGGGCGATATCGGTTCGGTCGCCAAACCATTCTTTGACAATTATCAACGCCTTTGGGACAACAGAAATGGCTACCGGGGGCGTGCGAAAGTCCGGCAAGGACCATAACCAGCTATAGAGCTTTTCAAGATGACGTGATGAAGTATAAGACCGCGGATACGCAGCCGGACATATACTTCTACAATGTCAATGGAATATCGGGCAAACTTTTCCTGGACGAAACGGGTACGCCACGAACCATCCCGTTCAAGAACTACATGATAACGCCAGCGGTCGGTCCACTAGGTGTTGGAAGTTGGACATTGATAACCGATAGCGGTGACAAATACATCTTCAGTAAGATTGAACAGACACGGACAACGGTTGCAGCAGGAATAAGCGAATATGATCTTCCCAAGAACTATCCATCAAGTTGGTATCTCACGCAAATCGTTTCTAAGAACGGTTTTGATATTTACTCATTCCAGTATGATGAGACTGCGGAGATTTTGGTAAAAACGAATTCAGGCCTAAACGAGTATCGAACGGATATTAATGGAAATTATGATCCTATTTGCGCGTCTGGAATAGCGCAAGGATTCAGCGCTGGCCCGGTGACTTACATAAAGCAAGTATTTCTAAAGAAGATAACGGACAATCACGGTCGATCAATAGAGATTAACAATGTCGCTGATAGAACAGACTATCTCGGGTCATATCGACATAACTCAATTGTTGTTAAGGAGGGAACCAAGACACTACTGACCGCCACCCTTTACAACAACCAGTACTTTGGATCTGGCACAGAAACAGCCAAGAGGCTCAAACTGGACCGAGTTGAGCTTACCGGCACACAGCCGACCGAACCGGAGGTTTATCGATTCCAATATAATTCAAATGGGCTACCTGATAGATTGTCTATGGAGCAAGATTTATGGGGATACTATAAGGCAACTGGAGGTTCAACCATGATTCCAGCAATGGAAGGACTCCCGGGCGGTGTCGATCGAAGCCCGGATGAAAACACTACGAAGGCGTGCAATCTCGAAAAGGTCTACTTTCCAACAGGAGGCTATCAGGTATTTACCTATGAACTTAATGGAGCGGGATCGACGCCTTTGGGTGGTCTAAGAGTCAAGGAGATTAACTGGTACGACGATAATTCCGCCCTCGAGAAGAAAATAGTCTATCGATATGTCGGCCAACAAGTATCGTCCCCTGTATTTTCTACACCAAACACGCTCATCAGACTGTCTTGTCCAAATGAAAATCCAAATCCACCTTCATGTTTGTACACTACCAGGTTCGCTGCTAATAGATCACAGCTTGGGGCCTCTGCCGGAAGCCATGTGGGATACCGGACTGTGGAGGAGGAGGTGAGAGACTTTAATGATGCAAGCGGAAACGGAAAGACGGTTTACAGTTTCTATGTCCCCAGCCTCACAAATCCATACCCATTTTCTGCGCCTGCGTTTCAGGATGCGGTCCCATTGGGCCTTCTACTGAGTAAGAAAATATACAATAGCAATAATATCCTGCTCAGTTCGGAAGAAAACTGCTATCAGGGAATCGTTGCCGAGAATGCGAATACAGAAGCATTGATTCCATCCTCTCGCTACTATGCGGTACTGAAGAAGTCCATGTTGGCCTTACAGCTAGCTTCTGAATTAACGACGTACAGCAAACAACTTCAGTGGAAATACAGCACTGACAATTGCACCATACTCTATGACCGACCTTGCACTTTTGGCGCAAATGGCTATTCGTCTCTTGGGTATGTGCCGTTGAAGCCCTATCAGTTCAACTATACCAGCAAGTTTGCCTTCTATCCGATTGGAAAGGTTATCAGAAACTACGCCAATGGACAAGAACTGGTTCAAGCTGAAAAATACACGTATTCCACCAATACCACCTACAACTTCCTTGTGGCCAAGAGGAGTTCAACTTCACTAAGTGGTGATTCCATCTATACACAGATGGTCTATCCCTTTGAACTCAGCGGTCAGCCGTACACAACTATGATTGCTAAAAATATGCTCACTCAGATGATTGAGAAAAAGGTCTCAAGGAAGAATCAGGCAATCGTTCCCACATACGGTGAAAAGTACGCTTTCCAGTCAAACGGCTACGCCGTGCTCCCGATTTCATATTCGATTGCCGGAGACGGTACTACCTATCGTGAAGAAATTAGCGGAATTGCATACGATGCATTTGGTAACGTGACACAGCTGACGGAGAAGGGAGTCCAAAAAGGAATGCTGTGGGATGGCCTCTATTTGTTGGCGGAAATAAAGGGATCGTCTGTCCTGTTGTATGAGGGATTTGAGGGTTTGATGTCGGGCTACTCAACTACTGCGCGAGCAGGAACGAAAGCCTCCATGGATGCCTACGTGGCTTCACCAATTTCAGGAGTCCCAAATTGCATACTGACCTATTGGAAGAAGCCTTCGTCGGGAAAGTGGCAGTATGTGGAAGTACCACTTACTTCATCAACAACAATTGGCGGCTCAGGAACTCTGATTGACGAGGTCCGAATTTATCCGGCGGGTGCACAAATGACAACTTACTCACATGACAAAGGTTTGGGAATAATCACAACGATGGATATCAATAACAGGGCTACCTACTTTTCCTATGATGATAAGAGGAGGCTAAGGCGTATCCTGGATGATGATAAGAAAATACTGAAGATGTTCACGTATCACTACAGAACTGGCCCCATAAACTAATTCGCATATGAACCAGAGAAATATATTCTTCGCGCTAGGCCTTCTCTTTGCAATTTCTGCATCCGGTCAAGATATCAATACCAACAAAATAGTTTGGAAGGTGGATAGCCTTTTTGATTTGAAATCCACTGACCGATTTGCCTACTCTTGTGAATTTGAAACATCGGGACAACAATTGATTATTTGGAAACAGAGCGGTGGATTCAATTCTGATTTCAAAATCAATTCTGTCACGGGAAATTGGACAAACCTTCAGTGGAATGGATCGATAACCTATTCGGTCACTTACGAAGATGAGAATGGCACCCTGTTATTTGAGCGTTCAGCCTCGGGTATCCGAATCCGTCTTGTTCTGGGCGACCCAAGTCAGCCCTCCCTAAAGCATGAATATTATGTTTCAGCAATAAATCCCATCCCATGAGTATGCTTTTGAAATCCTCATATCGTGCGGGTGTACTGGTAATATTGCTGATAATGGCAGCCACACATTCTGCCATTGGCCAGATTACGGGCCCGACAACCCCATGCCCGTCTACGAACACGGACTATGTATTCAATAATGGGAATGTATATACAGGGACAAGCTGGCTCATTACTAATGGTACCATCGTGACCACCTGGTCGAGCGGTGCAAACTACTACGCCACTGTTCAGTGGAATACTGGATCCGGCAGCCTCAGTTTCAAATGGAAGTCAGTTTTGGGAACTATCAACGTTACAGTAACCGTGCCGGCTGTGCCCACAGGGGGATTCACTTATGCGAGCAGTTGTTACTCGCAGCAGACGTCTGAATCAACCATGATAACAAGATCAGGCACTCCTCCTGGAGGCGTAACATGGTATTGGCAAACTAGTCCTACGGGAACCAGTACAACACTCGGAAGTGGAGCTTCTATAACGGCACTAGCAGGCGAAACGTACTACCTGAGGGCTTTCTCTGGATGCTGGAGTACATCCAGCCTGGCAGCCACAAGCATTCCCCATACGCCGAAGATTCTCACAGATGGCCTGGGTTGTTACAATACTCAAATCACCCTCAGCGCAAGCTATTCAGGAACAACGACGCCCATTAGGTGGTATAGTTCATGTAGTGGTGGAAGCCCGATAGGTACCGGGAATATTTTTAACACCCCGCCGCTAGCAGCTACCACTTCTTACTATGCAGTAGTATATGATCCTGTTACCGGAGTGGAAAGCCCGAGAAAGAAAGTCATTGCAACGGTTTCGGGCCCTTTTGCGCCGCCGACCGTCTCATCAGCCACAAGTCAAACGGCCACTCAGTTTAGTGCAAACTGGACAAACGAAGGATATACTTACCGCGTAGATGTTTCTACGAATCCAGCCATGACAAACATTGTTTACAATGACCTCGCGGCAAGTGCTTCCCCCTTTGTGGTTTCAGGACTCACACCGGGCCAGAACTATTACTATCGTGTCCAGGCAGTAAAAGTGACGTCAATTACATGTATTTCCGGTGAGTCATCCGTTATAGGGACTATAACGGTCCCCTCTCCTCCCACAAACTTTTCGACCACGATCAAGTCTTCGTCGATTGTTGCAAGTTGGAGTCCTGTGATGGGCGCGTCCTCTTACACGATTGACGTTTCGTCGTCTTCGGATTTTTCTCCAGGTCCTGAAGGCTATTACATAACGAGCTCAACGAATACCACGTCCGTGGAGGTAAGCGGAATCAAGCCAACCACCAGCTACTACAGGGTAAGGTCCGCAAATTCTTCTGGCACCTCAGCCAATTCGACAACGGTATTTGGCGGCAACCTGGACCGCAACTATATCAGGACGATAGTTCCCCAGGTGGAATTTGCGGACACCCTTGAAAGCAACTTGATTTCCAGTACAGACCCAACCCAAAAAGTGGTAAATACAACCTTTTTGGACGGCCTTGGCAGACCCATGCAGGAGGTGAGCTGGAAGGCTTCTCCTGCACAAATGGATCTTGTTAAGCCTCAAGCTTACGACCAGTTTGGCCGTAGCACTACTGAATACCTGCCTTACGTGGATGGCCTGGATGGATGGTACAAAGCTGATTTCGTCGGCAAAGACCAAAATGGCTATGCGAGCTCATCAAGTCCCCAGTACCAATTTTATCACACATCGACTTTAGCGGACATCGCCAGATCTGAAAAACCCTTTGCCGAGACGATCTTGGAGGCTAGTCCATTAAACAGGGTCCTTAAGAAAGGGGCTCCCGGTGACAATTTCCAACCCGATGCAAGCAGCTTTGAAACTCCAACAGATCATACGATTAGAATGGATTATCAGTTCAATGCTGCTGCAGACAACGTTTTGAAGTGGACCTACCTTTCGCCGCCTTCAGGCAAACCATTTGGCCTGGTGGACGGAAGCGCCACCTATGGGGTAAATGAACTGTTAAAGTCACGGACCAAGGATGAAAATAAGAACCTGGTAACAGAATTCAGGGACAAAGAAAGTCGTGTTGTTTTGAAAGAAGTACAGGTCACTGATAATACGTTTGCCAGGACCTATTACGTGTATGATATCAGGGGATTATTGGTTTGCGTGATCCCGCCTGAGGCAACTGCTCGGATGTCTGTTGACTACATTCCGAAGCACGATAGTCTTAAGAGAAAATTCTTGAATTACTGGGCCTTTCAATACAAATATGACAAATTCAGAAGGCAGGTAGTCAAACAAGTTCCGGGTGCTGATTCCGTGTTAATGGTCTATGATGACAGGGATAGACTGGTATTGACCCAGGATGGCGTGCAGCGCACCCTCTCGCAATGGTCGTTTACCAAATATGATGCACTGAGTCGGCCGATACTCACTGGAGTATATTCACCAGGATCGACTCGTGTTGCGATGCAGAGTTCGGTCAATAGTTTCTATGCTGGGCAGCCCTCTTGGTTTGAAACATTCAACACCAATGGCCCCATGCATGGCTATACCAATAATTCATTCCCACAAGCGCCAATAGCTTCCAACTACCTTACGGCGAACTATTACGACGGGTACAATTTTGTTGTACCACTCGTTAATAATGGAAACGCATCTATAACCACCTACAACTACACGTCTGATATTGCGGGCCAATACAACTATGATGCACCGAATGCGATTAAGCCTTTCCCTCGTGTGATTGGCCAGGCTACTGGTGGGAAGGTGAATATTCTGGGCAGTACCAATTACCTGTACTCGGTCGCGTATTTCGACCAAAAAGGCAGACAGGTACAAGCAATCACTCAAAATCATAAGGGCGGAAATGACCGATTGACTACCCTTTTCGATTTTGCCGGACGAACCTTACGGACGCAGATGACCCACAATAACGGAACCACAACCTATGTGGTGAAACGACGGATGGAATATGATCATGGAAGCCGTCTAAAAAAGATGTATCATACTTTTCAATCTGACGCCGATGAAGTGCTACTTACCGAGAATGTTTACAATGAAGTCGGCCAACTTGTACTGAAGAAATCTAATTCCAGGTCAGGCGGACCCTTCGCGCAACAAACCGATTATCGGTACCACATCCGGGGCTGGCTTGAACGAATCAATGACCCGAACGCAGCGGCACCCAACGACCTTTTCAGCATGAGTCTCTACTACGATGCGCCAGCGAGTGGTGAGGATGCGCAGCATAATGGTAATATTTCTGAAATGAGGTGGACAAGTGCAGGAAGTGATCTTCAGAATTACCGTTACCGCTACGACAAGATGAGCCGGCTTATGGAAGCAAGGTTCTTTAACCTGATCCGGCCAACCCAAAATGGTCGATATGACGAGAAGATAGTCAACCCGAATGACCCAACGGCGCCCGGCTACGACCTCAATGGCAACATCAGGTTCCTGAAGCGCTACGGGTTGAAATCTCCGGCTACCTACGGGCTTATGGATGACCTGACGTACACATACGGCAATGGCAACCAACTGGGCAAAGTTGAAGACGCGATTGTCACAGGCGCCAATGAAGAGGGTTTTGTGGAGTTGATTGAAAACACAACTGACTATCTTTATACTAAGAATGGGAGCATGATGAAGGACGAAAACAAGCGCATCACCGACATTACCTACAATGTGCTGAATCTGCCCCTTCAAGTAACCAAAGAGGGTTCCGATTACCTCATTTATACCTACGATGCCCTCGGAGCTAAACTAAAGCAGCAGGTATTCGGGTCAACGCCAAAAACAACAGATTACATCGGTGAGTTTATCTATGAGAATAATGCTTTGCAGTACGTTCTTCATGATGAAGGCCGGATTGTAGCCGACAACAGCCCCGGTGCGCCCAGGCCGTGGGAATACCAGTACTTTCTGAAAGATCACCTCGGGAACGTGCGGGTAACTTTTAGTGAAAAGACTACAACCACTGACTATAAGGCTACTCTTGAAACCAATTCACAGTCTTCGGAGCAAGGGATGTTCCGCAATTATGGCAACCGGAGCAGTTTCAGTTTGTTCAATCACACAGCTGGCGGAACCTATTCACAGTTGCTGAACGGCGGATACAATAGCCAGGTTGGGCTTGCCAAGAGCTTCGCCGTGAATCCGGGTGATATCGTGGATCTGGAGGCATACGCAAAATACGAGGAGCCCACATCGACGACGAACAACTTGACCACCTTCTTTGCTGCGCTGGCCTCTGCGTTCAATTTGAATCCATCCGGCGGAACCGGCCTTGAAGGCCAGCAAGCTTATAATGCGATCAGTGGCCTTTTCCCTGGTGGACTACCTACAAACGGGTATGAAGATCCTGTTGCGCAAGCACCGAAAGCCTATTTGAATTACATCCTTTTTGATCAGAACTTTGTCATGGTGGATATGGGATGGGATCAGATCAGCATTGCCGCGAAGCAAGTGGGCGCAACGCCTGTGGTGCCCCATGAGTATCTAAGTTTGCATGTCAAAGTTAAGCAAGCTGGATACTTGTATGTTTATTTGAGCAATGAGAATCCAACCCAATCAAATGTCTATTTTGATGATTTTCAGATACGGTACACTACGGCGGTGGAGCAGGTGACAAGCTATTACCCCTTTGGACTCAGTCAGCGTTCTAACGGATTTGAAAGGGCAAGTGCAATCAAGAACCCACTATTGTTTAATGGGAAGGAGATACAAGATGAACTGGGATTGAATTGGATGGATTTTGAGGCCAGGATGTATGACAATGTAATCGGGCGAACCTTGGCTATGGATGAACATGCGGATTCTTACGAAGCAATGTCTCCGTACAGTTTTCTGGGCAACAATCCGGTCTCCATGATCGATCCCACGGGGATGGACTTCATGGAATTTGCTTCTAGTATTGAAAAGGAAGTAGACCCCAAAAAGGAAAAGGAGCCTGAGAATACCCCTCAGACTCTTGCAACCGTTACTGTTATAGCCACAAGACTCCCTCCACCGCCCGCCGTATCAATACCCTTAGTAAAAATCTTGACTGACTTCCTTCAGGCAATGGGGAGGACATTTGCTGTGCCTACTTCGGCCACAGTAGGAACACTTACTGGCGCTTTGGTTTTCATTCCTGCGGCCGGTGCGGGTGAGGGGGAGGAGGAGTTGCTGGCAAAGATGTGGGCAGATAAGAATGCCATTTGGAAGACTAGAAAAAAATGGGACCAAGACGAGCGGCCAGAAGATCCTAAGCCTGAAGACTTACCCTGGAAGAAGGGTGAATCGCCCGGAGCTGATTGGGATTGGGTTGGAGATGGGACCCCTGAGTCAGGAGAAGGGAATTGGGTGAATAGAAAAACAAATCAAAAGCTTCATGATGATACTGATCATGGACCACCCAAGGGGCCGCATTGGGGCTTAAAGCGACCAGATGGAACACATAGAGATATATTTCCAAAATAGACAAAATTGATTATGGAACCACTAGATTTTGAGCAGCTTGACCGTGAAGAATGGCGCGAACTTGGCTTCCGATATGGGCGCAATACTGACAAGAGGATTTGGCACATTTACGGCGACAAATTGGGTCTAAGTAATCTTTGTACAATCATTGAAGAATATGTTTCCACAAAGGAGAATGAAGGGCTAAGTGAGCATGAACACCTTGGTCCATATCAGTATTTTAAAATTGTGACGTGGAGTGAGCCGAAGATAAATGAGCAAGGCCTTTTTGGTTCGTTAACAGATTTGGCAAGATTCGGAGAAATGTTCAAGGGTAAATTGGACAATACCAATGCCAATGAACAATTCACTATTGATACTGAATACTCAGACATAAGTACGTACAAGCTCATGGTTCACGTAATGCCGAATGGGTTTGACCCGGCATCTATGAATTACGCAACTTGGAAGTGAAACGGCGCCAGCGCCGCTTATATACAGGTAAAGTCCGGCGCGACCGACATTGCATGGCCTGGAGCCTCCATATCTGCAAACGCCGCATCCGAGGCGTGGTCCGAACAACTCATTGTCGTACCTTCGGGAGTAACCAGCCTGCAATTCGGGGTGAACTGGAATACTGTGACCACCGGGGAGATCATGTACATCAATGAAATCGAGGTGACCAAACTGGCTGCGGCGGCGCCGGAGTATCAGTACCATTTGAAGGATCACTTGGGTAATGTGCGGATGACCTTTACTTCCAGTCCGGCGGCAGCCAGCAATTTTACGGCAGGCTTTGAGACAGCGAATCAGGCAGCGGAGGGTGCTGCATTCATGCATTACCCTTCCGGCGGGCAAATCAATACACAGGCAACCAACGCACATACCGGCAATAATTCGGAGTTACTCAACGGCGGGTATAACGGGCAGGTAGGCGTAACGAAAACCTTTTCTGTGATGCCCGGCGACCAGGTCTCCATTCAGGCTTATGCAAAATACGGCACACCATCGGGTACCGCCACCAATTACAGCGGGTTTGCGGCGGCGCTGTTATCTGCCTTTAGCCTTCCTGTTCCTGTGCAGGGTGAAGTTGGCACCGCGTCTTCAGGCGTAAATGCCTTTGCAACCTGGGAGATTGGAGCAACAGGCAACCTCGCCAACAGCGATGCCCGAAAGGTTTTTGTTACGATCATTCTCTTCGACCGTAACTACAATTTCCTTGACGCCAGCTACTCCGCGTCTTCTTCCTCGGGCTCGCTCATTAGCGCCAGCTACACCGTGAGGGAACCGGGGTATGCTTATGTATATGTGAGCAATGAGCACAATTATTTGCTGGACGTGTACTTTGATGATGTGGCTGTTACGTTTACGCCATCGATGGTGGTGGGGGTTAATGAGTATTATCCATTCGGTTTAACTTTTAACTCTTACAGTAGAGAAAATAGCCTTGCTAATCAATACCAGTACAACGGAAAGGAAAAACAAACCGCACTTGGCTTAGGTTGGTTCGACTATGGTGCGAGAATGTATCAACCTGAATTGGGGAGATTTGGGACAATAGACAAATTTGCTGATAGGTTTGCGAGGTACTCACCGTATACCTATGCAACAGATAATCCTGTTTTGTTTACTGACCCTGACGGAAATTACCCTGTGAACATTGTAAATGCTAATGGAGTATTGACCAGATCATTCATGCACCTGATAAACATTTCTCTGGGCATATCTAACGGCACTCTAGCCAATACACAAATCAGCTACAACAAAGATGTTTGGTATAGTCCGCATAGTTTCACTGGTTACGAGAGTGGTGGTGGTATAACGATTCATCATAATATTATTCTTACTGATGACTTTGACACAAAAGGTGGTAGCATATATCAAACAATGAGAGATGTTACCAAATGGTTTGGACTTGTACCTCACGAATTGGGTCATAGAGTGCAACGAGATAGGAGCATTTTATATTTGACCCCTTACCTGCTTCAGGCCGCAGGTGCGGCCATCCAGAATGGAAGTGTTGATGCAAGCATTATCCATGATAAGATTCCGATGGAGGCAGAAGCTAATCAATATCAAGAGAGGTTTGATGAGTTTTTGGCATTCTTTAATTATAAGGACAAGAAGGGGCGAGATAGGAATAAGATTACGGATCTCTTTAGTGGCGGAAGAAAAGATGATGATTTCATAATTAGCAAGCTGAATCAATACAAATCTGAGTATGACAAAGCTCAGGAGAAAGAAGCAAAGGAGAAGAGTGAGGGATGGACTTCAATGGTTAGCAACTTCTCAAGTCTTCAGGAAGGAACATATACTTGGAACGGTTCAAGTTGGGTACGTCAATAGACACTGCAATGAAATATTTAAAGACCTTGGCGGCAGTAGCATTATTCTTTCTGCCCGGTTGTGTTCCACCACAGCATCGACTTGACTTTGTGCTAGGTCGCAATGCGTTAGTGTCTTGTAATGAAAGACTAAAAATTAGGCACGTGAGAATAATGGAGAAAGATGGTGAAGGCATCGGGTATGAAATTTTGTTAGAGAAGGGAGCCGAGGGGAGTAATACAATCTATTTAGATAGAGAGAATAAAGGATATTACTGCAACAATAAGTACCCACTGCAGTTTAAGCCAAACACTGAATACACCATATCTTCGATCTCGCTTGACAGTAGTTTGGAGATGCGTGTTTTTACGGATCGTGAGGGCAAGATTGATTCAGTGGCTAATCCTCTTGGCTGTCTCAAGGAGGATTAACATAAAGCCCAGCCCAATCGAGGGTTCCCCTGTTGGTCGGGAGATTCCTCCCGACCCATCGAAGCGGTGAGTTGATTCGTAGCAGGACTTGAAGTCAGCCTACGAGCGTTCAGGTTGATCGGGCAGGGCAGGTGAAAGAAATGCGTTTCAAGTGAGCAAAACAGAATTGATGCTCGTGAATGAATTGGCCAGCAAAGCAAAGATGAAATCAATTGGCTTCTGGCTGTTTGCCTTCCTCTTCCTTCCCTGGCTATCCCCTGCCCAGTCCTTACCAGATACCCTCAAATTGAAGACGCCGTCAATTCTCGAAAGCAAATCAAAGCCTTTTGATTCCCTGCCCCAATATGGCGCGCGTTTGTAACGCGTGCCGTGAGTGAACGTTCTTTGAAAGAGGTGAGTTGAGAAACGGCGAGAGTGATTCAAAGGAGCTTGCGCCGTTCAAGGTGGTAGCCGGTCAAATAGTAAGGATTTCCTTACAACGGAAGGCTAATGGTGCTATGAGGAAAGCAGCGACCTTGGCTGAATGTCGGAGAAGTATAAATTTCGTGATTCAGGCGGGCTGTACTTTGTCACGTGCACCACAGTAGGCTGGGTAGATGTATTCACCCGACCGGAGCTGAAGCACATCATCGTGAGTTCGCTTCGGTACTGTCAGCGGGAAAAGGGCCTTATGATTCAAGCCTGGTGTTTGATGCCCAGTCATCTGCATATGCTGGTCAGTACAATGGGAGATCCTTTGGAGGCTATTCTTCGGGACTTCAAGAAGTTCACTTCGAAGGAGCTGACCGGGTGGGCCGAGGGTGTGTTTGAAAGCAGGAGAGAGTGGATGTTGCCGGTCTTTTCAGAGAAGGCAGATGCAGTAAAACGGGGGAGGCGCTATAAACTTTGGCAGGACGGGAACCATCCGATATTGCTGACGAAGGAGAAGTTCACGCGTCAAAAGATGGATTATATTCACAACAATCCCGTTGCGGAGGAATTTGTACGCGAAGCGGATCATTGGCTATACAGTTCGGCGTGCGATTATTATGGAACCCGGAAGGGTTTGCTGGAGATCGACTTCATCCGGTAGCATCGGCTGGGCAGGCTACGAAGAAGGTGGCAAAGCAACTATTAAGGGTGCAGCGGCTGTCGAATTTAAGTGCTGGTATTCGTACCTTCGATTTACGCTCACGATATGTCACGCGTTGCAAACGCGCGCCATATGGGGGTTAAGCAAGCTGGATACTTGTATGTTTATTTGAGCAATGAGAATCCAACCCAATCAAACGTGTACTTTGATGATTTTCAGATACGGGTGACTACGGCGGTGGAAGACATGACCAATTATTATCCATTCGGGTTGACCTACAATTCCTTCAAGAGAACAAGTAGCGTGACCAATCGAATCAAATTTCAGGGGCAGGAGCACATCACGGAACTAAACCTGAGTTGGGATTCCTTCAAATGGAGAAACCATCAGCCGGAGATTGGAAGATTCTTCGGTATAGATCCTTTGGCGGAGAAGTACATTTATAATTCTCCTTATGCTTTTAGCGAGAACAAAGTAATCCGGCATAGAGAACTTGAGGGACTTGAGTCGGTTGATGCCGTGACATTCTACAGTGAGGCCAGTGATGCTTTAGAGCGAGCGGCAGTTGGGGTTGGTAACTTTTTTCAGGGCTTGTTCCAAAGTGGGTCCGGAATTCCTCAGTCCGCAGAAGTGCCTGTCTCTCAACAAACGGTTAATATTGTAAACGTAACCAGCAAGCCAGGGGAGTTGACTAGAGCCGGGGAGAAGATTAGAGAAAGTGTTGGACCAACATTGAGTGAAGGAGCAAAAGCACTCCGGAAGGGACTCGAGGCTACTTCCGAGGTTGGTACCGTCACGAAAAGAGTAGGAGCTGGAATTGCTATTCCAGTCCCAGAAGTCGGGATTCCATTGATGGGAACTGGACAAGTAATCGAAAGTGGCAGTGATTTGGGTTTGGTTGGTTTAGATGCTTTAGAAGGAAATGTTGAAGGTGCGGCTTGGGGCTTGGCCACATGGTATTTTGATAATAAAACAAGTGAGTGGATAAAATCGGCCGCAAAAGGAAGTGAGCCTAGTGGCCAAACCAGGGGACTCCTTGAATCCATATATGAATCGTGGAAGGAGGTGTACTCAAGAGCCTTTAATTCTTTCATGGAAGAAAAAGATTAATCATGAAGACTATTGCGTTCGCATTGCTAATATTGGCCATTTCTTGGGCTAGCTATAGATCATGGAAAAATGCTGAGCCTGATAAAAACGATCCCATGTTCTTAAAGGCCCAATTCTATGTTGGCTCAATTGTCGGAGGTATCCTAGGCATCGTCTTATTATTGAAGGGAATACTAGAATTCTTAGATGTGATTTAATTTTGTAGCAATGATTCAAGCAAATGCTCTTCTCCCTGTGCACCAGGTCTGACATGTTTTTGAGAGGGGATAGTGACGTAGTGCACGCATACCTTCATGATAAGAGCCTATTGTTGTATTGAGATTTCATACGGTCTGCACTCCTATTAGTTTGATCGTTGGATTATCTTTTTGATAAATGACCTTAAGCTCAACAAACATGCTACTATTGATTGTCTGGTCACTAATTCTAGGGGATTCATTTGAAGGCGAGGTTGTCTACGTGAATACTTATGAGGTATATGACAAAAAGTTGTCAGCCGATTCCCTAAGTGGAACTCTGGGAGACACCACCATATTGTTGATTAAGAAGAGCAACTATAAACTTTCTACAAATGGCAGAAAGAGGGTCACAGCAGTCTATGAAGGTGAAAAGAATGTTTGGTATGTGTATCAAAATAGGTTAGATACGATTCTGGCTGTTGGCGGCTCGGCGAGAACAATGAAATCCGTTGTTTTTGAAAGTCCCAGAGAAACCAATGAGGAGGTCCTTGGCCTGCCGTGTAGATCCGTGGCCATGAATTGGAACCAAGGCAGGAACATTTATTACTTCAATGAGAAACTTTCAATTGACCCCGAGCTATTTGCGGGGCACAATATAGATGAGTGGAATCAGTATTGTAGGATTAGCCAGGCCCTTCCGCTCATGATCAGATATGAGAAGAAAGGATACACACGGATCCAAAGAGCGATCAAAATTACACCAAGAAGAGTTCTTGATGCCGAACTGGGAATTCCTAAAGATAGACCTGTTATATGGATAAGATAGAAATGTTTTAAGTTCCGCTTCCGTGTGTCTGTTTTTCCTAGTCTTCCCCAGTTGGTCGGGAGATTCCTCCCGACCCATCGAAGGAGAGAGTTTGATTCTTAGCAGGGCTTGAAGTCCATCCGCGGCAGTTTAGGTTGATCGGGCAGGGCAAGTGAAAGAAATGCGTTTCAAGTGAGCAAAGCAGAATTGCTGCTCGTGAATGAATTGGCCAGTAAACGAAGATGAAATCAATTGTAATCTGGCTTTGCGCATTCCTCTTCCTCCCCTGGCTATCCCCAGCCCAGGCTTTGCCGGATACACTCCGATTGAAAGCTCCAGCAGTTCTAAATAACAAATCGAAGTCATTAGATTCCCTCCTCCTCAAATCAAAAGCCATCCGCTGGCGCGATTCACTTTCGCTGGGGTCGTGGTCGGGCAACTTGAAGAAGAACATAGAGCACAACTTCTCTACGGATCGAATAACCCGCTTCGGCGACAGCCTCCGCCGCAAAGGACTTCCCGAGCCAGCCATTGCCCACCAAACCGACAGCCTGCTTCGGAAAAAGGAATCGCTGCTGAATGAGGTAACAGACAAACAAGCTCAACTTCAAAAACGGATCACCTCCCGATACGATGAGTGGACCTCGTCGCTGAAGAAGCAATTCAACCTGGATTCCGCCGGCGTCCGCCTGCCCGGTATGACCAACCCCGGTGTGCCCCAAACACCCAACACAACCACACCATCCATCCTCAGCGCCAATATGCCAGATATCCCAACCATGCCTGCACTGGAGTCGTCAGATTTCACTTCGCTCGGTATGTCGCCTGAGCTGACCTCCATCGGCGGTAGCACCGCCATCCCTTCCACGAACCAACTCGGCGAATGGCAGAAATCCATGCCCGCCATGCCGGACCCGGGTGGTATGGTGAACGAACAACTCAACACGATCAAGGACATCAAGTCAGACCCGGGAGCAGCGGCAGAGAAGGCAGCAACCCAGGTGGCGGAGGTGAACGATGCAGCCAAAGGCCTCAAGGATGCTGAACAACTCAAGTCGAATAGTGAAATGCTGAAAGCGGCCGAACAAATGAAGGACCCCAACGCGGCCATGGAAATGGGCAAGCAACAAGCAATGGATCACTTCGCCGGCCAGGAGGCTGCACTCCAGGGTGCCATGACGCAAATGGCGAAGTACAAGCAGAAGTACAGCTCGCTGGGCAGCCTCTCGGAAATCAAGAAGAACGACTGGCTGCCCAAGAACGGCCTGAAAGGCAAGCCTTTTAAGGAACGCATCCGCGTGGGCATGAACATGGCATACAAAGGTGGCGACACGTTGCTCTTCGACCTGTTCCCCAACGCCTCCTACCGAATCACCGGCCGCATCGAAGCTGGTGTGGGAGCGATCTACCGCGTCCGGGTCATCCAAAAACCCTTCGGCCTCGATCAACACGACCCGGTGTGGGGCACTTCTTCCTTCGTGGTGGTGAAAACGGTCAAATCCGTATTCTTCCGCATCGAAATGGACGGCAACAGCTTCCCCGTCACCGCCAACTCCGAACACTCCGCCTACCGCGACTGGCGCTGGTCATTCTACTCCGGCATCCAAACCAACTTCAAACTCGGCAAGCGCTGGACCGGCCAAATCCAAATGCTCTACAACTTCGACAACAAAGTCAAAGACGGATTCCCCGAGAAACTCGCCTTACGGGCAGGGGTGCAGTATAGGTGGGTGGAGCGGTAGTCGATTAGCCAACGTGCCAACGTACCAAAGTGCCAGCGTGCCAATGTGCCAACGTACCAGCGTGCTAACGTGCCGATGAGAAAATTACCGACCTACCGATCCACCGATCCACCGACCCACTGACCCACCGATCCACCGACCCACTGACCCACCGATCACCTAATGTGCCAATG
>JAIBBB010000270.1 GCA_019694905.1 Cyclobacteriaceae bacterium
GTTGCAACGGTGATCACTTTTTATTTTAAGATCAGCATCCATGCCCTCGCAGCGGCTGGATTGTCGGGCATGATACTAGGCATGATGATCATTGCCCGTGATGCGCGACTGGCGGTGCCTTTGGCGGTGTCGATGTTGTTGTGCGGGGCAGTGATGTCAGCCCGACTGCAACTCAACGCACACCGGCCGATAGAGACTACTTATGGTGCTGTGGTTGGTTTTGCCCTCGGCGTTGCGGGCATGCTGCTGCTGTTTTAGCAGGCCGGCGTCGCCCGGACCGCACAGGGTGAGCCAGGCGCCTGTGGCTGATCAGAAGCTGTTGATGGAAATACCCACCGTCCAGGTGGTCATGTTAGCGTTACGAGGCCCTTCACCGCTCTTGAAATACGGCGACAGGTTGTAGTAGCCGTACCAACTGAATCCACCGACCCCCATGCGGAGGGAAACCCCGTAGCGGAACGGATTGATGCCGTGGCGCTGGATATCTTTGTCAACTTTCGTTTGCCCGTTCTCGCGGTAGCGAATTTTGGTAAGCGAGTGCAACAGCACACCGCCGCGTACCCCGGCAGCAATCCAAAAGGAGCGCTTGGGGTTGTTGGGTTTGGCGTAGTACTTTATTTCCAGCGGAACCTCAAAATAGTTGGTAACGATCATCGACTTTTTAATACCCGAGTGGAAGTTGAGTGCCGACACAAGGGGGTAAGCACCCGCTGAGTCGGCGGGGCTCAGCGTGTAGTTATTAACCAACTTGAACCGCTCAAAACTCATACCTGCCGAGGGCACGAATGTGAAGGATGAATTCCTGATGCGGATGGGGTATTGATAGTAAACATTCACGGTTCTGGAACCCCAGAAACCCTTTTTGAAGTTGGTAGGAGGCGACTGTGCCTGGTTAACACCCAGTTCCACATTGAAAGAGCCAGGAAAATCCGGCCGGTATACCTTTTTGGTATCCTGCGCCCAACCCGCCAGGGAGATGGCACAGAGGCCCAGAACCCAAACAATACGTTTTCCTGTCATAAGACTTTGATAAAGAGCCCCAAAAATAGGTTTTTTCAATCAACCTGCCCAAACCTGCTTTTGCCGTAAGCATATTTTCTTCTACCTTTGCCTCCTCAAAATCGGACCCGTAGCTCAACTGAATAGAGCATCTGACTACGGATCAGAAGGTTTGGGGTTTGAATCCCTACGGGTCCACGAAATATCCCGGCACTGTGAAAACGGTGAACGGGATATTTTATTTTAGGGTGGTTGGTGATGTGTTGTGGGATCAGAAGGTTTGGGGTTTTTTACCTGCCTGCCCGCCTGCTTCAAAGAAATTGGTAGATTTTTTGGAAGTGGTATTCATCAGAAGGTCCCACCTGTTTGCCAAGGCCAGCCACTGCTCTGGGAACGGTCCACAACCTCTGGTCAGTAACTTCGTACTAGTACACAATCCCCCTCCACATGAAAAGACTCCTGACCCTCTTCTGGTTGTCCGTCCTGATCACCATGCCCCTGTTGGCGCAGCACGAGCCCCCCGCCTTTATTAAGGACAGCCTGGATACGTATGTAAAGCGGGCCATCGGCCGCTGGCAGATTCCCGGTGCCGCTGTCGCCATTGTGAAAGACGGCCAGGTGGTTGTAGCCAAAGGCTATGGTGTGCGGGAGTTGGGCGGCAGAGAAGCCGTTGACGCCAACACCCTTTTCATGATTGGAAGCAACACCAAAGCGTTCACCGCCACAGCACTTGCGATGCTTGAGCAGGATAAAAAACTCTCCCTCGACGATGCTGTCATCCGCTGGCTCCCTGACTTCAGGTTGTACGACCCTTGGGTGACCCGCGAGGCCACCGTCCGCGATTTGCTCAGCCACCGCCTGGGTTTCGAAACCTTCCAGGGTGACTTTATGTATTTTGACTCTGACCTTTCAGCCCAACAGGTTCGCGAGAAATTTGGCCAGGTGAAACCCTTGTACAGTTTCCGGAGCCGATGGGGCTACACCAACGCGGCGTTTCTCACAGCCGGTGAAATCATCCCCCGCGCGGATGGCCGGAGCTGGGCGGCGTTCATGCGCGAAAGGATTTTTCAACCCCTCGGCATGCGTAACACACTTGCGTTGTCGACAGAAATCACTGCAGCAAGCAACAAGGGCGCTGCTCATACAATCGTACACGGGCAGCTGCGAAAGATCCCGTATGGCAACATCGACGCGCTCGCCCCGGCCGGCTCAATTGTCTCTTCTGCCAATGATCTCGTGCGCTGGGTTACTGCTTTGCTGGATGAAGGGAAACATGATGGCAAGGAAGTAATTCCACCCATGGCCATTCGCGAGACCCGCACTCCACAGTCCATACAGGGCAACGGCGGACATATGTACAACAAATCACACTTCTCCCTGTACGGCCTCGGCTGGGGGCTCAGTGAATACGCGGGCCGCAAAGTGGTATCTCACACCGGCGGAGTGAACGGCTTCGTTACCAGTGTGTGTTTGATACCGGAAGAAAAGCTCGGCATCATTGTCCTGACGAACACCGACGCCAACTGGTTGTATGAAGCGCTCCGCAACGAGATCGAGGACGCTTACCTCGGATTGCCGTACCGCGGCTATGAAAGGGTATTCCATGAGTACTATGAAAAGCAACAGGCAGAAGGAGAAGCGCTGCACCGCGCCAGAATGGACACAGTGTCAAGGCATCCATCCATGCCCCTGCCACTCAGTGCGTTTGTCGGCGACTACCGCGACGCGGTGTATGGTGCGATGACGATCCGCCTCGAACAGAATAAACTCATTGCGCGATTTGAGCACCACAAGGGAAGGCACGCTGTGCTGGAACCATTGGGAAACAACCGCTTCCTGGCAACTTTCAATGACCCACTTTACGGTGAGAATGTCTGGCCCTTTGTGTTGTCCGGGGGTGTGGTAAAATCAATTACAGTCAGAGTATCCGACTTTGTTGAGTTTACACCTTATGAATTCGTAAAAAACTGATACAACAGACATGACAGTCGGCCGTTCGCGGATGGCCCGCGCTGTTCATCCTCGTTATCAGTCGGTCTGCAATCGAATCCGATGATTCTGTCTGCTTCGATCTTGTTTGGTATTGGCAATTCCGCCAACTTCAACCCACAACGAATAAGAGCTGTTCAACACAGGGCCCATGTCATCACGACGGAATTTTCTGAAATCTGCGGGACTGCTGGCAGGTGCTGCCATCCCGGTGACCGGATGGGGTCGTTCCGACAGGCCCGCACTCGATGATTTCGTGCAGGGATCTGACGATGAATTGTCGGCAGGTGTTCGACGTCAGTTACTGATCCCCGAACATCGTGTCTATCTGAACACGGGAAGCCTTGGCCCAAGTCCCTCACCGGTTGTGGAGATCGTGACCGACACCATGCACCAGCTCGAGTCCAACCCGGTTCAGCAAAACTGGGGACCTCTCGGCAATCAGATGGAGGAGGTGCGCAAGAAGGTGGCAACTTTCATTCACGCACTACCTGAAGATGTGTTGCTCACACGCAACACAACGGAAGGGCTCAGCCTGATCGCGCAGTCGCTCGACCTGAAGACCGGGGACGAAATGCTGACCACAACCCGTGAACACGATGGCGCATTGGTGGGATTGCAGTTTGCTGAAAAGACAAAAGGCGCCATACTTAAACGCGTTGACCTGGCGATGCCAGCCACCAGCGTGGAAGAAGTAGTGGCGGCCATCAAGAAGGCGCTGACACCCAAAACACGTGTGCTGCTGCTCAGCCACATCAATACCATCAGTGGGATGGTCATGCCTTTCGCTGAAATCTCCCGCATCACCCGCGCGCGCAATATCTGGCTGATCGCCGACGGGGCGCAGGCGCCCGGACTGATCCCGGTTGACGTGGCGGCACTCGGCGTGGATGCCTATGCTGCCAGTGGACACAAGTGGCTGATGGGACCGAAGGAAACAGGATTCCTTTGGACCAGCCCGAGGATCCGAACACATCTGAAGTCCATGTTCATGTTCTCCGGCATGCAGGCGTATACCGCGTCGTCAGGTACACGAAATGTAGCTACCGTCATTGGTCTCGGTGCTGCCATCGAATACCACACACGACTCGGCGGCGATCGGGTGCATCAATACACACTGCAGTTGCGAAACTACTGCATGCAGGAACTCAGGAAACTCAAAGGCGTCACGGTCCTCAGTCCTGAGGCCTACCCGCTGAGTTGTGGCATAGTCAGTTTTAACCTGACTACACGCAAGAACAATGAGATCTACGACAAGCTCAGTGAGCAGGATATTATCGTCAAGGTGCTGCCTGGTATCAATGCCATCCGTATCTCGTGTCATATTTTTGTGTCGAAGCCGGACATTGACCGGTTTGTGAGCGCCCTCAGGAAGCTGCTTTGAAGATATGAAAGCAGTACTCCGACAGCTGCTTTCCTTTTCCTTGCCTCTCACCGTGCTCATTGTTGTTCCCTGGAACCTGCTGGACCGGCATGAAATCTCATTTCACTACGGATGGCCATTGTCAATTATTTTCCTGGTGGCGGGCATGTCCCTTCTGGTCATGTGCATCAGCCTGTTCATCAGGCGTGGCCGGGGCACATTGGCGCCATGGGCTCCGACACAGCATCTCGTGGTGACCGGACCGTACGCTTTCGTACGCAATCCCATGATTGCCGGTGTGTTGTTCGTATTGATTGGTGAAACAATCTTCACTTTATCAATCTCAATGGCGATCTGGTCTTTTACCTTTTTCCTGATAAACCATCTGTACTTTGTCTTGTTTGAAGAACCAGGTCTGCGCAAACGGTTTGGGACTTCTTATGAAGCGTATTGCAGACAAGTCAGGAGATGGTTGCCTCGTCGAACGGCCTATCGGCCTGCGTCCTGAAAAAAAAGTAAAATATTTTTCATTCCATCAACGTTCTTTTTTCATAGGGAGTGTGAAGGATGTTACACGAACTGCGCTTCTTTTTTAATTTTTTTTAACACAGAGTTTGCAACTATCCTGTGATGCCCACCGTCTTAGGCACAAAGGTTTAGGTTTTATGAAACAAACAACATTAATGATTGCCGGTGTTCTATTGTGTACACTGGTGTTCGCGGGTGGGACACCCGATGAAAAATTGTCCAGCGCCTCCGGTATGGCTGTCCTCAAGAAGGGCAATGCCATGTATCAACTGCTCTACAAGTCAGCAGCAACTTCCCGTGTGAGTGTAACGATTCGCGATGAGCGGGGTGCAGTGGTCTTCAGGGAAGACCTGACTTCTTCAGAGGGTTTTGCACGGCCCTATAATTTTGAGAACCTGGAGACAGGAGCATACACGTTTACGGTAGAAGACAAATTTGGCAGTCACACGGAGAAGATCAGGCATGGTGAGCAGCAAGCGGCAGGTCATGTGATGAAGCTGGCAGGTGCAGAGAAGAAATTTCTGGTAACCTATGCAGCGAAGGGGAGCAAGCGGGTGCGTGTGAATATCTATGACGCCAACGATGACTTGCTTCACACCGAGGCGTACAATGCGGGTGGTGACTATGCGAGGGTGTTCAATCTGAAGAACGTAGAAGGTGCTGTTACCTTTGAATTCTCCACAGGTGGTTCAACTGAGCGGATCAGGAAGTGAGGATTCCTCCAGCCAAAAAAAAAAACTGCCTGTTGGCGGGAGGTTTTTTTTT
>JAIBBB010000047.1 GCA_019694905.1 Cyclobacteriaceae bacterium
GTGGGACTGTTTGGCAAGACAGGTGCTTACTCCTTCGACTTCTTCAAGATTGCCACATGTGGTGAAGGGGGAGTGATGGTTACCCAAGACGCCCAGGCATACCACCACGCTGAGTGTTACAGCGACCACGGCCACGATCACATCGGCAACAACCGTGGCATGGAAAATCATCCTGTCATGGGATTCAACTACCGTATTGGCGAACTCAATGCAGCCATTGGCCTTGCCCAGACACGCAAGGTTCCATTCATCCGCGAGAAGAACAGGCAGTACAAAAAGCAACTTACGCAAGCGCTCTCCGGAATCCCCGGCCTGAGTTTCAGTATTCCAGGCGATCCGGAAGGAGACTCCGCTACCTTTCTCAATATTTTTCTGCCGGATGCGGCCACTGCGCAGCAGACTGTAGCAGAACTCAACAAGGCCGGCGTGGGCGGCTTCAACTACTGGTTCCTGAACATGTACCATTTCATCAACCAGTGGACACACCTCAAAGACATGAAGACCGCTGCGCCACTGGCTATTCAGGTACTGGGCGCCCCGCAGGATTACCAAAATCTGCATCTCCCCAAATCACAAGAGGTGGTAGGCCGGTTGATCTCTTTCGTGATCAAAGTGACGTGGACCGAGGCCGAAGTAGCCAAACTGGCAGAGCAAATCAAATCCTGCGTTCAAAAAGCACTTACACCTGTTCATGCATAAGAATTTCAAAGGCATTGAAAAGACTGTTTTCGGAAGAGGCAGCTTCAATCAACTGGGAGAGATCCTTCAGGAAAAGCGGAACGAGAATGCAAAGTTCATTCTCTTTGTTGTTGACCAATACTTCAAAGGCAAGACATTGGAGCAGCGGATCCCCTCCCACCCCGAAGACATCGTGATGTTCATTGATGTGGATCCTCACGAACCCACCACTGAACAAATCGACCAGATCCGCGACAGTGTCCTGTCCTCCAAAGGGCTGCCTGCAGCTGTCGTAGGCATCGGCGGCGGTAGCATCATGGACATTGCAAAAGCTGTTTCGCTGATGTTCACCAATGAAGGTTCGTCCACACAGTACCAGGGACTCAACCTCATCAAGAAGCCAGGCATCTACCATGTGGGGGTTCCCACCATTTCAGGCACAGGAGCAGAAGTGTCGATGACCGCCGTCCTTACCGGGCCCGAGAAAAAACTGGGACTCAAGTGCGAGTGGACTGTATTCAATCAGATTGTGCTGGATCCTGAGCTGATTGCCAGTGTGCCACGCGACTGGTGGTTCTATACCGGCATGGACACCTACATACACTGTATTGAATCAGAAAACGGCACCTTGAACAATGCCTATAGCCACGCCTATGCAGAGCAGGCATTGAAACTCTGTCGTGATATCTATATCAACGAGGGCAGCGGGCAAACTTCCGTGAATGATGACAAGTTGATGGTCGCCAGTCTGATGGGTGGACTCAGTCTCACGTATTCTGAAGTGGGTGTCTGCCATGCACTGTCCTACGGACTGTCAAAAATCCTAGGCACTCGTCACTGTTACGCAAATTGCCTTGCATTTAATCACCTCGAGGACTTTTACCCTGAGGGAGTCGCTGAATTCAAAGAGATGATTCGCAAGCATCAGATCACGCTTCCGCAACAGCAATCAAAAGGCTGGACCGACGAGCAGATTAACAAGATGGCACACGTCTCCTATAATCTCCCCCACATGTGGAATCACGCGGTGGGACCTGATTGGAAAAAGACCATTACGATTGAGCGGATTGAAGAATTATTCCGCAGGCTGTAATCAGATATCTCCCAATTGAGGTCGGATGACGATCTCCTCTACCACACTGCGGCCGGAAAGTTTCCAGGCTGACCAGATGGTCTCAGCGATATCATCCGGCGGCATGAACCTTTCCTCCGGCAAATCAACCCCCGACCAGCTATCCGTAAGCGTAGCCCCCGGGAGTACTGCTGTGACGCGCACGTTCGAATTCTTGAGCTCTTCCCGAAGTGATTTACTGAATCCGAGCAAGGCAAATTTTGTCACTGAATAAGACCCACCGGACGGATAGGCCTGGATGCTGGCGATCGAGCAGATGTTGAAGATGTGGCCGCGGGCAAGCCGCACAGGTTCCTGAAGATCTTTCGTAAGGTAGTAGGCACTGAGCAAATTGGCCTGCAACAACTTCTCCAACTCACCCTCGCCTTCCGTCAACATCGGGCCGGGCAGAAAATAACCTGCATTGTTGATGAGCACATCAACAGGACGCCGGGCTGAAGAGACTGCGTCCGACAGTACTTTCACACCCTGGCGGTTGCTAAGGTCTGCTTGCAGGATCTCCACAGATACACCTGTAAGCTGTGCCAATTCGCGGGACCAACTTTGGTGTTCTGTTGCATGGCGCCCACAGGTAATGACGTCACAGCCACCCTGTGCAAATCGCTCCACGAGCGCCCGTCCGATACCACGGGTACCACCGGTGATGACTGCGAGTTTATTCATTCTAATTCCTTTATCTTTGAGCAAGTTAAATAATTAGGACATCCCGGTTTAATATGCTGAAGGAATTTGGAAGGTACGTAACGTTCCTGGGGTCTTTGCTTGTCAGACGGGAGTCCTTCCGCACCTACTATCACCTCATTATTGAAGAGTGCATCCTGATCGGAGTGAATTCAGTGGTGCTGGTGGCACTGGTATCCTTCTTTATGGGTGCGGTAACTACCGTTCAGACGGCGGCCAACCTGGTGAGCTCCTTTGTACCCAAATTTGTGATCAGTCAGGTGGTACGCGAAATGACCATGCTTGAACTGGCGCCCACGGTGATCGCGCTGATCTATGCCGGCAAAGTTGGGTCCAGCATGGCAGGCGGGCTTGGATCCATGCGCATTTCAGAACAAATCGACGCGCTTGAAGTAATGGGTATCAACGCGTCTTCCTACCTGGTGCTGCCCAAGATTATCGCATCAATCACCATGTATCCGCTGCTTGTTGTGCTGGCAGTGGCATGTTCGTTGTTTGGCGGATACCTGATTGGAACGACGGCTGGCATCGTTACACCCACGGAGTTTATTTACGGAGTACGATACAACTTCAACCCCTTCTACGTGGTCGTTGTCATGGTGAAAGCGTCTGTATTCTCATTTCTGGTCGCCTCCATCAGTTGCTTTAAGGGATTCTATACCTCCGGCGGCGCGTTGGAAGTGGGTATCTCCAGCACACAAGCTGTGACCACGAGTGTCATCAGCATTCTCACAGCCGACTACCTGCTTGTTCAATTGCTGCTCGGATGATCAAGATCAAGAACATATCAAAGTCGTTTGGCGACAAGCAGATTCTTGATGGTATCAGCGGTACTTTTGATCAGGGTAAAACGAATCTGATCATAGGTTCCAGTGGTACTGGCAAGAGTGTACTGCTGAAATGCATAGTTGATCTGATCCATCCGGATACAGGAACAATCTTCTATGACCTCCGGAATTTTTCAGAAGCTGACAAGGATTTGAAGGCAGAAATCAGGCGGGAAATCGGCATGCTTTTTCAGGGCGGAGCGCTGTTTGATTCAAAGAACGTTGAGCAGAATGTGATGTTTCCACTGGACATACTCACCAAGATGCCATTGGACGAAAAGCTCGACAGGGTCAACTTCTGTCTGCACCGTGTGGGGTTGGAGAATGTGAACCGGAAAATGCCCAGTGAACTGTCCGGGGGCATGAAGAAGCGTGTAGGCATCGCCCGCGCAATAGTCAACAACCCCAATTACCTGTTCTGTGACGAACCCAATTCGGGCCTTGATCCGCAGACTTCAATCCTGATCGACGAACTGATCCTTGAGATTACCAAGGAATACAATACCACCACCATCGTGGTGACCCATGACATGAACTCGGTGATGGGCATTGGTGAGAGTATCCTGTTTCTTTACAAAGGTCACAAATTGTGGGAGGGAGCGAACAACGATATCATCCACTCTGGCGTCAAAGAACTGGATGACTTTGTGTTCTCAAACAAGATCATGCGCGGCATGAAAGACCGCTGACCTCAGTTGCTGTTTTCAAGAATCTTCTGATAGATGTTTCGCTTGGAGTCAATGTTGGTGAGGATATCAAACGCTTCACGACGTACCTGAAGACTCCCCTGAGAGAATACATTGACCAGTTCATTTGCTTTGCTGTCGAAGAAAGTAGTGACAAGAATAGAAGAAGGATAGATCGTCCAGACCTTGCGGACAGCTTTGATTACATCCAGGATTGCTTCCCGGCTCTTGTCCGGGTCCTTCTCGAATGTATCAAGCCCGAGCCGGTGATACCGGTAGGTGCCCTTCCGGATGTCGACCATTTGTGGGTTGTTGATGTTCTCAATCAGATTATACCGGTTCCGGTTGCTGGCCAGTGCGGCCCATCCCGGTCGGTTGGAAGGCTGCGCATTGTTGACCACCATCAGCGCTTTCTGAAAATAAGGTGCACCCCCTAATTCTGAAAATGAATCGTAGTCCATGCCAAGAATGATGTAGGCATAGTAGGCCAGCATGGAGGTGAGGTTGTTGATGTAGGTGTTGTCGTTGTATTCCAGCGGCATGGATTCGTAATACTCGAATTCAAATTCCCTGTCAGCAAAATTCAGCAGTACCGTTTCATAGTTGGTGTTGAACACCGGTCGGCCCAGGGTGATCTGCGCAGAAGCTGAAAAACTGCCACTGGAAGGCGTGCCCTTGCTGATGTTCAGAAAAATCCCGCAGTTGATCTTTTCGTGACTCTTGAACGCATCGTTGGTCCACTTTCTGGTGTTCAGGAACAAGGCAAAGGCCCGCTCCATGTCTTTGAAAATGGCCCGATCGGTAGTCTGGATCTGGTCAGCGTTGATTGTTACCTTGCAGTTCAACTCCTGCGCCCATACTGAAATGCAGCAGACGCACAGTATCAAAGATCCCAGATATCGGCAGAGGCTAGCCATTCAGTTGTTGAACGATCTGTTGCACAATTTCGTCTGCCACTGCGGACTTTGATTGCAGCCCAATCTCGTTTATCTGCCCGTCCTTGCCAATGATTGTGACCTGGTTGGTGTCATATCCAAAACCGGCGCCTTTGTTCCGGAGCGAATTCAGAACAATCAAATCCAGATTCTTTCGCTTCAGTTTCGACTTCGCGTTCTCAACTTCATGCTCGGTTTCCAGTGCAAATCCGACCAAAAGCTGACCAGGTCGTTTGCGCGCCCCCAGGCTGCTGGCAATATCGATGGTGCGCGTAAGTTCAATAGTCAGTTCCTGGTCCGCTTTCTTAATCTTCTGATCCGCGGGGTGGGTTGGCCGATAGTCTGCCACCGCTGCGGCCAGCACAGTTATGTCAGAAGCGGCAAAGAGAGGTTCAGAAGCCTGGGCCATTTCACTGGCAGAAGTCACAGGATGAACCTTTACCGACGGGTGTTGGGCTACCTCATGTGTTGGGCCGGTTACAAGATCCACTGCGGCTCCCTGTTTGGCCAATGAAGCGGCAATGGCAAAACCCATTTTTCCCGAAGAGTGGTTGCCGATGAAGCGCACCGGATCGATTGCTTCATAGGTTGGACCAGCAGTGACGAGCGCCCGCTTGCCCTGTAGCGCACCTGTCATGGCGATGTTTAGCGCTGCCACAATCTCCTCTGGCTCTGCCATACGCCCTTGACCAGTGAGGCCACTGGCCAGTTCACCGTGTCTGGGTTCCATTACTTTCACTCCAAAGGAGGCGAGTGCTTTCAGGTTGGATTGGGTGGCCGCATGACGGTACATGTCAAGGTCCATGGCTGGCGCCACCCACACGGGGCACCTGGCAGACAACCAGGTGGCGAGCATCAGGTTGTCACATTGTCCGGAGGCCATCCGGGCGATCGTATTGGCGGATGCCGGTGCGATGATCATCACATCGGCCCAAAGACCCCACTCTACATGGTTGGCCCATGTTCCTCCTGAACCAGTGGTAAACTCCGTGAGGACCGGGTTTCTGGATAACGTGGCGAGTGTAAGTGGCGTAATGAAATCATGTGCAGCGCAGGTCATCATCACCTGAACCTGGGCACCTTCTTTCACGAGCAGTCGGACCAGCAAGGCGGACTTGTAGGCAGCAATGCTGCCGGTCACACCCAGCAAGATCTTACGCCCACTGAGCATCAGGCCTGAGGCTCTACAGTTTCAGTGCGCCGGCGGTACATTATTTTGCCCTCCATAAATTCTTCTATTGCAGTAGAGGTAGGCTTGGGCATGCGCTCGTAGAATTTCGAAATTTCAATCTGCTCCCGGTTCTCGAATACTTCTTCGAGGTTGTCAACCGTGGTAGCGAACTCCGCAAGTTTCGCACTGAGCTCCTCCTTGAGATTGACAGCGATCTGGCGGGCGCGCTTGGAGATAACTACAACAGATTCGTAGATGTTACCTGTGGGAGCAGCCAGTTTCTCAACGTCGCGTGTGATGATAGAAGGATTTACGGCCATGGTTATGAATTTGATTGGTTATTGTTTTTTAGCTTGTTATAGCGCTCGGTACTGAGCGTATAGAATTTCTCCGCATCGCGGAGGAAGTTGCTATTGGGGAATGAGTCCACTAACTCCTTGTACAAATCGAGTACTTCCTTATAACGCTGCTTCTGCAGGTTAGGCAAGGATCGCTCGGCCAGTTTAAACTGCGCCTCGACCCTGCAGAAGGCTGCCTCTTCGGCAAAACGGGAGTCAGGGAACTCCCTGCGGAAATGATCGAGCGAAACCAGTGCAGCCTTGTACATGCCGATCCGGAGATACTGCTTGGCATTCTCAAATCCCTTCTGTTCCAGTCTCAGTTGTACAGTTTTGATTACATCCAGTGCTTGCTCCGCAAACTTGCTGTCCGGGTGCTGGTTGACGAATGCCTGCATGGCTTCCATTGCCTCCAGGCTGCTCCGCTGATCCAGGTTGTAGCGCGGGGAGCCCACATAGAGGGAATAGGCATACATGAATTTGGCCTCTTCATAGAGCGTGCTTCTGCCATACGTCTCATAGAATGACTTGAACTGACTTGAAGCAAGCAAATAAGTCTTTTCGTTGTATTGGCAATAGGCCAGGTAGAATTCAACCTTCTCGCCTTCCGGTAAACCCCTCACAACCGGACGAATGTCCTCGAACAGGAGCGCTGTGTGGTAGTAGTCCTTCTTGTTGTAGTACTCCAACCCGGCTTCATACTTCACGCGCCAGTCCTCGCTGCGCTGCACCCTTCTGAACTGGGTAACGCAACTTGCCGACACAAATGCCAACAAAATGATGAGGTAACGCAAAGTATTGTATTTGGCTATATTGAAACGCTCAAAAGCCTGCAAATATACACGGCAGGGCTGATTAATGGAAATGCAGGGCCACTCTAACGCCTGACGATGAGCTTACGGGTAATCAGGCCTTCATTCTCGACGTACAAGGTGTAGAAATACACACCCGGCGGAAATTCATCCGCCTGAAGCTTCACCCGAGTGTCGGAGGTGGGTAATTCATAAGTACCCATAATCTTACCTAAGATATTATGGATCAGCACCTTAGCCTTAACCGCTTCATTGTGAATCTTGTAGTCTATGAAGGCCTGGTCGGACACCGGGTTGGGGTACACATCCTGAATCGTAATGTCATTGGAGTGAAAAACGACATTCCTGGCAGGCTTTTCATCCACCACGACTGTAACGGGGTGGTCGATGACATCCCTGTAGCTTCCTTTGACAAATACCTCAAATCGCAAATTGTTCTGCCCTGTGACAAGCCCCGTCTCCAGTACAAAAACCAGGTCCTCCAGGGTCTGTCCCGAGTCAACCCGCTTGGAAAATTCATCCATACCTGGCTCCAGACAGTTCTTGTCGAGACAGAAATAACCCTTCTGGGTACTGCCAAAGTCACCCTGGGTTCTCCGTATGATATAGAACTGGGGCCGGTCGCTGTTATTTTTGATGTGAAGGGGAATCCTGAGGGTTTGTCCGAGCCCCGTCACGTATGTATCCTGACGGTCGAGTAACTCAAAGCCCTGAGACATGGCGTTGCCACTGAAGAGCAAACAAGTAATAAGCGCCAACCATAATCTCATATAGACACACTTATTCAAGTGAAAATATAAGAATTTTGGGTGGGGTGACCCAGGTAATTTGCAAAAAATTAATTTGGGCCTAACAATATACTGTTACACCACTCGTTTAGCCCTGATTTGGTTATCCCTTGATAGCTAAGGAGTTTTGGCCGGCCTTTTACGTGTTATCACCTGTTCTCGGGTGGGGCGTTCAGCGGCCCTCCAGACAAACCCCTTGAGCCTCGTTTGATCTTCCTTTATTTCATGTGGCGGCGTAAACGATGCATCCGGCATCTTGTAAAAGCTGATGTTGTTGACTTTGCCTTCTCTGAAATTGATCTTCATGTTGGAGCAAATGATCCGGTTCATTCCCATGGTCACACGTGATTTGACAAGCACGGAATCTGTCTGCTCTTCTTTTTCGTCAATGGCGTAGTAGATGCTCTCGCCGTTTCCGTCCACCATCACTGTATGAATATTCTCTTTCCGGAATGAAGCCACCATCTTTCTTCCCTTGATCTGGTTGAAGTTCAGCATGGAGTCCTGTGAAACCACAAAAGAATTTGAAACCAGATAGATCTTGTCAATGGCTTTTTTGGTGATTCTGATCCGGATAGAATCAGCAGTCATCTGGTTGCCATCCGTCCACAGGGCGGGCTGCCGGAACATGAACATGGTTGAATCGGCGCCGAGATAGACTACCGAATCGGCCCTGCCCTGCATGTTGTTCTTGAAGATCTTTACGTGGTGATACGCCAGCAGCAGTTTCTTGCGCGGGTCCTTGCTCTCAATTGAAATCAGCGTATCGGCAGACAGGAAGACCGTATCCTGCTCGTCTGTGATTTTGGCAGCATAGGAGTTGCCGTATACTTTCGAGATGCCGGTCTTCTTGTCGTATTTACCATGGTCGCCGTAAACAATCAGCTTGTCTTCTTTCGAAGTCATGACCACGTTGCCGTGTGCCTTGTACATTTTTCCGTTGTCATCGAGTTCGTACTCATCGCCAGTCATCTGATAGGCCGGGGATGACATGTCACCGCTTTGCAGTGTGCTGAATTTTTTCCGCGTATCGTAGTAACCGCTGCGGTACACTGCGGTCTTCTTCTCGGGCGTCTTGTCGATCAATCTGGTGAGGTTGCGAAAGTAAACAATCCGCGCCCTGGTCTGATACTGCAGTGTATCGGCCAGCATGGTATATTCCGGGCTCTCTCCCACCACGTCGGTCTTGAATGAAGCCAGGTTGGTTTGGACATCGTAGTAGCCCTTTCTGCTTGTCAGCGTATTGGTGGTATCAACCAATTTACCTCCATTATAGTATTTGGCGAGCCCCCTGGGGCGGATGTAATCGAGAAAGTCTGTGTACAGTGTGGCGGTCGCCAGTTTGACAAAAACAACGTTTTTCCTGAGGTAGGCGGTCTTGAGATTGCCATCATACACCAGACTAAGTGCCGTGACAGTGACTGAATCTCCATCCTCAATCCGGATTCTTCCAAAAGCCTCCACCTGGTTGCGGGAGCGGTTGAAATAGGCTGAATCACAGTAAATCGTAGTGTTGTTCTGAACGAAGACGACATTTCCTATGACTCTGTCCACCCGCACCTCTCCGCGTTGTCCTCCCTTCAGCATATCTGCATGCTTGAGGCGCACCTTGCGCTGACCCACCGCCAGGGTAGCCATCAACGACAGTAATAGAAGGAAAGCCAATCGCTTCATACTTGCACAAAAGTAATTAGGGCATTCTGTAAACCCGAATCGATGCACCTAAATCGTATTTTTGCTGCATGGAAGGACGCCTCCACCGGTTTATCAGTCAACACCACCTTTGTACCCAATCCGACACGGTGCTGGTGGCAGTGAGCGGCGGGCTGGATTCGATGGCCCTTCTCCATCTGATGGTGCGCGCTGGATACCAGGTGGCAGTGGCCCATGTCAACTTCGGTTTGCGGGGCCCCTCGTCGCTTGCCGATGAAAAGCTGGTACAGGAAACCTGCGATGCGCTTGGTGTTCATTGCCATAAGTGCCATGCAGACACCAGAAATTATGCCAAATCCCATCAAGTGTCCATTCAAATGGCCGCCCGTGAAATCCGTTATGATTTCTTCGACCAACTGGCGGAAGCACATGGCTACACAAGTATTGCAACTGCGCATCACCTCGACGATGCCGCGGAGCATATTCTGATGGCGTTCTCCAGAGGTCGTGGGTCGGAATCCTTGTTAGGCACACCCATCAGAAATGGCAGGATTATCCGCCCCTTGCTCTTCACTTGTCGCCAGGAACTGGAACGGTGGGTACACGAAAACCACATTCCTTACCGCGAAGACGAAACCAATGAGACGGACGACTATGAACGGAATGCGATCCGGCACCACATCATGCCCGTCTGGAGAAATCTATATCCGGCGCTCACCGAGGGTATCGACCGGGCGCGATTCAAGGGTGGCGGCGAATGGGAGCTGATGCAGGAAGGCCTTCATGCATTCAGAGAACAATTCACGAAAACAGATGACAATGGGAATGTGCTTATCACCAAGCGTATGTTCTCGCACTACAACCACCCTGCGTCTGTGCTCTGGAAATTTCTTCAGCCCTATGGATTCAATACCAGTCAGATCCAGGACGTTGAACAAGCGATTGATGGCACTCCAGGAAGACAATTCAGGACATCCACCCACCAATTGGTGATCGACAGGGATAGTCTTGTATTGCGGTTGTTGCCGGAAGAGTTTTTGCCCGTTCTGATTGAGGCCCCCGGCTTGATTCATCATCACGGCGAGATGCTGCAGGTGGAGACTGGTGACTTCGCAATCGAAACCAATGCCGATGTCGGGGTGTTCGATGCCATGGCATTGCGGTTCCCCCTCACCTGGCGGGTGTGGAAGCCCGGCGACAAGTTCGTTCCACTCGGCATGTCGCACCACAAAAAGATCAGTGACTTGCTCGTTGATCTCAAAATCAACCGCGGCGAAAAAGACAACGTCACCGTACTCGAGTCGGGTGGGCAGATCGCCTGGGTAGTGGGTATCCGTGTCGATGACCGTTTCAAGGTGACGTCCAACACGCGCACGATGTTGCGGCTCAGGAGGTTGTCAGGGGCTTCTCCTTCCTGACAAGACTTACCACAACAAGAATCAGCAGGCTGGCGAGTGTACCTGGGATCAAGCTTGGATAGGGGCCTTCAAAGAACTCAAATCCGATCCATGCAACCAACCCTCCAATCATGGCCAGTTCAGCACCAAGCCTGGTGGCTCGCTTCCAGTACAAACCCAACGTCAAGGGTGCGAAGAGTGACACCAGGCTCAGGATGGACGATTCACCCACCAGTTCATAAATGTTGGAGCGCATGCAGGCCATGACGGTAGCCATGACACTGAACAGCAGGACGGCACCGCGGGTGATCAGCAGCAGGCGTTCATCGCTCAGCCTGTTCTTCATGAGTGGCTTGATCAGGTTCTCTGAGAAAATGGCAGCGGGTGCAAGAATGGCGGAACTGGTGGTGCTCATGATGGCTGACAGCAGTGAGCCAAAGAACAGAATCTGAATGGGCATACCCATGTGTTCAAGCACCATCCGAGGCAGGCTGCTTTGAGTATCGCCAGCCAATTGGTGAGGATAAAGATGGCGGGTAGCCAGACTGATAAAAAGTGGGAGCATGGCGATGGTGAGATAGAGTGCTGCGGCGATATAACACGACCATACTGCTGTGCGCGCGGAGCCGGACGACATCGCGCGTTGAAAGACATCCTGGGACGGGATCGAACCTAACCCAAGCACTGACCACGCGGCCAGATACGTCACTACTTCCTTAAACTCCCACGTAGGTAAGAAGCGAAGATTTTCTGTAGGCACTTCCTGCCAGATTACCATGAATCCACCCGCTTTGCCCGCCAGCACAAATGCCAGTGCCACCAAACCAATAATGATGATAATGCTCTGAATGAAGTCTGTTATTGAAATAGCCCACATGCCTCCGATATAGGTATAGAAAGTCACCACTACGGCGCTGATGATCACCCCCTCCCATACCGGCAATCCACTGACCACATTGAGGATGATGCCCATGGCCACTAATTGCGCAGCAATGTATCCCACATAAGGCGGTGCGAGGAAAGCCGTGGCAATCAATTCTGTGCGGCGGCCAAACCGCGCCTTGAAAAAATCACCCAGGGTGAGCAGGTTCATCTGATACAACCGCCTGGCAAAGAAGAGTCCAAACAAAATAAGGCACAGAGCAGCACCAAACGGATCTTCAATGACAGCGTACAATCCACCGTTCAGGAATTCAGACGACGCACCAAAAACTGTCTCTGAACCAAACCAGGTGGCAAACAGCGCCGATGCACTCAGAAGAATGGGCAGGCTCCTCCCTGCCAGCATGAAGTCTCCTGAAGTCTTTACACGTCTGGAAGCCCAATAGCCGATCAAGACCGTGAGTACCAGGTAAAGAACGATGGAGAATAATAACAATGCTGTTTTGTTTTGCGGGATAAAAATAGACAACGAAAAACGTAAAACAAGCGTTAGCGAAGCAAGTACAATTTGCCGTAACCCTTCTCGAATCCTTTGTCTCCGGCAGACGATCGACGGCCCAAGTCGCTACCGTTGCTCTTGACAACGACACGGTAGAGGTACACGCCATTTGCCAGCTGGTCTCCGAATTCATCCCTGCCATCCCAAGCGTAATTGGAAATATTGTTGCCGACGTGCACCGGGCCCAACTCGTCCTGTGTAATCTCACGTACTACTTTCCCGCTAACGGTCATGATCTGAATCCGGATCTGGTCAGGGACTTGTGTACCCGTGAGCGTAAACACGAACCGGGTATGAGTGGAAAAGGGATTGGGGTAGGGATAGAAATTTGTGATGGCTGACTCATTCACTACTTCAAAACGACTCGTAAACGGCTGGCTCCCGGTCGTGTTGCCGCTCGCATCACTGAGCTTCACCTGCAGTGTATGGATACCATCTGCCAGTGATTTCGGATTGAACTCTATCCGAAAATCTGATTGCGTGGAAGCAGGAAACCATTTTACATCGGCGCGCCTGAAGTAAACGGGCGTTGCCACCACCGTGCCGGGTGATGTGAGGAACAAGGACATCCCTGTTGTGTCGGTCTTGAACAAATAGCGATTTCCGTCTTTGAGACGTATTGTAATTGCCGGATCGGGCGAGACGATTTCCCCGTCCAGGATATAGCGGCCGTCAAACAGCACATCCAGCACCGGCTGATTGGCATAGCGATCGACGTGCAGGTAGGAAGGCAGGTCTATCTGGTTGTTCTCATAGTATTGTTCCGCCAGGATCTGTGGATTCACCACCACCTGCACGTCATTATCACCTACCCTCCCCTTCGTATTGGAGGATGTCACAAAGAGCGTGGTATCCGATGGAGCCGGTGCTTGTATGCGGAATGTCTGATGGTCGCTCCTTCGGGTGGAGCTGTTCAACAGTGTCAGTTGAACGCGCAATGAATCAGCGAATGCTTTGGTAGAAAGATTGGTAAAGCCCCACTGGCCAGACCACGTTTGTCCTTCCTGAAGTGATACCGGCGTGCTGGTGCCTGCATAGAACAAGAGACCTTCAGCCACAGGGGTATAACTGACGAGCCAGCGCTTCAGCTGCACTGGCGTCAGCGTGAGGTCGTCTGCAACCAAAAGTTTGAGCCGCAACATTGGAAATTGGAGCGGATCGACTGACGACAAATCGAATTGGGTATTACTGCCCGACATCAAGGAAGTTTCAGTTCCGCCGAGGCTCACACCGGCAATCGACATATTGAACTGATCATTATTCGTTATCTCGTTCAAGCTGAGAGCAAGCTGGCCCCATGCACTGGCAGGGCCAATGAGTGTGGAGGTGATGGTGCCGCTCCCCGACCGGCCGGTGATTGTCTCATTCACTTGCAGATCCTGAGCGTTGGCAGGCGCAGCAGTTGATTTCCGAACAACTGCCGTACCAGGTGCAGCGCCCTTGCGACCAAAAATCACAACCGGTTCACCCGCCTGAAGGCTTGCCAGTTGGCCAGCGGAAATACCCAGTTCGTTCAGCTTGGTGATGATTGTTGCAGGTAGCGCGCCGAGGCCCGCGTCTCCAATGGTAAAAAGTAGCACAGAATCGCTTGCATGAACATTGTCGACCCATTGCGAAACGTCATCCCCATTTCCGGTATTGATTTCGGCCAACTCAAAACTATTGATCAACTGGGGCTCACGGCCACAAGTCCTCGGGTCCTGAAAATCAAATGGCAGTGCAGCATAAGGGCTCGTTGACCGGCGGTCGAAAGCCAACAGATTGAGGGTATTGTTCCTGCATGGCTGTCCCTGTGTACCCAGATTGTATTCCACCCCGTCAATCCTGAGCGAAGTCGCCGTATAGTCAGCAGGGTTGGCACTGCCGTAATTATGAACATAAATAGTGGACACAGTCTCTACAAACCTGCTTTTGCCTGTAAGCGGGTCAAAAGCAAGTCCTGAATAGAGATTGTCGGCAAACTGACCGCGATGGCCCTGAGTCCAGCCCTCGGGACCATTGAAAATGCGGGTGAAACTGCTCACCTCCCACTGTGTGCTTTCGCCTGCTGCCGGATTGGACAGCCGCGTCCGCCAATAGTAAGCAATTGAGTCGGCGGGAAGCATTGTAATCAGGTGCCGGGCGACAACGCGTGCATTCACTGTGGCCTGTTGCAAATAGGGGCTGTCAAATGTTGCCACCGTGTCAACCTGCACGGTGAAATCGCGCAGGTCAGAGAGAAGATCAGAAGACTGCCACAGCAGTTGCACCTGGTCGCTGGTGACTATTGAGAATGGTGCCGGGAAGATATTCCGGGTTCCATTCCTGGCAAAGAACCAGGTCACCCTGCCGGAGTTGTTGGTCTCATCGAGTTCCTTGACTTTACCCGGGTAGTCCAGTGTGACTACAAACTGGTTATTGCCAAAGCCGTTGGCACTCACCCGCGGCAGCCGAAAGACAATCGTATCCTCGTAGTCCACCGGGCGATAGACAGAATCGTACTGCACCACGGCGTTGTTAAACAGCGTGCGCGCCACGTGCACATGAAGAGAATCTTGGGTTGTCCGACCAAAGTTTCGCACGATGATTTTCAGGAGGAAAGTCGCAGAGAGGGCTGTCACCGGATTCTCATCGGCGCTGGCGATAAAAACCGCATTGTCGTCGGTCTGCCAGTCCGGCAAGCGGGCGCCAAAAAGACGCAACGATGGATCCCCAAGCAAGACCATTTGCTGTGCCTGCGTGATGGTTGCAACAGATTCACCTTCATTATTGATGAATCTCCTCGCCACCTCCCTTTGTACGTCACCAATTCCCTTCATGAGGAATGACGAGTCTGCAAACGCAACCTGATACAGCAGGCGCGAGTAATGCTCAAGCAGCTGACCGTCACCAAAGGAACTATGTGCGATAAAGTTACGCGCTCCCTTGCTGGCGGTAGACATCCAGTCCTCGCCAAAAGCCTTGCCAGGCCTGAAGAAATTTCCGGCGTTGCACCCGTTGATCAGAAAGACAGGGTATTTACCAGCGTTGTTGTAGCCAAGTGTCGGATCGCTGGCGTTTCCAATATCGATGTCGATGGTGCCGGGCGAAGAGTGGCCATAGAATGTGACCAGTTCAACACCTTTGTTGATTTCGTCGGAAACATTGACAAACTGCACTGTACTGGGGTCACTCTTGGATCTGGTGGCTACCGCACCTCCCAGATAGGGTCCTCGCGCTATGGCAGCAAATCCGTCCATATAAGAACGAAACAACGCCGGCTCACCCGTGGCAATTCCACCGCTCAGATGCAGCAGGTCCTTCCGCCAGAGTGCATTGAAGGGTGTCTGCTCAAACTGCATCACCTTGTTCAGATAAGAGGCGACTTCAGCAGATGTAGTCACCGATAGTCTGCCAACGGGCAGTGCGGGTTCGTGCAGCGTGCCAGCCAGGCCGGCCGAGTAAAGCATGTCAGAACCAGGCAGTCCAGCGCTGGGGACGAAGTCAACGGCCCCTGATGGAAGCGATCCGCTGTGTCTCAAATACACGGCGCCCTCATTGACGTGTACGTCGAGGCCCTTGCCAACAAGCACCATGTAACGGGGAGCTCCCTGCTCTACCATGAACTTCACAAACTGAAAAATCGCACGCGGTGAACGTTCACCATAGTTAAACTGATTCTGCAGTTGGTCCATGGTCACGACAAGTGTATCGTAGCCTCCGCCGATAGCCGAATGCCGATAGCCCGCATACTCTTTCACCGGATTGCTGTAGCCCAGCGCTGGCTTCATCAGAGCAGGATGCGTAATAAAAAGAAAGTTGTGTGCGGTGGGTGTGATCAGGCGAAAATGCACTTTGGTCAGCGAGGCGGACAACAGCTGATTGTGTAAGTACAGGGTGCGTTGAGTGTCAGTAGAAGGGACAATTGCAGTCAGCAAGGCACCGCTAGGCACCGTTCCGATTTGAACCGGGTTGTCCGCCTCAGTAATGTCCCAAATGCGCGATTGGGAAGGTGCATTGGCGATCGTTAGATAGGACTTTCCGCCTGCATTCACTGCTGAATGAAATACATGCTCCTGACCACCGGCTTCATACTGTTGCGGAAAAACAAGTTTGATGTATGAGAGGCTCACAAAATCATTCAGCCCGCCCACACCAAGTGCCTTGATCCTCAAAACGAGATTGCCAGCCGCAGAAACATCACCCCACGACAGCGTCTGTTGAACCTTGCGGACATCATAGGCATTGAAGTCGAGTGTGGTGAGGAGTCGGAGGCTGGACGCGTCCGGCCCGACATAAATCTCTGTATGATGACCATAAGGATATCTGCCTACTACAAGTGTTTCCAGCTCCGGGAGTCCGGCCGCCTGGACAGTCTGATTGATTCCGGTGAGCGTATAGTCTTTGGAAGATCCGCTGCACCCGGTCACGCAGACAGGTGCATCCGTCCATCCCTCACCCACGTCGAAAAATGACTGTTGAAATTCTCCGATTTGATATCCGCCGGAATACTCACCAGCAAAGACCTGCAAAATCTCTGACTGATGGTAGGATTCAGCTGCAAGTCCACCAGCATTCACTTCAAAGAAATCAGCGATCCGCCTTCCTGCCTGGGTAGCACTCCAGGTGAGAAAATAAACCGTGGTGTCTGAGTACAGGTTGTAGTATGGATGGGGCTGCGCCGATGAAGGTTTGTACAGTGTCTGGTCAAGAGTACCGTCATTTTGCTGACCATAAAACTCCAGGTAGTCGCCGGGGTCGATCCTGCTGTCGGCCTGTCCTGAGAAAATAACAGCCTGCTCCACACCCCGGTGAAACAGCTGTATCCTTCGGGGATCAACAGAACCTATGGGAACCCCTGCTGCGGCCATGTCATTGTAGGAGAGCCGGTAGATACCTGTCTTTGCTACCGGTACCTTGTAATAGGTCTGGCTGTAGTTGATCCACTCATTACCGTACTGGCAAAAGGCCAGATGTGGCAGCCACGCGAGTCCAAAGATCAGCAACAGTCTTTTCATCTCACCATTCATCAACGTTGATCAGCAAGGAGAACGTATGAGACAACACGGTACCCGCACCGGTGCCATTTTGAGTCAGCGCATAATCAACGGTAGCGTGTTTGAGCCTGATGCCCATTCCACCGCCCCACTGTGCAGCGGTATTGTAGCCGCCGGAGAAACTCTTCACCCGCTGGGTGTTGCCGATACCCAACCTCAGGAAGGCCAGTCTTCGGTAATCGAGTTCTACACCTAACGACGGGTCGAGTGAAACCAGAGCAGAACGCACGAGGACATTTCTCCTGCCATCAAAGGTAAGGAGCAAGTCGAGTGCGGGAAGCACACCGACGTCTTTGCCAATACGAAAATACCGGGCCACGCCGAGGATGCTCTTGGGTGTTGTCACTTCCAGACTGTTCTTGGGTATCTCATTGCCAGTCTGATTGTATATGGACTGAACCAGTGAACTGTTATTGGTCCATGCGTTGTAAGTGCCAGTGACATCTCTGAGCATGAGCCCGAGTTGCCAGTTACGGTGTGTCCACTGCGCACTGGCATCAAGTCCGAAGCCCCATGAGTAGGCAAAGCTTCCTGCAATACGATGGACAATTTTCACGCTACCACCGACAGAAAGGCCGGGAAGCCATGACACCTTGCGACCATAACCTCTACAACCCGCGTACTCGGCGGCAGAGAAGCAACGTACGTTGCTGTCACTGATCGATCCACTGGCTTCATA
>JAIBBB010000048.1 GCA_019694905.1 Cyclobacteriaceae bacterium
TAAGGGACACAGAGGGCTATCGCGCTGAGTTCATCCGTATGATGAAGAGCGATGCCCTGATCGCAAAACGCTAACAGTCAGTCCCATTTATTAAGCCTTTCGGTTGTTGATGCGACCGGAAGGCTTTTTCTTTGCATCTTCCGTACCATGATCAGGATCAGCGCCGTCATCATTACCCTCAACGAAGAGAAGAACATCGGGCGCTGCCTGGAGTCCCTGCGCGGTGTGGCAGATGAAATTGTGGTAGTGGATTCCCTTAGCAGGGACCGGACACGCGAAATCTGTCAATCCTACCATGCCGTATTCATCGAACAGCCCTTTCTGGGCTATGTAGATCAGAAAAACCTCGGCGTTGCGCGGGCCTCACACAACTACATACTGGCACTGGACGCGGATGAGTACTTGTCCCCGGAACTCATCGAGTCTATCGGGCAGGCCAAGCAAAACCCCGGCTGGCAGGGTTGTTCGATGAACCGGCTCAACGCATTTTCGGGAAAGAATATTTTTGTGGGAGGAGCCTACCCCGACAAGAAAATCAGGCTGTGGGACCGGGAGTTTGGACAGTGGGCTGGCCAGGGCGTGCATGAATCAGTGGAGCTTCAACCTGGCGTGAAAGTCATTCACCTGAATGGTGACCTGTACCACAATTCCTTCCGCAGCATTGCAGAAACAATTGACAAGTTGCAAAGCTACTCAGACATCTTTGCGCAGTACAACCGGTACAAGATAGAAAGCTCATTTTCGAAAATTGTTCTCAAAACGGCCTTCTCATTTTTCCGAACCATGCTGATGAAGGGTGGACTCACCCAGGGATACGAGGGCTTGATCATGTCGTTTTTCAGCGTTCAGTGGACGTACTACAAATACGCCAAACTGTTTGAAGCGAATCAGCGGCTGGACATTACCCTGATTGTGGTTGGAAAGGACCCCGATGGACCAGAGACGGCACAGGATTTCCAGGCCCGGGAAGTTTTGTACACAAATCCTGACGGGGTTGAGACTGCTGCCCGCAGCGCCTCGCATGAATACATCGTGGTGGCGCACGCGAAAGAAGTGAGAAATCCTCATTTGCTCACGAGGCACCAGCAATTGGCATGGTATGGTCGCTGCGTGTTTAACAACGCCCCCAGGGATGCCCACGATGTAGTGAGCTTTCTTCGAAGATTTGAGTCCGGGTCACTCGGTTTCTGGCGACAGGACCTCATCGAAGCCCAGCCGGCGGAGCCAATTGGGAAGAAAGTGCTGCTGGAGATGACCAAGTTGCGGAATATGAATTCGGGCCTGGGCCAGTTTTGTCACCATCTGGGCAATGAGTTCGCGCGCCACAACCGCAAATTGGATCTGTTGTTTTATGTGCCCACGGCTTTTCTTAACGCCTTTGGTGCAAGATGGCGCTACAAGGCAAACAAGTCATACCACCGGTTGCTGATGAACCGGCCTGACGTCGATGTGTGGCATTGCCTGCAGCAAGGCTCTCCTTACTGGCCCACCAATCCATCAACCAAAGTGGTGCTTACGGTGCACGATCTCAATTTCATGGTCAAGTACACCGGTTGGAGACGCGATAAGGAAATTCGAAAACTTCAACGAAATGTGGACCGGGCACATGCCATTGTGACGGTTTCCAATTTCACCAAACAGGACCTGATCAGTTACATCAAAGTGGATGAGAAGAAGATTCATGTAATCCACAATGGCGGCCCGGTTCGGTCAGCCAGTTTACAGGCCCGAAGGCCAGAATTCATGACAGAAGGAAAGTTCCTCTTCACCATCGGCATTGTCAATCCGAAAAAGAACTTCCACACCATCCTGCCCATCCTGCAATCGAACCCGAACGTCAAACTTGTGATTGCGGGCGACAAGTCTCACCCCTATTCCGAAGAAATTCTCGAGGCCGCCCGCAAGATGGGAGTGGCTGATCGCCTGATCATGCCGGGCGCCGTGCTCGAGTCCGAAAAGCTATGGCTCTATCAGCACTGTGAAGCGTTTCTTTTCCCTTCCCTCTCGGAGGGATTTGGACTGCCGGTCCTGGAAGCCATGAGTGAGGGCAAGCCTGTCTTTATTTCCCGGCTTACCAGTTTGCCCGAAGTGGGCGGCCCGCTCGCCAACTACTTCGAGAATTTTGAGCCCCAGCACATGAATATGGTGTTTACACAGGGTATGCGCTATTATGATGCCTCGCCGACCCTCCGCGAAGAAATGAAACGCTGGGCCGCAAGCTTCTCCTGGGAGGCAGCCGCACGCAAGTACCTGCTGCTGTACGAATCACTTTGTTGAGTACCTTTGGGTTTTGATCGCTTTGGAAGAACTGCCAATCATCCCTGACGGGCCACGCCAAAACTACTCTGACGCAGAGAAGGGAGAAATCTTCAACCAGGAGTTCCTCCCCCACATCCGTTCGATGTACAATTTCGCACACCGCCTCACACTGGACGAGGATGACGCAAAAGACCTTGTACAGGATACTTACCTCAAAGCCTATCGCTTCATAGAATCATTCCAAAAAGGAACTAACGCAAAAGCATGGTTGTTCCGGATTCTGAAAAACAGTTTCATCAACGACTACCGGAAGAAAATTAAGGAACCTTCCAAGGTAGACTATCAGGAAGTTGAGAGCTATTATAATTCAGATGAAGTAGACCGGCAGATCACCCCAGATTTGCGGGTAGACGCACTGAAAGACATGATTGGCGATGAAATCTCCAACGCGCTGAATGCGCTGGATGTGGATTTCAGAACCGTCATTATACTCTGCGACCTGGAAGGATTTAAGTACGAAGAGATGGCTAAGATTCTCGATATTCCCATTGGTACTGTGCGTAGCCGACTACACCGGGCCCGCAATCTGCTCAAAGAAAAACTGAGCGAATACGCGAAAGAAATGGGCTACAAAAACACTGCATCATGAACGATCCTGCGCCCAACCCGTTCACCAACTCGGGAAAACTCTCCTGCCTTGAAATGCTTCAGCTTGTCCTTGATGGTCAGGCCACCAGTGAACAAATCGCCTACTTCAAGAAGCACATGGAAGTGTGCATGCCCTGCTACAAGAGTTACAGCGTCGACATGATGATCAAAGATATGTTGCAGCGCAAGTGCTGCGGCAGCGGCATCGCGCCTGAAACGCTCGACAGCATCCGTCAGAAGATCAGCGCCAGCATCAAACCGCTTTGATATGCCCGGCAAGGCCCTGATCTTCTCTGCCCCTTCCGGCTCCGGTAAAACAACCATCGTCCATCACCTCCTGGCCCATAATTCCGACCTCGGATTCTCCATCTCCGCCTCTACCCGCGATCGCCGCGGCAGAAGCGAAGAGAACGGAAAAGACTACTATTTCCTCACCCCGGATGAGTTCAAAAAGAAGATCGACAACGGAGAATTCATTGAATGGGAAGAAGTGTATGCCGGCAACTACTATGGCACCCTCAAGTCGGAGATACAGCGCATCTGGAACGAAGGCCGCAATGTAATCTTCGACGTCGACGTCAAGGGCGGTATCAACCTGAAAAAGTACTTTGGCCCCCGCGCCCTGTCTGTTTTCGTGAGCGTCCCCTCTCTGGAAGTGCTCGAACAACGATTGCATGACCGCGGCACCGAATCGCCGGACAGCCTGTCGCGCAGGATCTTCAAGGCCCGCTTTGAAATGTCCTTCCAGGATCAGTTCGACAAGATCCTTGTCAACGAAGACCTCGCAACATCACTTCAGGAAGCGCAGCGCTTGTACGACGCGTTCAAGCTGACCTAGTCCATTCACTCCAACCAGGCTGCCTTGAAAATCGGACTGTTTTTTGGATCGTTTAACCCCATTCATGTCGGCCATCTGATCATTGCCAACATCATGGCAGAAAACACTGATTTGCAAAAGGTGTGGCTTGTCGTCTCCCCCCAAAACCCGCTCAAACCCAGCAAAGGGCTGCTGCATGAGTTCGACCGGTATGACATGGCCCGCGCCGCTGTGGCAGACCACTACAAACTGGAGGTGTCCGACATTGAATTCAATCTGCCCAAACCCAGCTACACCACCCATACGCTGGCCCACTTGTCCGAACGTCACCCCGAAAAGGAATTTAAAGTGATACTCGGCTCGGACAATCTGGAAAACTTTACCCGTTGGAAAAACTACCAGCACATCCTTGAACACTACGGGCTCTATGTATATCCCCGACCAGCGACGCAACCCGGAGAACTAATTTCGCATCCTCACGTAAAAGTCATCGATGCGCCCCTGCTGGATATTTCTGCCACCTACATTCGAGAGTGTATACGCAACCGCCGATCTATCCGTTATCTGGTACCGGAACCTGTTGAGCAGATCATTCATGCAAAAGGCTATTACCTCCACTAGATTCTTCCTTCTTCTCTGCTGCACCCTTTTTGGACTGACCACTGCCCAACTTCTCGCTCAGTCTGCTGGCGGTATCCGCGGTGTCATCAAAGGTGACGACGGCGCCCCCCTCGCATATGCCACCGTTTTCATCAAACAACTCAACACCGGCGCCGCCAGCGATGCGCAAGGACGTTATGAAGTGGCGCTGGCACCCGGGCACTATGACGTACTGTTCCACTTTCTGGGCTACGAAACTTCATCGAGAACCATTGATATCAACGGTCAGTACATTGACCTGAATATCACCCTCAAGACCCAGGCTCTGGTGCTGCAATCGGTCACCGTGCGCGCCAACAAGGAGGATCCTGCGTACACCATCATGCGCAAGGCCATCGCCAAAGCGCGCTACCACACGCAGCAGGTTGACAGCTTTTCTGCACGCGTGTACATCAAGGGAAAAGGCAAACTGAAAGATTATCCGTGGCTGGCCAAGAAAGCGCTTGAAAAAGAAGGCATCACCAAGGACCGCCTGTTCATCACTGAGTCTGTCAGTGAAATCTCCTACAAGCGACCTAATAAATTCAAAGAGAAAGTCATCGCGGTTTACAAGCAGGGCAATGCACAAGCCTCGCCCAACGCCTATATTTTCGGCAGCCTGTACGAACCGGAAATCGCCGAGACTGTCTCGCCTCTGTCCCCCAAATCGTTTACCTACTACCGCTTTGAGTACCTGGGTTCCTTCAAAGAACGCGGGTATGAAATCAGCAAGATCAAAGTGACACCACGCTCCAAAGGCGATAACGTATTTGAAGGCATCATTTTCATTGTGGAAGATTACTGGAGCATCCACAGTGTGGACCTCAAGACGACCAAGCTGGGAATCAACTTCGATGTCAAACAGATCTACAGTCCGATCGATGAAAAGGCCTGGATGCCCGTATCCCAGCAGTTTGTGGTTGGGGGCAGCGTCTTTGGCTTCGACTTCGAAGGCCAGTACCTCGCCACGGTGAAGGACTACAAGGTGTTTCTCAATCCCGCCCTCAGGAACGAAATCACTGTCGTGGATGACAAGCTTCACAAGGAAGAAGCCAAACAAATAGAGAAGAAGTACACGAAGAAGAACCAGAACATCGAACAGCGGCTGGCGGCGGGTCAGGAAGTCTCACGGAAAGAACTGAACCAGATGCTGAAAGAGTATGAGAAGGAGGAACAGAAACAGCAGAAAGAGCCCGACGTGGTGTCGGAGACTGAATACAAAGTAGACTCGCTGGCTTTCAAGAAAGACTCCACCTTCTGGACAGAAATCAGGCCTGCGCCGCTTGAAGTGGAAGAGCAGCGCGGCTACAAGAAGGCCGACAGCCTGGGGCTGATCGAGAAAAAGAAGGAAGAGGGGGATACCCTCAAGAAGCGCGGGAAACGCGGATTTCAGGTGTGGGATATTATCACTGGCGACAACTACAGGCTTGGCAAGCACTCAGATTTTGTCATCCATACACCCTACGGCGGATTCAATACAGTCGAAGGCGTAAATCTCATCTATCGGTTGGGCTACGTGCACCGATGGGTGAAGCGCGACTCGCTGCATCCGGAGCGGCGGGCACGCACCTCCAGGCTTGAAATCAGTCCGGTCATCCGATACTCTTTTGCCAGAGAAAAAGCCATCGGGCTGTTGCGCGCAGATTTTCGCAATCGCAACACAAGACTCACTGTGGAAGGCGGCCGGTATGTGCAACAATACAATTCAGAGATACCCATCCATCACTTCGTCAACACATTCACTACCCTTCTGATGGAACGCAACCTGATGAAAATCTACGAGAGGGATTTTGTAGACCTGCGGTGGCGCCAGCAATTCAACGACCGCTATACCCTCACTACCCAATGGTCGTGGATGAAGCGGCGCGAATTGTTTAACAACAACAACTATGTGCTGATCAACTACAAGAAAGAAGCCTACACGGCCAATGCCCCCGTGAGCAATGAGCTGGCGAGCACAGCATTTCCGGAGCACAGCGCATTCCTCGGCAGCGTGCTGCTGGAGGCACGTCCATGGCTGAAGTATTCAGTGAGGGACGGCCGCAAAGAGCGCATCAATGAATCATCACCAGTATTTTCGCTGGAGTACCGGAAGGGCTTTCACAATGTCCTCGGCTCCGATGTGAACTATGACATGGTTGATGTAGGCGTCCGCTATGGATTTAAAACGGGTGTGGTGGGCCGGCTGGACTTCAATCTGCACGGTGGCAAGTTTTTGAACAATGACAAGATGTACTTCATGGACTACAAACACTTCATGGGCAACCGCACGCCGTTCATGACGACCAGTCTTGTGGGCAGTTACCGCCTCATGGACTACTACCAGTACAGTACAAAAGATGAGTATTTCACAGCCAACGTTCACTATCACTTTCGCAAGTTCCTGGCGACGAGGATTCCCAAACTGCGCATGTTCGGGATTCGAGAGAATGTGTTTGTGAACTACCTGAAAACGCCTGCATCGCAGGACTACATGGAAGCTGGCTACTCACTTGATGGCATCCTGCGCATCTTCCGCCTGGAGGCGGCTGCCTCCTTTGTGCAGGGCAACTACCAATCCTACGGATTCCGGATTGGCATTGCCTCCAACATCTCTGTGAATTTCGGGGATTAGTTCAAGTTTAAGCGGTCACACGCCGAGGTCACCACCGTCGGAAATCCCGACCAGCAGCATCTTCACTTCTTCCGCCTTGGCGTGTTCGTCGATCTTCTCGTAGGACATCACCAGGTTGCGCAGCGAGCGCTTGACGATCTCTGCGTGCGAGCAGGGTTCAAAGAAGGAAGGTTGAGGTACCAGATTGAGCTCACCGATGTAATTTTCAATATCCTGCTTCGTAAAGATCAGCCCCTTGTTAAAGGCATTGATGTAAAACTGCTGGCTCTCATCCTTGTAGGTGAGGATAAACAAATTGGGCAGGTTGACGCCGAACACCGGAATCTTGAGTTTCTGTGCGACCAGCTGATAGATCACGCACAAAGTGATGGGATTTCCCTTGCGCGACTCCAGCACGGTGTTGATGAAAGAATTGGCCGGAGAGTGAAAATTCTTCGTATTCGCGCTGAAGCGGAGTTTGCTGAACAACACCCCATTAATCACCTTCACACGGTCGTAGGCAAAGAGCTCAGGCTTGTACTCAACCCACACATCGTAGTAAAGCTGCTCCAGATCCTGCCGGAGTTTTTCAAGTTCCAGATCGGGATACTGGTAGGTGGCGATCAACCACATGCCTGTGAGCAGGTCTTGCTCGGGACTTTCATACCATTGCCGCAGCCGCTCGCGCAGCAATTCATATTGAAGATCATGAATGATGTCCTCAATGCGGGTTTGCAGGGAAGTGCTGAGTGTTTCTTCCCACTGCTTCTCCAGAAAAGGAATGGCGTCCTTGCCGAGCGTGCGGATGCGCTCCTCCACGTGAGCAACAATCTGCTTGTCCTCATCGTCGAGCAGAGAGATCAGAGCTTTGATTTCGTTTTCAGTCATGCCGGCCATTCAGGCAATCATTTCTTGACAGCCGATGCCTTGCGCTTCTCTTCTTCCTGCCTGCGCAATTTTTCAATCTTCTTCTTGCTGCGGCCGAGCGGCGCCGTGAAGTGGCGCGGGTCGTTGTCGAGGTGCAGTATCAGGCTGTCGACATGCACAAGGAGATGATTCAGGTTGTTGTAAAGCGAATCTTCTGTCAACAGCTTGCTGGCAGTATTGTCGCCTTTGTTAAGCCTGGCCAACGTCTGCTGGAGGCTCGACAACGTCTGCTGCGTTTTCATCAAGGTGCTGTTGAGTTGCATCGATCGCAGGGAGTCCGAAAAATACCGTAGGTTGGCCATCATGGGCTGTGCGTCCCGGATGGTGGCGTTGAGCGCTTCACCAGACTTTTTGAAGGTAGCAGCCAGCTCATCGATTTGGCCATTGGCGTTGGTCAGGGTGCTGTTCAGGATGACGGGCGTCTTCTGAAACTCCGCAAAGATCCTGTTGATTTCATCGCTGTTTTGCGCCAGATTTTCCAGGATGGAGTTGAGTTTCAACACAGTTGATTCCAGGCTGTTGGCAACAGGCTCGGCAGTCTTCAGGATGTCGGTAATACCCTTGGCAACTTCAGAAGCCAGCGTGTCGCGGGGCTGAATGGCCTGGTCCTTGTCAACCCGGCCCAGGTTGAGCAGAATGGATTTGCTTCCGAGGAAGTTACTGTTAAGGATGGCTTTGGTCTCTCGGCCAAGGATCACCTTTGAGTCAATTTCCAATTCCACCAGCACGCGGTTGTTCTTTTCAGCGAGGATGCGGATGGCGCTCACGCGACCGACAGCAAAGCCGTTCACAAGCACCGGGTTGGACACGGCCAACTCATCGACATTGTCATAGATCGCATAGTAGATATTGTTGCGGGAAAGAAAATCCACGCCCTTCAGGTAATTGAACCCGAGGTACATCAATATCAGTGCAGTGGCTGCAAACAATCCCACTTTGAATTCCTTACTCTTCACTTCAGTTTTGGTTTATTGCTTCTACTTGCGTTTTATATTCCTTGAAGGCCCTGAACAGTGACGCAGCAATGGTATCCTGACCTTGTGCCGTGCCGAGAAACTGCTCCTCCTTCGCATTGGTGAGAAATCCCACCTCCACGAGCACACTGGGCATGGCCGTACGCCACAATACCCAGAACCCTGCCTGCTTCACACCGTGGCTGTAGCGACCGGCCTTGTGCTTGAACTGGCGCTCGATTTTGTCCGCAAACTTCAGACTGCTCTCCTGAAACGCCGACTGCGCCAGTGAAAACAGGATATAGGACTCCGGGCTGTTGGGATCAAATCCCTCATAGCGCTCCTGATAGTTTTCATCGTAAAGCATAACCGCGTTTTCACGCTTCGCCACCTCCATGTTCCCCTCCGTCTTATGCGGTCCCATTACATAGGTCTCCGTCCCATACGTGTCCGGACGGGGCACCGAGTTGGCGTGTATGCAGATAAACAAGTCAGCCTTGCTTTTGTTGGCCAGGCTGGCCCGGTCGTCCAAACCCAGGTACCGGTCCTCCTTACGGGTATAAACCACTTTCACACCCGGGAAATTCTGTTCAATCAGGGCACCGAGCTTCAAACTGATCTTCAGGACCACATCCTTTTCCTTCAGGTGCTTGCCGGATGTACCCGGATCGCGCCCCCCATGCCCCGGATCGATCACCACCACATCAATTTTTGAGTCAACCGGTGGCGCCCCCGAAGAGATTAGCAAGGTTATTGCTATCAACAGAGCCTTGATGCCTATATTCTGCACGGTTCTGACGTTGTATGGGGGATTTCCGATAAATTCGCGCAAAATCGTGAATTTTTCGCGAAAAATTAAGGATCGAACTATCAAATCAGACTGTGTGAGGAGCTTCGCGCTGTTGTTCTTTGTATTCATTGCTCAGGTGGCCATTGCCCAGGTGGAACAAACCGTCCGTACTCCTATCATCAAAGAACCTGCCAGAAGAGACTCTTTGATCGTCAAAGTGCCCGCCGACTCCACCCAACGCAACCCGGCCGACTCCACCAAAGCCAAACCCCGGAAGTCTGACATCAACACCACTATCTTCTATTCAGCCAAAGACTCCATCAACAGCAACCTGGAGGATAAAATCATCAGGCTGTACGGCGATGCGAAAATCAAGTACGGGGAAATTGAACTGGAGGCGGAAAACATCACCATCGACTACGGCAAATCACTCATCTCCGCCGTGGGCAGCGTGGACACCACCGGCAGACACATCGGCTATCCGGTGTTCAAGGACGGCAATCAGACCTACGAGACCCGGGAAATGGTCTACAATTTCAAAACCAAGAAGGCGCGCATCAAAGAAGTCGTCACCAAGCAGGGAGAAGGAATCATGCATGGCGCTCAGGTCTTCAAGAACGACAAGAACGAACTTTTCAGTGTGGACAATGCCTACACCACGTGCGATCTCGCCCATCCACACTTCCGCATCATCGCCACCCGGTCCAAAGCCATTCCCGGCGACAAGATTGTAGCCGGTCCCTTCTACATGGAATTCAACGATGTGCCCACTCCTCTGGGATTTCTCTTTGGTGTTTTCCCCTCCAATATCAAGCGCTCCTCAGGAATCATCGTTCCTGCTTATGGTGAAGAAGGTGTGCGCGGATTCTTCCTTCGCAATGGTGGCTATTTTTTCGATATCAACGACCACGTAAAGGCGTGGCTGCAGGGCGACGTGTATTCCAAAGGCTCAACCGCACTCACCCTCCGCACCGAATACATCACACGTTACAAATACCAGGGCAACCTGCTCTTCAATTTTACCAACAACCGCACCACTACCAAGATTGAAGACCGCAACGCGCCGAAGGACTTCCGCATCACCTGGTCACATACACCGTCCAGCCGCGGCAGCGCCCGTTTTTCTGCCTCTGTCAACGCCGCCACAACCACTTTCACCAACAACAACTTCGTGGGATCCAACGCCGTCGCAGCACGCACACTTGACAACACAAGCAGGAAGATGAGCTCAAATATCTCCTTCTCCAAGTCATTTCCAGGCACACCCATCAGCATGGGTATCAACCTGCGCCATAACCAGGACCTCATCACCAAACAGGTAGATCTCCCCCTGCCTGACGTTTCTCTCAACGTCAACAACCTCTATCCCTTCAAGAAAATCCTCGCCGGAAAAATGTTCTGGGAAAACCTGGCCTTCCGCTATACCATGAGCGGAACCAACCAAATCACAAACAACCTCGGAAAAATTAAAAGCCTCGCAGGCCTTGACGAAGAAACTGCTCTCACCGTGGCCGCACAGGACAGCATCGCCCCTTTCACCGTCGCCAACCTGTCGACCTTTGTTCGAAATGGCAAAAAAGGATTCAAACACAACATCCCTTTCCAGAGCAGTATCAAAATCCTGAAGTACTTCACCTTCAGCCCCAGCATCAACCTCGACCAGATCTTCTACTTTGAAAAACTCAACTGGCAACTCGACAGCACCCAGACGAAAATCATCGTGAAGGACACCGTGCGTCAGTTCAATGCCATTACCAATTTCACCAGCAGCTTGTCGTTCAACACGCGCATCTACGGAACAAAATTATTCAGGAAAGGATCCATCAAGGCCATCCGTCACGTGATCAACCCGAGCATTGGCTTGAGTTTTCAACCCGACTACCAGCAGAACATCAACTATTACCAGGCACTCACACCCAAGGATTCCAAGGGCAACACACTCGCCACTGTGTACAAATCCCATCACGAAGGATTTATTTACGGAAGCTCACGAACCAGCAAATCCACCTCGCTGAACTTTGGCATCAACAACACGCTCGAACTGAAAGTGAAAGGAAAAAATGATTCCATCGCCCGAAAGATTCCGATCTTCAACTCCTTCGGCATCAACAGCGGCTACAATTTTCTAGCCCCCTCCTTCAAGCTGGCACCGATCAGCATGTCGGCGAATACCAACATCCTCGACAACAAAGTCAACATCAATTTCACTGGCACGCTGGATCCCTATGTGTACAGGCTCGACAGTATCAAGGGAACCACCACCCAACGGGTGTACCAAACCAAACTGGATGAGTATGCGTGGTCCCGCAACCATTCCCTTGGTCAATTGTCAAGTGTCTCTGTCGCCTTCGGCACCAACCTGAACCCACAGGCGCGCAAGAAGGAAAATGAAACCAAAGCCAAAATCGCGCAATCCAATCTGAACCAGGACGACAAGCAATTACTGCTTCAGCATCCCGAACTGTACGTGGACTTCTCCATTCCGTGGAGTATGAGCCTGAACTACAACCTCTCCTACACCCGCACCGGACACGACAAAGCCGTTGTCACCCAGTCGGTGCGGTTCAACGGAAAGCTGGGTCTTACTGAGAAGTGGGCGATCACTTACAACTCTGGCTATGATTTTGTCAACAAGCAGCTGACCATGACCAATGTGAGTATCACGCGCGATCTGCACTGCTGGACTACGTCCCTGAGCTGGGTGCCTTTCGGCAAATTTCAATCCTACCAGTTTTCCATCCGCGTGAAAGCCGGCATGCTCAAAGACCTCAAACTCGACCGCAACCGGTCGTTCCAGGATAATAATTAGTAACCAGAAGCAGACTGCGGGTGGTCGGTGGACCCAGCTGCCCATCAATCAGAACCACGCCGTCAGGCTGCCGACCAGCAGCGCGCCGCCGGAAACTGCCTTGCTGCTGTGGACATACACTGCATCCGGCCCAAAGAACTGCCGCTGCTCAACCCGAAACAGCGCCCGGTCATGCACTTTCACATTCACACACAGGCCGGCACTGCCGGTTCTGATGCCTGCGCCACCGTTCACGTTTGCGAGCATCACAGCCTCCGGATCATCGAAATACTCCACCCGGCCAGAGAGCGAGACCTTGTCTGTCAATTTCATTTTGCCGATTGCATTCGCCTGCCACCACGCAGCCGTCGATCTGCCCGCGCGCTGCTGCACGCCGTAATACACGCTCGTCGTGAATGAGAATCTGCCGGAGCCATTGTAAATGCAATACAAGTCGTTGAAGAAACGGGTGCGGAAATCAGGCTGAAAGAATGCGCGCTCGTCGCCTGTGTAGGTGTTCCAGTTGATGAGCCAACGCGGCGCAGGCCTGAACTCAATCTGTGTTGCCACCGACTTGCCGGTGTTGTTGTCGCGGATCACCTGCCAGCCGTTGAGATACCAGAGGTAGCCGGTCCATTTACTACCGAGGGGTACCGTCAGGCGTGCGCCGGACAAGTAATACGGGACATTCTCCGGCGCAAAGGAACGGGTGTACATGAGGTGGTCGCGGGAGATGGCGCTCTCGTTGGTGAACGGTGACGTGAGCACGCCCATGTCAAGCCACACATTTCTCCGCGGCCAAAGCCGTACACCTACATTGGCTTCGACGAGGTGGCTCAGCGTACCGAGTTCGTTTTTGTAATTCGCATCCATGTAAGTGCCGAAGCCCGGCGCCATACGTGCACGGAGGTTGCTGGCGCGGTAGCGCACATCTACATAGGCGAGATTTACGCTCAACTCGTTATGCCGCGCTGAAGACACGAAGTACGGATTGTTGCCGTCGTCGGGCTTGTTGAAGTTGTAACCGTAGTATGTGTCGACATAGCCGCCCACGGCCACATGGCCCCTGGTCGTCACTGGCAGGGTATCCAGCGCCGATACGCTGGTCACCTGGCTATACACGGGTATCGCCAGAAAACATCCCAAAAGCCATTGAAGTCGAAACATCCATGCAATCAACCAATAATTACGCGAAAGCCCAAGGCTTCTATCGCCGCACCAGGCGAACGACATTCTCCACGTGCATAGTGTGCGGGAACATGTCCACCGGCTGCACGGCGTCGATTTGATACCGTGCATCAAGCAGTTTGAGATCGCGGGCCTGCGTAGCCGGGTTGCAGCTCACGTACACAATGCGCTCCGGTGCTGCTTCCAGGAGGACACGCGTCACATCTTCATGCATCCCTGCGCGCGGCGGGTCGGTGATCACTACATCGGGCCGGCCGTGTGTGGCAAGGAACGACTCGTTCAACAGATCCTTCATGTCTCCTGCAAAAAAGGAAGCATTGGTCACCCCGTTCAAAGCCGCATTCACCTTTGCATCCGCGATAGCCGCTTCCACGTACTCCAGGCCAACGACCGACTTCACCGAAGAGGCAACGAAGTTGGCAATGGTGCCCGTACCGGTATAGAGGTCATACACGTGTTCATCGCCGCGAAAGCCTGCCATTTCCCAGGCGGTGTGATACAACCGGTACGCCTGCTCTGAGTTGGTTTGGTAAAATGACTTGGGCCCGACGCGAAACTTCAGCGTTTCACCGCCGGCAGGTGATGGCATGGTCTCCGTGATCACAGGTGATCCCTTCCAGCACACCACGTCCAGGTCCGCAAATGTGTCGTTGCGCTTGCCGTTGACAATGTAATTCAGCGACGTAATGGCAGGGAACTTCTCAGCGAGCATCGCCAGGATGCCACCCGTCCATTCCATGTGATCGTACGTGACCTGCAAAATGACCATGACTTCACCCGTATTGGCTGTGCGGATCGTCAGCGTCCGCAGAAATCCTACCTGCTTGCGCAAATCGAAGAAAGGAATCTGGTGATCGATGGCATACTGCCGGACTGCGAGCCTTATATCGTTGGACGGCGAGGGTTGCAGATAACAATTCTTCACATCGAAGACGCGATCGTAAGCCCGCGGCATGTGGTAGCCCAATCCCGGAGCAAAAGGAACAGTCTGCTCCATTTCCTCTTTGGTCAGCCACCGGCTGGCGGTGAAGGTGAAATCAAGACGGTTGCGATAGTGACGGGTTTGAGAGGAGGGAAGTATCGGGCGCACGGGCGGCAATGTCAGGCCGCCGATGCGTTCGAGGTTATCGATCACCTGCTGCTGTTTGTAGGCAAGCTGTTGCGCATACTGGATATGTTGCCACGAGCAGCCGCCACAGCCGCCGAAATGTTCACAGAAGGGTTGGTCGCGAAAGGGCGAATACCGTGTAATTTCCACCGCCCGCGCCTCCAGAAAACTGGATTTGATCTTGGTGATTTCGAGGGTTACCTCATCGCCAGGTGCGGCGCCCGTGAGAAAAACCACTTGCCCGTCCAATCTTGCAATACATTTGCCCTCCGCCGCCATGGTCTCTACGGCCACTCCCTTGATCCAATCACCCTTTTTCATCCCCGCAATTTACCGATTTGCCCTTTCTGAAGACGGGGTCCTTTTTTTATCTTTCGGTTTGTGCCGGGTATGAAGCGTTTGATCCTCCTCTTGCTGGTTCTTCTGCCGATCTATGCGGGCGCATCCCATATTGTAGGCGGGGAGTTTGAAATGCTCCGGCTGCCCAACGGCCAGTTCCGCATCAATATGGTGCTCTATTTCGATGTCGTCAACGGAGCCCAGGGTGCCAAGGACGATACCGTTCACGTCTATTTTTACCGAAAGGCAGATCGCTTCCGCGTGAAGGAGCTCATCCTGAGTCTCAATTCTGAAAAACTCGTCAACTACACGCAAAACCAGTGCGCTGATGGGTCTCTCGTTACCAACAAGATCATCTACACGGCAGTGACCGACCTGCCGGCGCGCGACTTCAGCGATCCTGCCGGCTACTTTATGGAATACCAGCGTTGTTGCCGCAATTACTCCATTACCAACATCTACAGTGAGATTCCGCCACCACAGGGAAGCGGGCGCCGGTATGCAGGACAAACGTTTTACCTGGAGTTCCCGCCCGTCATGCGCAATGGCAAGGAATTTATCAACTCGTCCCCGCACCTCTTTCCACCGCTCAGCGACTACGCATGCATCAACCGTCGCTACTATGTGGACTTCGCCGGTGTGGATGACGATGGAGATTCCCTGGCGTACTCACTAGTAACACCGCTGAACACGCGCTCCAATCAGGCTTACCCCGGTGCCAGCCCGGGTCCCTTCCCCGATGTACAATGGAGACCCGGATTTGATCTTCAACACATCACCGGTGGCAAGCCCGACCTGCGCATTACCCCGGAAGGCTTCATTACCGTCACACCGACACAAACCGGATTGTTTGTTTTTGCCGTCAAGTGTGAAGAGTTCCGCGATGGCATCAAGATCGGCGAAACCCGGCGCGACTTCCAGATGCTCGTGCAGGACTGCCAGATTTCCGTGCCCCCCTTCATTACAGGCAAACAACTCTCGGAACCCACATTCAGCGCCCATGGCGTCATGAGTGTAAGCTTTGCCAACACGGTCACCGATCAAAACCGCTGCATCAACGTACGCGTGGCTGACGAAGACTCAAAAGATCCGCTGCAGAATTTCCAGGAGACCATTCGCATCAGGGCAGTAGCGCTCAACTTCAGGAACAAGGACCTCAGCAAGATGCTGCCCGACATCTCTATTGCGAGGCTCACCAACGGAAGCACCGCCGACTTCACGATCTGCTTCGATAAGTGTCCACTCGTGCCTGCCGGCCCCATGGAGATTGGTATCATCGCCTTCGACGACGCCTGTGCTTTACCACTGTCAGACACGCTGAAGGTGACGGTCAATATCCAGCCACCGCCCAACCAGCCACCCACTTTCATTCCTACCCACACCATCAGCGAAACCCTTCAGGAGGGCGATGCGCGCACCTGGAACCTGCGGGCCGTTGACCCCGATGGTGACTCGGTGATGGTGTCCGCCGCCACCGATGGCTTCCTGCTCGCCGACGCAGGCATGATCTTTCAGGCCAGTGAAACAACGAAAGGCATCGCCGATGTGAGTTTGCACTGGGATGCCTACTGCCATTTGTACGACTTCAATCACCGCACCACCTTTCAGGTCAAAGTATTTGTTGAAGACAAGGATCAGTGTGACCAACGCAACCTCGATGAAGCCACTTTCAACCTGGCCGTGCAACTGCCCTTCTTTCCCGATCCTCACCTCGACACTGACCTCACGGCGGACCCTGACGAGACCATTGTGCCCGTGAGCAGATCGGTATTTGAACACCTCGACTTCAACGTCACCGGCGATATCACCAACCAGGACACGCTGCGGCTCAGCATGATCACCGACCTGCCGCTGGACAAGGTGGGCGCAACATTCACCGGAAAGAAAGCCGTGCATCAGGTATCGTCGCCCTTTAGCTGGTCAATTGCCTGCGCGGGACTGGACCTCGCAAAGAAAGACAGCTTCCAGATACAGTTCATTGTGCTCGACAGTACCAACAAGTGCCGCCTCCTGAAAACCGACACCGTGATGGTGAAACTAAAAGTGCTTCCTCCACCCAACCTCGCACCGAAACTTTCACTGGTCAATCTCAATACCACCGGCACCACACTCACCAACAACACCATGGCGGTGCTTCCCGGCACACCCATTCAACTCAATCTCACTGGCACCGATACCGATGTGGCGCCAATCGATCACCTGGTGCTGAAACTGGATAGCGTAGGTGGCACAGTGCCGCCAGAAGGCTACACATTCCAGGATGCACAGGGCGAAACAGAAGTTACTTCACCCTTCACCTGGCAGCCCGACTGCTCGCTGTTCCGCGGCGATGTCTTCGCCAACGAATACAGGTTTTACTTCAGCGTAAAAGACAACCGCTGCATCACAGGTGCTGCCGACACAGTGTCTTTGCGCATCAACCTCGCGGACGTTCCGCACACGAACGGTCCGGTGCAAGTCCCCAATATTATAACACCCAATGGCGACGGTTGCAACGACTACTTCGCCGTGTCTGGCATCGAAGCAGGTTCGTGTTACAGTGGCAGCGTGACTCCCGATGAAAGCGTGGGCTTGCCGGAAGACAACTGTCTGGACCGCTTTGAGAAAGTGGTAATCGTCAACCGCTGGGGCCAAACGGTTTTCACGAGCACCGACCGCCACTTCCGGTGGTACGCCCAGCACGAAGCCGCCGGTGTCTTCTTCTACGACATCCGCTTCACCCACCAGCGGTTTAAGGGATCGCTGACGGTTGCGTATTAGTAAGTGGGGTGAGTGGGTAATTGGGTGAACTGGTAAGCAGGTAAATCAGGTGAGTTGGTAAATTGGTAAAAGAGTAACCAAGGTATGCGGATACCCACCACTTGCTCAGGTCGGATTCTCCCGAAATGCTTTCCGGCTCCCACATCCATTGCCGTAATCTAACGCAGCCCCGAAGGGGCGAAATGTGTATAGGTGAGTTGGTAAGCTGGTAAAAGAGTAATGAGGTAGTTGTCTGCCACAACTCGTCCATTCTGGTTTTTAGTCGGATTCCCATGAAGCGAGTTCCATGCTCCCACATCCATTGCGGCGACCACCGCAGCCCCGA
>JAIBBB010000271.1 GCA_019694905.1 Cyclobacteriaceae bacterium
AGGTGGCCAGGTTCACCTCGACCGACCTGTGTTTAACAGCGTGCGGGAGGCAGTTGACAAGACCGGTGCTGACGTATCGATCATTTTCGTACCGCCCGCCTTTGCGGCAGACTCTATCATGGAAGCGGCTGATGCCGGCATCAAAGTGATTGTGGCAATTACAGAGGGAATTCCTGTAAAGGATATGATGATTGCCAAGCAGTACATCAAGGACCGCGGCGCGAGGCTTATCGGGCCCAACTGCCCGGGTGTGATTACACCAGGCGAGGCTAAAGTGGGCATCATGCCCGGATTTGTTTTCAAGAAGGGCACCATTGGCATTGTTTCCAAGTCAGGCACCCTCACCTACGAGGCTGCCGATCAGATCGTGAAGGCCGGCCTGGGGATTACTACTGCCATTGGCATTGGTGGTGACCCGATCATTGGGACGACCACGAAGGAGGCCGTCGAATTGCTGATGAATGACCCGGAAACCGAAGGGATTGTAATGATCGGAGAGATCGGCGGAAACTACGAACCCGTAGCTGCCCGCTGGGTGAAAGAGCACGGTAACCGCAAGCCAGTAGTTGGCTTTATTGCCGGTCAGACAGCACCCGCCGGCCGCCGGATGGGTCACGCCGGAGCAATTATCGGCGGTGCAGAAGATACGGCAGCCGCCAAGATGGCGATCATGCGCGAATGTGGTATCCACGTAGTTGAGTCACCCGCACTGATCGGGGAGACGATGATCAAAGCCTTGAAAAAATAAACTGCTCAGTGGCGGATGCCACAAGTTCTGCAGTACTTCATTTTGTCAGGAGGATTCTTTTTCGGCGGCTTCTTGTGGCCGAAATACGGAGGCTTGGAGATATCATTCAGGTCTGCCTGCCGCTCATTCTTTAACCGGGTCTTTTTCAATTCTGCCTTCCTCGCCTTCCAGTTTTTTTGCGCGTCGTAGGTGACTTTCACGGGTCCTTCCTTCTTGCGTTTTGGCGCGTAGGTCTTGTTGACTTTGGCCGGATCCACAGAAGTAGGCTGATCCTGCTGCTGCACTTCTTTCTTCTTCCCTTTGGACTTACGCTGTGCGTGGCACTCCGGCGCAGCCAGGCAGAGCACGATGGTTACCATTCCGAGGAATAGCATGGGTGCAAAAGCATGCGCGCGGGAGAACATCCCGCAAAGATAAGCACTTCAGGAATATGTGCCGGCTAGTTAACGCCGAGGACGTGCTCGATGAACAGGTAGGCGCCGGCCCCGGCAAAATACCCGAGCATGGCCAGCAGACTGATGCGTTTGAGGTACCAGATGAAGTCAATTTTCTCCATCCCCATCACCGCTACACCAGCCGCTGAACCAATGATGAGAATGCTGCCGCCGGTACCGGCACAATAGGCCAGGTATTCCCAGATCATGTGGTCAGTCGGGTACAAATCCAGGCTGTACATACCCATGCTGGCTGCTACCAACGGTACGTTGTCGATGACAGCTGAGAGTAGTCCGATTGCGGTGATGATAATCCGGTTGTCACCCATGGTGCTGTCGAGCCAGCTCGCAAAGGCTGTCAGGATGTGCATGGATTCCAGCGCTCCTACTGCCAGCAGGATACCGAGGAAGAACAGCACGCTGGATGAGTCAATTCTCTGCAGCGCGCCGGAAGCGGTATAGGGCTTACGCGCTGCTTCGTCGGCGTGTGGATTGATCATTTCTGAGACGACCCAGATAACACCCAGGCCCAACAGCATGCCAATGTAGGGAGGAAGATGAGTGATGGATTTGAAGACGGGCACGAACACGAGGGCGCCAACTCCCAGGGCGAGCATGGTGCGACTGCCTTTGGGCTTCTCATCATTATGCCCTTCGGCTTGCGCAGGCGCTTCTCCCAGTTCTCCCTTCATTCTGAAGCTCAGCCAAATCAGCGGAATGGCCATACAAATGACACTTGGAATGAACAGCACTTCCATGATGTTGGCGGTGGAGATTTGTTTGCCAATCCAGAGCATAGTAGTCGTCACGTCGCCGATCGGCGTCCATGCACCACCTGCGTTGGCGGCAATCACAATCATGCCGGCGAAGAACATGCGCATGTCTTTGTTAGGCACCAACTTTCTGATCAGAGATACCATCACTATGGAAGTTGTGAGGTTGTCCAGAATGGAGGAGAGGAAGAAGGTCACCCAACAGATCAGCCAGAGCAGGATCTTGGGATTTTTTGTCTGAATGCGGTCAGTAATTAATCTGAATCCTTGATAGGCGTCGACCAGTTCTACAATGGTCATGGCACCGAGCAGGAAGAAGAGAATTTCAGCAACCTGGCTGAGGTGATGCGACAACTCACCTACAACGGTGTCGGGATTTTCAACTGATACAGCGTGCAGTGTCCAGCACAGGACACCGGTGAGCAACGCGCTCGCTGTCTTGTTCACCTTGATCGGGTGCTCAAGCGCAATGGCGATGTACCCCACAACAAAAACGATAATAACTACAGCTTCCATGGCACAGGTTTAGGTCTTTAGTAAAGATAAACGAGGATTCGAGGGATTCAAATCCAATTTGGGATAATTGGCGGACCACTAAAAAAAAATAACACGGCTCGGAAAATGCACCTGGGAGTGCAAGGATCATTCCGAAGGGTCCTTAATTTCTCTATATTGATAGTGTTGAGTGGAAGGCATGTTTGCCAGTCAACGCAGTGGTATGAGTACGAGGAGCATTGACCTGCAGGAGTTGCGCCAGGCGCACTTTCCTCCGCACGATGTATTGACTGATCCGGCTGACCGGTTTCAGCGCGAGCACGATTTGAGGAGTGCCATGGCTGTGACGAATACCGAGCGTGAGGAAGTTGGGCTGATCATCCGAATTGCCTCCGGAGATGAGGTGGAGTACCTCTCGGACATGATTGAACTGGAAGGCGATTTTGTGGAAGTTCGCGGCGGCTATGCAATTCCGGTGAAGGCTATTCTCCGGGTAGAGATCTGATTCTCACTGGACGGAACCCAGCCTTTCTTCAATCTGAGGCCGGTCCAGATGACAATTGATCCACGCTCCATCCAGTCTTGCATGATACTTTTGATAGAATGCAATGGCAGGTTCGTTCCAGTCAAGTACCTGCCACATCATGCCGGTGCTGTTTTCTTCCAGCGCGCGGGCCATCACAGTTTCAAACAATTGCTTCCCTACTCCGCCCCGCCGTTCGGATTCAGTGACGATGATGTCTTCCAGGTAAAGTCGTTTGCCTTTCCAGGTTGAATAGCGCCAGTAGTAAAGCGCAAGTCCAATCACGTGACCTCCCCTTTCTGCGACAAAAAACTCGTAAGCAGGCTGTGGCCCAAATCCATCCAGTTCCATCCGTTCTATTGTGTTGGTCACTTCATGTTCCGCTTTTTCGAATACAGCCAGTTCACGGATCAGTTCAAGGGCGCGGGGCAGGTCAGACCGGAGTCCGGTCCGGATGCGAACGGTTGGGTTAGTCATGAGACAAATATAGAGGAGGGGTGGTTTTTTTGAGTCTGCCTGCAATGTATTTCAATTATCTTCGCGCCGGAATCTCAATCCCGGTTTCGGTCATGCCATATCTCGAAAAGTATCTTGTTATTAAGCGCTCCGTCCTGCCTGGCGCAGGGAAGGGCCTCTTCACCAAAGTGATGATCCCGAAGGGGACACGCATCGTCGAATACCGGGGGCAGATTCTCACGTGGAAGGAAGTCGAGAAGATGGCGGATGACCGCAACGGCTATGTCTTCTTCGTCAACAGCAAGCACGTGATAGATGCGTGGAACTATCACAAATGCCTGGCGCGGTATGCCAACGATGCAATGGGGATCGGCCGCCAGCCGGGAGTGCGCAACAATGCAGAATATGATGTGGAGAAGAAGCGCTGCTACATCAAGGCAACACGTGACATTCCGGCAGGTAGCGAAGTACTGGTGAGTTATGGCGCCGAGTACTGGCAGGTGATTCGTCACAATATCCGCGAGGAAGAGAAGGAAATCAGGAAGCAGGGCAAGTCCAAAAAAGTTGCGTTACCCCACAGCCACAATGTGCGGCAACGAAAGAGCAAGAAGCGCTAGCGCATAAACTCAGGCAGGACTTTTTCGCCGAAGAAATAAAACACCGAAGTAAAAATCAGTGCCCAGCCGGTGGCACTGACAAGCATGTAAAGCAGGATTTTTTGTCGCGGACTCCCCGAGCTGACCGCAAGCAGCGTACCACCAATGGGTGTGAGGATCACAGGGGTGAGTGCCGCAATCCCGACAAGTCCGTATTTCTTCCACCTTTCTCTTCTTCTGCGCTCTTCGGCTGATCTGAATAGTTTGGTCTTCTTCTTGCCGAAGCGCTTTCTCAGCCATCCTCCAAAATAGGTTATGCAAACCACGGTGGTCATCATGCCAGCAATTGTTGCAATAACTGTGGTGGCGAAATGCAAACGTTCAGCCAACCCCACCCCTGGCCCGAGTATGAACTTCACGGCACTGGAAAGATACACCGCCACTACTTTCAGCAAAGTCTCCCACATGTTGGCAATCTATTCTTTTTCTCCGAAACAAAGATCGCCCGCATCACCCAATCCCGGCACAATGTAGAATCTGTCGTCCAGGCGTTCGTCGACCGACCACGTCCAAAGGGTTGTGTTTTCTAATCCTGCGGACTCCAATTGATCGATTCCCTCAGGGGCTGCTACCAGACTCGCAATGTGCAGATGAGCCGGCCGGCCCCGGCGCAGAATGCCCTCCGTTGCGCGCAACAGACTCTTGCCTGTGGCCAGCATTGGATCGATAAGGATCACCACGCGGCCCTCAACGGCTGGCAAGGCCTGATAAGACATGGTGATGGACGGTTCATGTTTACCTTCCTCGCGCCAGGCGCCAATAAAGCCTGCTTCTGACTGATCGAAGATGCGCTGGAATCCCTGGAAGAATGGCAGCCCGGCCCGAAGAATCGTGACCAATACCGGAACCTCCGGCAAACCGATGTTGCGCGTCCCCAATGGCGTCGTTACGTTTTGTACCTTGAAACGAAATGAGGAGGAGATCTCGTAAGCCATCAGTTCTCCAAGCCGCTCGAGGTTGAACCTGAATCTGCTCCGGTCCTGCTGACGGTGTACATCCCTTAGCTCGGCCAGCAGCCGGTTTGCTACCGTTGATTGTTCATCCAGTACATTCACCATGATGCAAACGTTGTGAATGAAAATTTAGAATAAGTTTGTATAGCAAAGTACCCCGCGGGCAAATTAATTACAGCCTCATGAAATTACTGCAAGACTTGATTGGCATCCAGGGACCCTCGGGCCATGAAGCCGCTGTTCGCGATTACCTTGTTAAGTATGTAAAAAAGGCTTCCGCCGCATGGCGCACCAAACCGGAAATCATTATGGGTGAGGAGTTCCAGGATTGCCTCATGCTGCGGTTTGGCAAGCCACGCACTGCCATCTATGCACACATGGATACGGTGGGGTTCACAGTGCGCTACTACAACCAGTTGGTTAGCATTGGCAGCCCTGATGCTGAAATGGGAACACGTCTGGTCGGACGCGACAGCAGGGGCGCGATTGACTGCACGCTGGAG
>JAIBBB010000049.1 GCA_019694905.1 Cyclobacteriaceae bacterium
AGATCGTTGTACGGCACGGTTGCTGGAATTGGGTGCAGAGCGAATTGTTGCCGCCACTTCTCAACTGGCAGGCGGATTTTTTGCCAAACTCGGATTTGTCACCTTGCGCACTGAACAAGACTACTGGGGCAAGGGTCTCGACCTGTGGTTGATGGAGAAGAAAGCAAAACCGGGCGCCGACTAGGCTACGATTTACTGGATACTCTGATCCATTCAACAACAACCCGGACCAAGTAGATGACCAGAAAGGAGCCGGGCAGAATGAGGGTCCAGAACATTTTGTAGTGAAGGTGGTGCACCTCCATTTCGAAGCTGAACATTCTGTCTACCATGACGATCAGAAATAGCAATCCAACACAGATCACTGTTTTTACAGAGGCTGTTCTGGAGTATGACCACTGTCTGTGAACGGCCCTGTTTTCTAACCTGGTTAGGGCGATGCCGAATACAACCAACTCGAGAAGGCCAATGGCCGAAGCAATTAACTGGTGTGATTCATGCTCTTTAACCTGCAGGTATGAATAGCCTACGAGGGAGCCGGCAACGAGGAAAAGAACAATAGTGCGTTGTATCAAATTCATAGCGATTGTGGCAAAGATACTGGCTTTTGAGTGCCATGTTGCCAGAACCGCTTATTGTTACGTTCGGATTGCAGAAGTACGATGTCAGAAGAATGCAATGACAGATTGGCTTAGTCGTTTTTCAACTTATAACGGATCGATTTGAGAAATTCCGGTAAGACCGGGGCAGGGCCGCGTTTGGTCCATATTTCACTATAATTAACGGCCACCGATGCCCGCAATCCGGGCACATATGCCACCTGTGTACCCCAAAAGCCTGTGTGTGTGAAGACTTCCAGACTATCCACTTCGCCGCGAAATATGCCCATACGGTAGTCTCGCACAGCGGGCGTGTCATATTTCACAGGCGTGAGCATCAGGTCCAGTGTCGATGGACTGTGAAACACTTCGTTGTTAAACAGCTTGTAGAAGAATCGACTAAGGTCTTTGCAGTTAGAGAGCAGACCACCCCCACCATACAAATCAAGTGACGGGTGAAATGCCCAGGTATCAGTTCCGTTAAAGTACTGGTGAATTCGTGCATCCGTTGAATCGCGCTGGAAGTCCTCGAACCAGGTATGCTCAAGACCCAATTTTGAAAAATCCAGCAATGCTGGAATGGCATCACCGAGATATTGACCGGTAATAGTTTCAATCACTTCACCGAGGAGGATATAGCCGGTATCGGAATAGCTGAATTGTTTCCCGACCGGACCAACAGGTTTCCCGTACTTCATTCCCACTTCCAGCTGTTCAGTTCGGGTCCATTCATGAGCAGGTTCATTCATGACCCTGGACATGAATTGTTCGGTCAGGGTATGGTCGCACAATCCACTGCTGTGCGTCAGCAAATGGCGAAGGGTGATGCTATCCGCAGCATAGTGTCCGGAGCGCAACAATTCGATGTGCTGTGGTGAGAGATATTTTGTGATATGATCATCAACATTCAATTTGCCATCTTCTGCAAGTCGCAGGATCGAGGCGGCAACGAATGTTTTGGTAACGCTGGCAATTCTGAAAACCTGTTCGGCTCTAATTGGTGTCTGTTTTGCAGTATCTGCATAGCCAGCACTCCCCGACCATTCAAATTGACTATCCGGCATGTACACAGCGGCAAGCACACCCGGCACGCCGGTTGCCACTTCACGGTTGACGATTGCCTGGAGAGAGTCCGAAAGACCTGCATGTGGCGCTTTGCCGGGCTTGCAGGAAACCACTAAGGCAAGAAATGAAAGCAGAATGAAATGTCTCATAGTCGGCGAAGTTATGAAAGGCGAATCACTCATAGCAAAAAGCGCGTAAACACTTTTTCACCTGTCTCGTTATATATTGACATTTGATAAATATGAAACTGCTCTACATCCCATTTCTCTTTTTCACCATTTTGAATGGAACTGCCCAGCAAACCACAGACCGCTGGCAATGTTTGCCCTGTGGATATGACTGCGATCAAAACGTCTTCGACGGCCCGGGAAAATGCGCTTCTTGTGGAATGGACCTGGTCAGGCAATCCACCATCCGGTTCAAGACAATTCAGCCTGTCGACCTTTGCGACTACCTGCAAAAGAACCGTGATGTGGTCCTGCTGGATGTGCGCACGCCAGAAGAGTTTACAGGCAAGGCAGATCCAGACTTTGGGACGCTGAAAGGAGCCATCAATGTTCCTGTCCAGGAGCTTGAAGCACGACTGGCAAGCCTTTCTCATCTGAAGGGACGGGAAATCATCGTATTCTGTTCGCACAGTCACAGAAGTCCCAGAGCCAGCTATATGCTCAATCAAAACGGATTTAACCATGTGACCAATCTGGCCGGGGGTATGAGTATGATGACGGACCGGCGTTGCATGCAGTAATCAGTGCTTGAATCTCAAAAATGGAACAGCCATAAGCACTGGCTTCTAAAGATGGGCAAATCTTGCGCTGTATTCCATTGGGATTTGTATTTTAGATACTCTACAAAGCCATGGCAAAGAACAAGACCCAGGAAACAGAACAATCTGTCGATGCATTCATCGACAAGATCAAAGACGAAGTTCGTCGGGACGACTGTCATCAATTAATCAAACTGCTGAAAAAGCTGACAAAGCTGGAGCCTCGAATGTGGGGACCCAGCATTATCGGGTTTGGCAGTTATCACTACGTGTATGACAGTGGTCATGAAGGAGACAGCGCGTTGGTGGCATTCTCACCCCGCTCCACCGCGATTGTACTTTATGTTTCGTCATTGTTGGAAGACCGGGAGTCTTTGCTGAAGCGACTGGGGAAGCACAAGACCACCAAGGGCTGCGTCTATGTGAAGCGTCTTGCATATGTTGATCTGAAGGTGGTAGAGACGTTGTTCGCCAATCACATCAAGTACATTCGGAAAACGTACAAATGAGCAGGTGAACCATCCTTCGCAGAGGGATTCACAGCCTATGGAGTTGCCTCAACAGGTTTCGGCTGAAGGTATAGAAAATACCAGGAGGCGTTGAGTGTGCCGGGGCGAAGCACCACGTAGGCTGTGTCGCCTGGTGTGGCCAGTTGAAACTCTTCTTCCGTGACGCTGATCTCCTGGGTTTCAGTAACAGGTCCCCACGGTTCGACTGATACGTAGTAAGAGGTGTTGCGACCTGAAGTAACTCGCTTGTCGGCGACGCGTGTTGTGTAGGCATCCCCTTCTGACTGGTCAAAATGACAATTGATGATGATGTAGGAGCCGTAGGCCCAGCCAAAGCTGAAAATCAATACCACTAGTCCAAGCATGAAGCCTCGGCGACCGTTTTGGAGCAACTCACCGGTTCCGGTCACTGCCAGTGCACACAGGAGGAGTGCCGCTGTCGCCATCCACGTCCATCCAGCTCCGTAGTCCAGCACGTCAAAGTCCAGGATGGAACGTGCGCAGACACCTACACAACAAGCCAGCAAACCCCATCCTACAGACGGGAAGGCACTGTTCTTTCGTGTATCAATATGAATCAGTCCTCGGTACAGATAAATAGCAGCCAGTGCGGCAAAAGGGACGCACATCGCTGCCACAGTGACCACGTCGTAGGGCTGGGGATAAAATAGCATCCAGAGTGCGACAACGCCACCAATACCATTCACGATGCGCGCCGCTTTCCCGGCCTCAGCAAGCCGCGCCTTTCGCGCTTCGGTGGTGATGCCAAAGCTCGCATCTTCGATGATGCGAGCGGCCTCGGCGGTGGCTTCCTGCTGGTCGAGATCAGGATAGTTTTGCACCAACCAATCGATCAGCTCTTTTCGCCGGGCTGTATACGTACTGATGTTGATTCGCTTGAGACCATTGTCGAAAGGCTCTATGAAGACGTATTGACCATTGATGCGATAGCCGCGAATTTTCTCTCGTGGGATGGATCGTGTGCCCCAGACATTACGACGTACAATTTCCTTGTCGCTGATTTCTATGCGCCATCGGTATGCATCTGTCAATGCGTAGAGCATGAAGCCAGTGATTGCCAGTCCGGCTGCCCCGCTTATCAGCAGGACACTCAGCTCGTAAGACTCACCAATGAGAACAAACAGAAGTGCTCCGCCAAGCAGAATGAATGGTGGTGCAAGGACAGAGATCAGGATCCGCCAGCCAGTGGCGACTCTAAACACTTGATTCATGAAATCTGATTGTTACTAGCTCCAGATGGTAGTGAGTACTCTTCTGAAATTGCCGCCGAGTACGCCCAGGATCTGGTCATCATTGTATTTACGACGCACGAGACCTTCTGTGAGATCGTACATCCTTTTCGGGTGGGCAATCTCATCAATGTCAATCTTGTCGCGGAAGCCGTAACTGCCCTTGTAACCAGCGCGAAGCTGTTTGTTGAGTTCGGCGGGCATATCGTCGTAGCCATCCAGGTCGATGTCACTTCCGACCCCTACGTGTTCAACGCCGATCATTTTGGCAACATAGTCAAAGTGGTTGAGTGCGTCTTCGATGGTGGTGGGCTCTTGCCCTGTCACGAACATGCGCACGCCTGTGATGCCCATCACGCTATGGGTCTCTCCCACTTTTCTGATGACTTCGTCGGGTTTGCAGCGCGGGTGGCCTGGGTTCAGTGCACGGACGTTCGAATGGGTGACAAGTACTGGCTTCTTTGAAATTTCGAAGGCGTCCAGCGAGGTGCGGTCGCCGCAATGAGAAACATCCACAGCCATCCCCACCTTGTTCATCTGTTCAATGACAGCGACACCAAAATCGCTGATGCCTTCATCGCGACGTTCGGTGGAACCATTGCCGATCATGTTGCGGGTGTTGTACGTGAGTTGGGCAACACGCTGGCCATGGGCATGGAAGAGTGCCACATCTTTAGGTGTTCTGAAGTGCTCAGCATTCTGAACACCAATGAGGATGCCAATCTTGCCGGAAGCCTTTACCCGGTCAAAATCTGCAGGTGAGTCGATGCGCATAAAGTACTGATCGTTGCCTGCGAGAAAGCTGTTCCAGCCAGATACAAACTCAATGGTTCCTTGCCAGGCGTCAGGGCCGCCGGTGCCCACGGCGATATGAAATACATGGATGCCACTGGATTTGTATTTTTCGAAGTCAGCCGCTGTAAACAACTCAGGATTGGCGACCCATTTTTCCATCAGGTCAAAGTTGAGCGTGATGGGACTGAGCATGTCAATGACCAGTGCGCGCTTCATTAACTCGATCGTTCTGGCGGAATAGGTGGCAGTGCTTTGGTTGAATACCTGATACTGGCCACTAATGATGGCAGGCGCAGCGAAGAGCGCGGCAGTTGAGGCAAGGAATTGTCTTCGACTTGACATGTGTGAATATTTTCAACTAAAATACTGGAAAGGCGTTGAAATTTCTCTGGAACTATACAAAAACTGGTGCGTGATCGTTGACTGGTGAATGTCATGTTTATTGGTATGTAAATTGCGTAGCTTGTTATAATCAACCCTCTGTCTATGGCTATGTCCATTGTCGTCTTTAAGCATCGCTGGATCCGCTGGACTCCTTTCATCATACTTTTCATGGTGTGCATCAAGGGTCAATCGCAGGATCTGTACACTGCCCGCGGTTATTGGCAGGAGATTCACAAGGAGACATACCAACGGATTGTGCAAAAGGGAATCAAGGGTGATTCACTGACGTCGGAGGAAAAGAGCTACTTCTCTGACTATCAGCAATACCTGGGCACATACTATCAGCGCATGCCTGAAACTGAGCGTCAGCGATTTGAGCAGATGAAGGACCAGTGGGACAGAGACGCGGCTCCTGTACCTGCTGTGACCAATGACAAACCTGAGGAATACCAATGGAGAACCCGTGACCGGCTTCGCAACGGAGCTTATGGATTTTATTACGGGCTGTCGATGGCGGCCATTACCAATTCTTCAGGTGGTGGTTATGTTGGATTGCCACTCATAGCAGCAGGTGTGTGGCAACTGGGGCCCGCTGTGTTTCCGAAAAAATATGAGAACATGACCTACGCGACCTTGCGCGCGGGCAATTCGGGAAAGATGCTGGGATTGCTTTACGGAGGTGCATTGGCAATGGCAGTGGGACCAAGCGATGAGAGCAGCGGTAAATTGATTCTTGGATTATCCTCACTGGGAAGCATTGCGTTGGGCGAGATTGCTTTTCAGCGCCAGCGGTCTAAACCTGTTTCTGAAGGCCAGATCGAATTGATGCGCCACTATGGAACCATGGGTCCCGGCGTCGCTTTGCTTGGATTGATGGCTACCAGTGCAGATGATATTAACCTCGCTGGTGGTGTACTTCTTGGCGGCGGAATCACCGGCTTGCTGTTGGCTCCAAAAGTTGCAAAACGCAACAACTTCACTCCTGGCGATGTGGATGTGATCAGTTCTTTTACGTGGATCTCGACTGGTCTTGGCTTTACGCTTGCGAGCGCTGCCATAGACGATGGTTCTGACAACAAAGAGTTGTTGTTGATTCCGGCAGCAGCTGCGATTGCGGGTACAATCATCGAGCAGAAGGCGGTGAAGGGACTGCAACTCACGCCCCGGCAGGGCAGTACAATCAATCTCGCAAGCGGTGGCGCCGCGCTTGTAGGTTTGGGGATCATTGCAAGCATTGATCCTGAGAAATCGACTGCCTATTTTGGTGTACCATCGGCACTGGCATTAATAACTCATCAGATCATCCTGCACAAATACAAGGTCAATCAGCAGGAGAAAAAGCTTGGTGCGCGCCACGACAAGTTTACTCCAAAATTTTCAATGCAGGTAACACCGGAGAACTGGCTATTGAACAAGCAACTCGGCGAGAAGTTGATGTTTGTGGGGAACAGGCCGTCTGCGCAGCCAGTGGTGTCGTTGCGACTGACCTTCTAGGAAAAGTCTGCCGTGCCGACCACCTCTTCCAGTGACTGCTGCAGAATATGCAGAGCGTCATTGAGTTCTTCTCTGCGAATGATAAGCGGAGGACACCATTGGATCACGTTACCCTGTGACACCTTGAAACTGAGCCCGCGCTCAAGGCAGGCATACATTACCTGTTCAGCAACCTCACAGGAGTGTGCGCGGTCGCGCCCGCTCAATTCAATTCCCCAGAGCATGCCAATTCCACGCACCGCTGAAATAATCCGGTAAGCATCTTTCATATGCTGAAGCTGGACGCGGAGGAAGGATTCATGATCTTTCGCCTTTTGCAACAAGTGCTCTTCCTCCAACACATCCAGCATGGCTGAGGCGGCCGCGCATCCCACCGGACTCTTCTCATGTGTATAGTGTCCCAGCGAGATATCCTGGGCAACATCAAATTCCCGACGGCAAACCATGGCGGCAAGCGGAAATGCGCCAGCGCCAAGACCTTTGCCAAGACACAGGATGTCTGGTACGATGTCAAAGTGTTCAAAGGCAAACAACGTACCGGTACGACCAAAAGCCGTTGGAATCTCATCCAGGATCAGCAACACCTTGTGCCGGTCGCAGATTTCTCGCACGGCCTTCCAATAATCTCGACCGGGAATGCGCACATCCGTGTTGCGGATGGTCTCCGCTACCATGGCGCCGATGTGAGGATTCTTTTCCAGCGTGGCCTCCAGAAGGGCAGCATCGGATTCAGCTGATCGCGAATCCTGACATGGCTGTGGCAGTGTGATGTTGCCTGCACCCACCGGACCCATGTGCAATTTGAACTGGGCTTCACCGCCCGCAGCAATCGCGTCGAGCGACGCACCGTGAAATGAATCACGGAAGGATACAACCTGATAGCGTCCGGTGATGCGCCGTGCCAGTTTGAGCGCCATACCAATGGCGGAAGTTCCGCCCGGGCAAAACAATACTTTGCCCAGCGCCGGGGGAAGCAGCGACAGCAATTGATGCGACAGTTGGATGGCGTACGGGTTGGTGTATCGACGCGGTGAAAAGGGCAGAACGTCCAGCGCTTCCTTCACCCGGGCAATCACTTTTGGGTGACCATATCCGATCTGGTGTACACTGTTGCCGTGAAAATCCATGTACTTTCTGCCACGCTGATCTGTGATCCAAATCCCGTTACAGGATACGATCGAGTTCAGGCAGGGAGTAGAGAGCGATTGATGCAGGAACGATTCGCTGTCCGACTCAAGTGATTGCAACGTCTCATGATCAAGCGAAGCGTACCAGCTTTTCCGGGCTGGAGAAAAGTTGATGTCTCCCTCAGTGCGCAGGGATAAGTCGTTTTCCATACTAGCCACTGTTCTTGACTGAACGCGCTGCTGCACAACGTTCGACCCAGGATTCACTTGTGGAATCAATTTCCCCAAATCGGTCAAGCGAAAACGCTGAGAAATCATAAGGATTGGGTTTCCCCGCTGCCATTTCAGAGAAGGCGTGACCAACCCCGCCACAAACCGCGATGCCTGCTCCTACACAACCTGTCGCAAACATCAGCCCCTCAATTTGACTGTGCTTTCCCATGCTCAGATAATTGTCCGGCGTGTAGGAAGAAAACCCTGCAATGTAATGCTGAATGCCAATGTCATATACCGTTGGGAAAAAGGCGGCAAGTCCTGCGATCGCATCGGTGAGGTCGCGCATCCCCCGATCTGGACTAAATTCAAACCCACTCAATTCAGAGGGCAAACGTGAAGGCGAAACCCCAAGTGATTTCTTTTCGCGGATTCCAAAAAGCAACGAGCCTCCCTCAGGCCTGAAATAGGCATTCACGTCAGGGATTACAACCATGGGTGATGCCTCGGGAAAAAGAGGATCAGGTTTTGTTATCCAGTATTGGCTGCGGACAGGCGCCATCGGCAATTCTACGCCAATCGTCTTTGCCAGCATTGGGGCCCAGGCGCCGGATGCGACAATAGTATTTTCTGCTTCAAAGTAACCGTGATCTGTTTCAACTCCTGTCACTCTATTGTCTTTCATCCGGATAGTTTGCGCGGTAATTCCCGTCCGAATCTCGGCCCCGAGTAGCCTTGCTGACCTTGCATAAAAGCTGCCGAGCAGGTAGGGGTCACAATAGGCTTCATCCGGCATGTAACCGATCTTAAACACTGTTGAACAATCAAGCCAGGGAGCCATTTTTTCAGCCTCTTCTGCTGCAATGTATTCGGCAGACTCGTTGTATTGCCCTGCGATGTCAATCAACTGGTCGAGCTCCCGAACTTTGACTTCGGAGGCGGCCACATGAAGTATCCCATTGCGGCGCAATCCCAGCGATTCTCCCAATAGCGCTTCCATTTCGCGAATGGCGATGTATGTTCGCTTGGCTAGCGGAATGAATTGCGTTTTGGCCCGGACTTTTGTAATCATCGCAGCCGCGCGACTGGTAGCAGCGCTATTGAGTTCATTTCGTTCCAGTACAACCACCCTGCGGCCAGGGTAGTTGAGGCAGTGATGAAAGGCAATTGAGTTCCCAAATACTCCACCGCCAATGATCAAAAGATCAGCTGTTGACTTATTATTTTCCATATTCTCGAAGTAGCGAAAGTACTTGGCGGCACCTGGAAATCATGCCGCCGGCGATCAACGTTATGTGAAAATTTGAGGCACATGTTAACTGCAAGTTCATTTTCACGTTTCGTTGAACTTATTGCCTGCCTCTACTTTTGACCATGGAATTATTGTCAAGAAGGAGCACACACCGCATCAGTTGGCTATTCGCCGGGGTTGTAACTTGCCTGGTTATCGCAGCACTCATGGTTCCCAAAGGAGAAGATGTCCTGTGGATCAATGGCAATCACCACCCAAGTCTCGATCTCTTCTTTAGTGTTGCTACTCATTTGGGAGAGGGCTGGGTATTTCTACCATTTATGTTATTCTATATCAGATCAAATGGATGGTTCTCCCTGGTGCTTGGGGCTTCACTATTCGCTCAGGGCATACTTTGCTCAGTTCTAAAACGGCAGATCTTCTCGTACCTAACCCGTCCTGCAACAATGTTGGATCACTCCCTTTTGCATTTTGTGCCAGGGGTAGATGTACACAGCAATTATTCGTTCCCGTCCGGCCATACAGCCACTGCATTTTGTCTGGCTTTCACCTTGTCACTGTTGGCTAGGAGATGGCAGGTGACTTTGCTAGCGATGACAATGTCACTCATTGTTGGATATTCCAGAATCTACTTGCTGCAACATTATTTAATGGACGTAGCGGCTGGTGCCGCGGTCGGTCTGCTGAGCGCACTGCTCATTTGGAATTTTTTCAAACCATTGGATCGCACGGGTTCCGGCATGTGGAGACCCCCGATCCTGCAGCCATAAGAATTACTGAAAGAAGAACATGGTCTAGTTCTTTCTGATAAGCAGGTATTGGCGTAGTCCCTCCGGGTGGTCGGTTTGCAATCCGTCAAGATCCAGTGCAAGTGCTTTGTCCCAATCTGACTGGTTTTCAGACTGAGACTGAATGTCGGCCCATATCTTCCGATGTCGCTGGTGGGCAAATTGAACCAATTCCCGGGTATAGCCAGCCCAGTCACCATCCAGAATCTCCGCATCGCAGACATTGAGAAATTGTTCCAGCTTTGCAACGCTATTGACACTATCCGGCAAACTGACAATAAGAGGAATGTGAGGTGCCTGCTGTCGCCAGGAAACAAACTGGCTTGAATGATTGATATACACCACTACCGCTGTGTCCATGCGGAATTGTTTGAGAACCTTCAGGGTTTGCGCCACGTCGGCGTCTTTGAAATCAAGGTAGATCCGGGTTTTTCCTCTGGCATGCTGCAAGATGTCTGCGAGCATGGGCACGCGGTGCGTTCCTGATGGAGGTGCGGGTTGGAGCTTCAGGGAGCGAATCTGTGACATTGTCAAATTCCGAACAGCGCCTTTGCCGTCAGTAGTCCGGTCCACCGTTGCATCGTGCATGATAACCAGTTCACCATCCCGGGTGGTGCGCAAGTCAATTTCGACATAGTGTGAACCGACCCTGATTGCTTCAGCCAGGGACTCCACGGAATTCTCGGGAGAGCGAACATGATTACCCCGGTGGGCAATGATGGTCTGTGCTTGTAAGTCCAAAAGAAGATGGCAGCCAAGCAAGGCTATGAGAAACACTCTGCACATGTTGAAAGGTACTAACCCATTGATTCATCAGTTTGAACAGCGTGTTAACATTCATCGCTGCTTATAAAATCTTTATGCCAGTGCATTTTCTTTTTATGAGCCCCTTATAGCTCGCGCAGTACTTTTGTATCGTCTTCCACACACAAGAAGACCTGACCAACTCACCGCCGATTAAGCGGATACCTTCAACTAAATTTTTACTGTATGAGCGTACAATCGAATATCAATTCGAACAAGATTACTATTGCCTCTCTGCTGGTGGCGCTTGGAATCATCTACGGCGATATCGGCACCAGTCCATTGTATGTGCTGAAGGCAATCGTGGGTGAGAAAGCGATTGATCCGGTGCTTGTCTGGGGTGGCGTGTCCTGCGTCTTCTGGACGTTGTTGCTGCAGACTACGGTCAAGTACATCGCCATCACACTGATGGCCGATAACCAGGGCGAGGGTGGAGTATTCTCCTTATACGCACTGGTTCGCCGATACGGCAAGGGGCTTGTGATCCCCACGATCCTTGGGGCAACCACCTTGCTGGCTGATGGCATTATCACTCCGCCCATCTCGGTGGCATCTGCCGTAGAAGGACTTGACCTGGTGCTGCCCGGTTTGCCTACCGTGCCCATTGTGATCGTAATCCTCTCTCTCTTGTTTTTCTTTCAGCGGTTTGGCACCCAGCGTGTAGGTGTCACCTTCGGTCCGATGATGCTTGTGTGGTTTACGATGTTATTCTCCCTTGGCGCTGTGCAGATTGCACAGTATCCGGAAATCCTCAAGAGCCTGAGCCCGGTCTACGCGTGGCGCCTGCTGATGCAATACCCAAGCGGATTCTGGTTGCTCGGCGCAGTCTTTCTGGCAACTACGGGTGCAGAAGCACTCTATTCGGATCTGGGTCACTGCGGTAGAAGGAACATTCGTATCACCTGGATAATGGTGAAAGTGTGTCTGATCACCAACTACCTGGGCCAGGCTGCGTGGATCATGACCCAATCGGAAGACACGTTGAATGGAAGAAACCCATTCTATGAAATCATGCCGGCGTGGTTCCTGTGGCCCGGCATCGTGATCGCCACGTTCGCAGCAATCATTGCTTCTCAGGCATTGATCAGTGGATCTTACACCTTGATCAGCGAAGCGATGAGCCTGAATTTCTGGCCGCGGGTGACGGTGAGGCAGCCTACCAACTTCAAGGGTCAGATCTACATCCCCAGTGTGAATAACATTCTTTGGGTAGGCTGTATCATGATGATTCTGTATTTCCAGAACTCGGCGCACATGGAGGCAGCGTATGGGTTCTCCATTACCATCGCGATGATGATGACCACGGTACTGCTGGCGTACTATATGCTGTACTATCAGAAATGGAGTTGGCTGGTGGTCGGACTGTTTCTATTGGTGTTTGGAACCATTGAGACTTCGTTTTTTATTACCAATGTAGCCAAGATCAAGGAGCGGTGGATGTTCCTGTTCTTCGAGCTTTTCATCTTTCTGGTGATGTACACCTGGTACTATTCCCGCAAGCTCAACAACCGGTTTGTGCGATTCGTCGAGTTGGGCCAATACACACCTTTGATAAGGGAACTGAGCGAAGACAAAGAGGTGCCGCGTTTTGCCACACACCTGGTGTACCTCACCAAGGCCAACCGCCGGGAGGAAATCGAAGAAAAGATCATTCGGTCCATTTTCTCCAAACAGCCCAAGCGGGCAGATGTGTACTGGTTTATGCACATCCACCGCACCGACGAACCCTATACGCTTGACTATGAAGTCACGGAACTGGTGGACGACAAGGTCATCAAGGTGACCATCAACGTGGGTTTCCGGCAGCAGGTGCGTTCTGAAATGTTCTTCAGGAAGGTGGTTGCGGATCTGGTTGAGAATCGCGAATTGAACCTCCACCAGCGACCGGATGGCTCTACCCGGTATAACAGCGAGCCGGATATCCGTTTCGTCGTCATCGAAAAATTTCTCTCCGTCGAGAATGAGTTCACGTTCCGGGAAGGTGTCTTGCTCAATGTGTATTTCATGTTGCGGCACATGGCGCAAAGTGACGAACGCGCCTTCGGCCTTGACAGAAGTGATGTCGTGGTGGAGCAGGTGCCGCTCGTATTACATCCGGCACGACCGGCGGACCTTGCCCGTAAGGCTTATCTCAATCTGGATACCCATCCGAAGGCGAAATGAAGACCCGCCATCTCATCGTGTTGCTGGTGTGGACGCCGGTGGCACTCTTTGCGCAGGAGCGCGTACCCTTCGAGGGTATTGACAGTCGCTGGCAGAACGGGAGTGACCGACGGGACTCGAGTGTCCTGACTCACAGTCCCTATTTTTCACCCAGCGTGCTGGTTGACTGCAACTACAACTACAGTTTTAATAACCCGATTGATCACACCGTGGTAGGATCCACGGCGCTGGCACGACATAATGAATTTCAGGTTTCAGCTATTCATTTTGGAGGAGACTTCAATTACAACCAGGCGCGAGCGAGGATCATGACTCAGTTCGGCACCCGTTCAACTATCGTCCCGCGCAATGATGTAAGCCCATACCATGGTCAGTATGACCTCGCCAATGTTTATCGCTATTTGAGTGAAGCTTACGCAGGCTATCATTTCAACAAGTGGTACGGCATCAATGTGGATGCGGGACTCTTTGTGAGCTACATCGGACTCAATTCATATTATCAGCAGGAGAACTGGGAGTATCAGGCGTCGTACACGTCCGACAATACGCCGTGGTTTTTCAATGGTATCCGGATTCAGATCCATCCGACACGGCATCTGAAGATTGAACCATGGATTATCAACGGCTGGCAGAGCTATGGGATGTTCAACAATATGCCGGGCCTCGGGGGAAATATCACGTGGATGAATGACCACGTCAAGCTTCTGACGAACAACTATGTAGGAAGAGATGCTGCAGGCATTCCAGGCCGCGTGCGATTCCATTCCGACAACAGCGTACTGCATCGTTACCTGAACCGCCCCACGGAGCGTGGCCTTTCAATGGCCGCGTTTTCGTTCACGGCTGATGTAGGTTTGGAGAAGGGGGGCGGAGTAAATGGTTTCAGGGATGGTGGTGTCGGAAATCCGGCGCAGTATTTTTTCAGTGCGATGGCATACCACCGGCTTTGGTTCAACCGCAACCATTTTGCCTGGACGGTGGGCGGTGGTTATATGAAAAATCCGGGGCGGTATCTGGTGTTACTTCCTACGGGCCAGGCCAGCCCCCTGCCAGATCCGTCCCGGCCCACGCAGACAGCAGGAGCGTTTCCTTTCAGTGCGAATCCTGGTGATCCTTTTGAAGGCTGGGATTGGTCCACCAACCTCGATGTGTTGCCGAACCAATCCTTCACCTTCCGTATTGAGTTCGTTCATCGGAGTGCCAGCGTACCGTATTTTGCCGGTGCAGGAGGCGTAACGTCTCCCAATGGGTACACAACGATGCCGCTGCCGCCGGGATGGCGACCCGACCTGGTCCGGAGTGAGAACAAAATAATTATGGCCATGCTATTCCGGCTTTGAAACTGCTGACATAGGGTTGACAGCCCGGACGGTTTTCTTGCATGACTAAAACCAATGCTATGACCCTTGTACTACAAATTGTCTTTTGGCTGCTGTTGCTGGCGATGGCCGTGCCGATGTGTTTTTTTGGACTTACGAAAGTACTCCGCAAGCCAGAGAAAATGGCTGCGTTGGCTCACCTCGGCTATCCGGTGTGGTTTCTGGTGATCGTGGGGATTGCTGAAATAGCCAGCGGCGTGCTCATCCTGATACCGGACACCCGATGGACAGGTGTTGCGGTGACGGCGGTTATTCTGCTCGCGGCCATCCTCAGTCACGCGCGCGCCGGCGACAGCCGGGCGCAGATCATGACTCCCGTCTATGTGTTTCTGCATTTGATGGTCATTGCTGTGTGGATGGTGGCGGCCAGCTAAAAAATAAGGGCTTCACGCGTGAGCGGAAGCCCTTGCCTGCAGGACAGGATAACTTCACTTATACAATTGCGCAGGCGCCACCGGCACAGGCAGCTTCTGCCTGAAGGTCAGTAGCGTCGTCGGGTTCATATACCTGTGAAAGATCGATGTCACGAAGTGACTGCTCGAGAGCGGCGTATTGTTCTTCCGTAATGTCTTCAAACGGCGGTTGTTTGTAGTTGCCATTGTCGTAGGGAAGCACACTCAGACCATTGTACGATGCCTTGTTCTTCCACATCCAGGCGCCCACTTTTTCCCATTCATCATCCTTGATGGAGACTGTAGCAGAGACGTTGTTGGCGTTGTAACCCAGCCGGTAGCCGTTGCGCACCCACTGTACATTGAACTTTCGGATGCGTTCAAGTAGCTCCATCACGTTTTCGGTGCGCAGCGTACTGCCTTTCGGCGCTTTCTGCGGAATGCACACGATGCCCTGTTTGCTGTTCAGCAAGTCATCCTCGAGCAACTCCGGATGATTCAAGCGGAGGTATTCATACAAGGATTCATTCTTGCCAATGCGCATGCGGCGCAGGTAGAAGTCGTTGTGCCATGCATGAATTCCAGAAGAGGTGCCGAGCACCAAAGAGCTCGTGCCGGAAGGCTTGATGGTGGTGCAGCGGGCGGCAAACTCAATACCGATTTTGGCAGAAACTTCCACATTGACGTGTTTGACTTCATCGGCAGCCTCTTTCAGGTCGAGTTGTTGTACGCGACCACTGGCAATGCCGGTCATTCCTACGCCAATGAGCGCATCTTGCTCGGTGGTCTTTTTCCAGATTTCCCGGAGATAGTGGAAGTCCGTGAAGCCTGCCTGCAAGGTGCCGAGGTATCCGGCGGCTCTCGCCCGTGCATTCAGTTCTTCCTGGGTTTCTACGTCAGAGACGTTTACTTCACAGAGGTTGCAGAACTGGAATGGACGCAGTGCAATCTCGCAGCAGGGATTGGTGCCCCAGTCGGGGTGATTGGTAAAGTAGAAGCCGGGCTCACCAGAGCCTGACAATTCAATTTTTTTCCAGAGTTCAAGAAATTCTGACTCGGTTGTCTGGTCGCGGTCGAGCACCACCGAGTTGTTGGCGCGGCCGCGCTGTTCATTGAGTTCCCACCAATTGCCAAACTTGCAGGTGAGCATGTCCTCGTCGGTGGGTGAAAAGAGAGAGATCATCGCGGAGCGGCGGATACCACCGGCCAGCACGGCGTTGGCAATGTGACACATAATGTCGTGGCATTCCAGCGAAGTGAGTTGCTCTCCGTTCTGTTTGCGATCGAGCACAGCGGTGATGTGCGCGTGGCAAACTTTCAACGGCTCGGGTCCTGGTGCCTTGCCGCCTGCTGTCACGAGCCGGGCTCCTTTCGGCCGGATGTCGCTGTAGTCGAAGGCGGGCATGGCGTCACTCAGGCCGAAGTATGATTTCATGATCATCTTGATGGAGTCGGCCCAGCCTTCGAGGCTGTCGCCAACGAGAAAGCGGCGTTTCTTTTCTGCTTTATGTACGGGAGGCAGGGCGCTGATGTGGTGCTGTTGAACGGAGAAGCCCACGCCGGTGCCGCCGAGCAGTAGGAACATTGCTTCGGAGAATGCGCGGAGATCATCTACGGGCATATAGGCGCAGTTGTAGATGCGGCTGTTGTTTTTGATGATAGGCGGGCCCGCAAATTGCATGGCGCGCATGGAGGGGAGCACTTTTTTCTGCAGCACAAACTGCATGCATTCTCCGATTTCAGATTCCAGGTGCGGATACCTTTCCACCATCATCGCTTCGTAGCGCTGGCAGATTTCCTGCCAGGTTTCGCGGCGCTGGAGGTGTGGAACATATCGCGCGTACTTCATGTACACGACGATGTCGCTAAGGATTTCCTGATTGAGTTCCATAGGCGTGGGTGTGGTTGGTGAAAAAGTAAGTCTAAAAAGTCAGCTCGGCTTCATGCAAAAGCGAGGCTTCGAGTGCCAGTGCTTTCGGAAAAAGTACATTATTCTCGAGGTGCATATGTGTATGAAGGTCAGCTTCTAGTTCGCGGAGGCGCTGCATGAGCGCGCTATAGGAGGGGCCGCACCATGCAGGTGCTTCAAAGTCGCAGGCGAGGGCGCGTATACGGTCAAAATTTTCCACAGCGTCGTCATGTTCCGTCTCCATCCGCTTTACTGAGTATCCTAGACGAAAGCCCACGGATGTTATTCTTGACGCGCCGGCGCGTTGTTGTTGGACCAGCCACTGGATGGCGGGGAAGATGACGAGTTCTTCCCGTCGCATGTGATCCTCGAGTGCGTTTAGGAAGCGCTCGAGTTCGAGCCGGACGCTGGTCAGGTCGGCGTGGCGTATGTTGTGTGCCAATTCCATTTCCGCGAGGATCTGAAGCAGTTCCGGGCCCACGCGACGTACGTAGCGATGGTGGTTCTGCACGATGAAAACATGGATGAGTTCGAGTGACCAATCCTGGGTACGGAGAGGTACCTGCATTTCGTTGTTGGCAGCTTCCTGCATGGCAATGAGCACGCTGATTTCATCTGCGCCGGCACGCCGGCACGCCTCGTTGAAAGTCAGTTTGCCCTGGCTGGCGTAGTTGATGCGAAACTTCCTGAAGACGTCTATGATTCCGGGGTGCTCAAGCGCAAGACTGGAGATGGGAGTTTTCCGAAGTTGTTGCGTTTCAGCGAGCATGATGTTTCGGCAGGGGGTCCGGCCCGGGTTGCCAAAATGCACAGCCCGGACGATAGCAAACTTAATAAAAGACTAATTAGTCCTGAAATAGTAAAGGATATTTTTGTCCTTTTATTGAGGCGCTCTTCGCCCCTTGGGGGGAGGTGGTAATCAGTGTGTTAGCGGCGGGTGCGTGTTTTGCCGTTGCGGAGGAAGGCGTTGCCGGATTCCAGGTCGGCGGCGAGGTCCTGGACAGTCTTCTCGTGGAGGATTTCGCGGAACCGTGTTTTATAGGCTTTGACATCCTTATGGATGGGGCAGGGGAATTTGTCGTCGCATTCCTTGAGGCCGAGGGCGCAGGAGTGCAGGACTTCTTCGCCGTCGCCGGACATTACGATAGCGTGCAGGGAGACCGGTTTGGCGTTTGGTTTGAGG
>JAIBBB010000050.1 GCA_019694905.1 Cyclobacteriaceae bacterium
CTTTGTATCGTTGTGGAGGATTCGCTGTCAGGAATACAGGCCGCGCAGGGAGCCGGCTGCCGGGTCATTGGAATAACTACCACCCATACAGCTGCAGAATTAGCTCACTGCGACTTTGTGGTTGAAGACTTCAATGGTTTAACAATGAAGCAGTTACGTCAAATTTCAGGTTTGGAGGGTTAATTTTCAGGAGGTTTTGGAAAATAGGGGGTGATTTGCCGATATTTGCAGTCCCTTTTGAAAAAAGGCCTAAAAACACAGTTGTATGGCAAGGGTTTGTCAAATTACCGGAAAGCGTCCTCATGTAGGAAACAATGTTTCCCACGCAAATAACAAGACCAAGCGCAGGTTCTATCCGAATCTTCAGACCAAGCGCTTCTGGATTCCTGAAGAAGGCAAGTGGATCACCCTCAAGGTATCTACCAAAGCCATCAAGACCATCAATGTTAAAGGCATCACTGCCGTATTGAAGCAGGCCCGTGAGAAAGGCACTCTCTCCCTCTAACGAATAAAGGAAACGAAGTATGGCAAAGAAAGGCAATCGCATTCAGGTGATTCTCGAGTGCACCGAGCATAAGACCTCTGGCGCACCCGGCATGAGCCGTTATATCACCACCAAGAACCGGAAGAACACCACTGAGCGTATCGAGCTCAAGAAGTACAATCCGATCCTGAAGAAATACACTCTCCACAAAGAAATTAAGTAACCATGGCAAAGAAAGTTGTTGCTAGCTTAAAGAAGACCGACGGTAAGAACTATGCCAAAGTGATCCGTGCGGTGAAGTCCGAGAAGACAGGTGCCTATACTTTCAAAGAAGAGATCGTAATGGCCGACCTCGTGAAGGAAACTTTGAACAAGAAGTAATCTTCCCGGTAAGAACATCAAAGTCCCGCAAGGGACTTTTTTTTTGCCTGCCACTGTCAAAGCCCTACCTTTATTCTCTATGATTCCGTACTCATCTTTCACACTGCCCAATGGTCTGAGGGTGCTCGTCCATGAAGATCATACGGTGCAGATTGCGGTGATCAACATTCTCTACGATGTGGGTTCACGCGATGAATCACCGGAAAAGACAGGCTTTGCTCATCTGTTTGAGCACTTGATGTTCGGTGGCTCAGTCAACATCCCGAGCTACGATGAACCTCTGCAACGGGTCGGCGGAGAAAACAACGCCTTTACGAGCACAGACATCACCAATTACTACCTCACCCTGCCGGCTTCCAATCTGGAAACCGGCTTCTGGCTCGAAAGTGACCGCATGCTCAGCCTCTCGTTCGACCCCAGGTCGCTGGAAGTGCAACGCAAAGTGGTCATCGAAGAATTCAAGCAGCGGTACCTCAATCAACCGTACGGTGATGTGTGGCTCAAACTGCGCCCGCTGGCTTATACCCGGCACCCTTATCGCTGGGCCACGATCGGCAAAGAGATCGCCCATATTGAACAAGCGACACTTGAAGACGTGCGAAATTTCTTTTTCAGACACTACGCACCCAATAATGCGGTGCTGGTTGTTGCCGGAAAAGTGACGCATGAACAGGTGCGCACGCTGGCAGAGAAATGGTTTGGACCGATCCCCTCAAGGACTATCCCGGAGCGAAATCTTCCTGCGGAACCTGAGCAGACTGAACGCAGAACCTTGACCGTTGAAGCCAAGGTGCCGGCGAATGCGCTGTACAAGACCTACCATATGCCGGGGCGTTTTCACCCGGACTACTATGCCGTGGATCTGCTCAGCGATGTGCTCAGCAGAGGGCAATCGAGCAGGATGTTCAACCAACTGGTGAAAGAACAGGAATTGTTCACCAGTATATCCTCGTACGTAATGGGCAGCATAGACCCTGGCTTGTTCGTGATCAGTGGCCGCTTGCAGGAGGGCGTAGAACATGCCGAAGCTGAAGACGCAGTGAATGATATGCTGCAACAGGTAATCGATGAAGGGGTGACTGAAGATGAGTTGGAGAAAGTGAAGAACCAGTCGTTGGCGGCATTGGCTTTTGGTGAAATTGAAGTGATGAACCGGGCGATGAATCTTGCCTTCGCCAGTCTGTCGGGCGACCCGGCGTTTGTCAACCGCGAACCGGAACTAATCAGGTCAGTGACGACAGCCGACTTACACAGAGTTGCGAATACGGTCCTTACCACACGCCATGAGAGTGTCATGTATTACAAAGCCGGAAATGCCATATGAAAATTCGGGTTGGACTTGGGTTTGATGTGCACCAACTGGAGAATGGCAGGGATTTCTGGCTTGGAGGTGTGAAGCTGCAGCACAACAAGGGTGCCGTCGGACATTCTGATGCAGACGTACTCATCCATGCTATTTGCGATGCGTTGTTGGGCGCGGCGAACCTGCGCGACATAGGTTATCACTTTTCGAATAGTGATCCGCGCTGGAAAGGAATGAACAGTTCGCACTTCCTGAAAGAAGTGACGCGCATGGTGCGGGAGAAAGGCTGGGAGATTCAGAATGTTGACTGCACGATTTGCCTGGAGAAGCCAAAGATCAATCCGCGGATCCCGGAAATGAAGGCCGTACTCGCGCCACTAATGGGCATTTCAGAAGAGGATGTTTCCATTAAAGCCACCACCACGGAAACCCTGGGCTATACCGGCCGCGAAGAAGGCGTGAATGCCTATGCGGTGGCCTTGCTCTTGCAGCGCTAAGGCATTGATGCATAAATTGTTATGAATCAGTATTTTGTGTTTACCTTTGCAATCCCCCGAGGATTAATTACTGTTATACTGTCATCATGAAAAACTGGTTGGTTTTAAGAAAAGGATTCTGGGCGGTTGCAGCCCTGGTGGGTTTGCTTGTGTCCACTGCTAACGCCCAGACTTTTAACAGCAACGGTAACTACAACACTGGCAGCAAATGGAGCACGGGTAGCGTGCCCAGCGGAACCGGTACAGACATTACCATTTCTGCGAATCCTACTATCAACACAAGTAACACCATTGGTAATGTAAGCATCCCGACGAACGGTATCTCGATGACTGTACAAACCGGCGCCAATTTGCAGATCGGATCTTCCGTCCTTTTCAATGCGGGAACAAAGAAAAGCATGACCGTGGGCGGCAACAACCTACAGGTATCATTCAGTGGAGGCACCATCGAAATCTGGGGTGACCTTACCATTTCAAACAACCTCGACTTCCAAATGAATGGCGGGCAGTTCATTATTCACGGCAACGTTACCATGACCAACAACGCACAGCTGCAGGTTTCCGGCAGTGGTGACATCATTGTAGGGGGCAATTTCACTGCCAACAACAACACACAAATACAGGTAAGCGGTTCTGGCAGTACCATCCAGGTAACTGGCGCATTTTCGGTTGGCGGAGGAAGTTCAAGCATTCAGGTTTCGGGTGGCGGCGCCATCACAGCTTCGAGCTGCAGTTGCTCAGGGTGCCCCGTCGGTTCCAGTTGCAGTGGCGTTACGCTCCCCATCACACTTTTCAACTTCAAAGGGTTCCCTGGTCATACAGAAACTACACTGAGCTGGAGCACAGCATCAGAAAAGAACTTCAGCTACTTCGACATCGAGCGCTCCAGCGACGGGGAGCAATTTGAATCACTGGGCACTGTTCGCGGCCATGGCAACACCGTGGATCGCCGTGATTATTCTTTCACCGATATTTTCCCCGTAGTGGGTAACAACTACTATCGCCTTCGGGCAGTGGACTTCGACGGATTTGAGCAAACCTTCAATGTCATCGCTGTAAAATACGAAGGGCAGAAGATCATGCGTGTGTATCCGAATCCGGCTACCACAAGCGATCTCAATGTCGACTTCAACTTCAGTTCAACCGGACCTGTTGCGTACACTGTCTACAACCTGACCGGTGCTGTGGTTGCTACCTACGCAGCCGAACGCACGCTGGACAGGGATGCCCTCGTCTCATCTTTACCTGCCGGTACTTATTTGTTGAAAGCATTCGGCAGCGACTTCGTATTGACTTCGAGATTCATCCTGAAATAATCCTGCCGGGTGAAAAAACTCAGGCTGGAGGAACTTGGCAGAATTTCTGTGGCCGAATTCAAAGCCACTTCCAAACTACCTGCAGTCTTCCTGCTGGACAATGTCCGGAGTCTCAACAATGTGGGTTCCGCCTTCCGGACGGCCGATGCATTCAGGGTCAGCAAAATTTACCTCGCCGGCATTACGGGTACACCACCGCATCGGGAAATTCACAAGACAGCGCTAGGTGCCACGGAATCTGTTGATTGGGAATATGCCGCCGACGCTGCGACCCTGGTTCAGCGTCTGAAATCGGAGGGCTATCAGATTCTCGCCATCGAACAGACTACAGGCAGCACGCCGCTCGATCAGTTTACGCCACTACCCAATCAACATTACTGCCTCGTCTTCGGCAACGAGATTGATGGTGTCAGTGATGCCGTGATCGACCTGTGCGACGGCGCGCTGGAAATTCCCCAGCACGGCACCAAACATTCCCTCAACATCTCGGTATGTGTGGGTATTGTCACGTGGGAGGTATACAGCAGACTTACCCGGGTTGGTGAAAGGTAAGTTGGTGAGAAAGTAAGGAGGTAGATGCTCCACCACTCCCTATTCCCAACAGTGCCAGCAGGTACAGGAGTGGCCAACTGAATAATTCCTGCAGCGTCACCCGCGCACAACACTAACGTATCAAAAACCACAGCGTCCCCTCGGAGGCCAAGGGAGAGCTGCGGGGGAACCTGACCATTTTACCCATTTACCAATTTGCCTTCCTCTCAACACCACCGTCTCAAACAACCGTAACCATACTTATGAATTCAATCTTGCAGCGAGTAGAATTGCTGCATGAACCAAGAAGAAATTGATCTGCGAGATCAACTGGTTCTCCTTCTAAACAGGGAATCAATGGATCTCATCTCCACGCATGAGTCGCTGAGTTTTCCAGTGATTGCCCGCATTTTTAAGAAAATGAAAATTGGTCTGCAGTTCGGCGCTATTCAGGTTGTTGATAATGCAATTATTGATGGCCATCACAGGTTTGTTGCTGCCCAACTGGCGAACTATTCGCTGGATCGGATCCAGGGGATACGATCACTGGCAAAAGTAAATTATGAGTGGCAAACAGTGCAGTTCATAGATGTTGATTGGGACACCGCTGCCAAAGTGGAGATGCTGAACAAGATGGATGCCCGGCTCAATAACATAACCCTGGACGAGCTTCTGGCGAGGATTGCCTGATTTCTGCTTATCTTTGTAAGATGTTGATTTTCTTAGACATAGATGGCGTAATGACCCCTGCTTCCAGTTGGCGAGTTCCTCAATTGCTGGAAGACGGATTCCCCATGTTTACAGAAAAGGCTACCCAAGCGCTGGCAAGTTTGCTGCGACCCGACACGCAGGTTATACTGACTACTAGTCACCGCGATCGATTTACACTGCCGCAATGGAAAGAGATTTTCACCAGGCGTGGTCTTCACATTGAGCACCTTGATCGGTTGTCATCTGTACGTACACCTTCCAACCGACGAATTGAAATTCAGGAATGGTTTTCGTCAAATCCAATCCCGGAAGATTTTCTCATCCTTGATGATGACAAAACGCTATTGGCACTACCCGACAAGCTCAAAGACCACCTGCATGTAACACCATCGCTTGTAGGTCTCACTCCTGAAGATTTGCCTGCGAAGTAGTCAGAGCGTCCCCAAGACGGTAGACCCCATAGGGAAAGGTAAGCTGGTAAGAAAGTAGAAAGTAATGAAGTAGACGGTCCACCACTCCCTATTCCCAACAGTGTCGCAGGTGCAGGAGTGGTCAACTGAATAATTCCTGGCAGCGTCACCCGCTCACAACACGATCGTATCGGAAACCACAACGTCCCCTCGGAGGCCAAAGGAGATCTGCGGGAGAACCTGACTATTTTACTCATTTACCAATTTACCTGCCTACCCACCCTACTTACCTCCCCACTCCCTCCCACCACTTCTTCTCCGGGTAGTGCCCGTTCACCGTCACCACCTCACCGATCATCGGCGTGGTCGTAGGCATGCCCGTAGCGTCGGCCTTCGCCATCGCGCGCCGTATCGGCTCATCCCACGCGTGGATGGACAGTTCGAACTTCGCCCAATGCACTGGCATCAGCACCTTGGCGCCGAGATCGTGTGCGGCCTGCACCGTTTCTTCCGGCTGCATATGAATGTAGGGCCAGTACGGACTGTATTGTCCGCATTCCAGCAACGCCAGGTCGAAGCCGTCAAATCGCAAGCCGATCTCGCGGAAATGCGGGCCATAGCCGCTGTCACCCCCGAGGTAGAGTCGCAGTCCGTCTGCTTCGAGGACGAAGCCGCTCCACAAGGTCTGTCCACGGCGGAACAAGCGACCGGAGAAATGGCGAGCCGGCGTGGCAGTGAATGCGGCCTTGCCCACATCCTGCCGTTGCCACCAGTCGAGCTCGACGATGTTGGCGGCGGGGACGCCCCAGAATTCCAGGTGCGATCCCACACCCAGTGAGGTCACAAACTTTGACGCTGTGCCGGCGAGCTTGCTGACCGACTCGTAGTGCAGGTGGTCGTAATGGTCGTGGGTGATAAGGACGACATCGATGTGAGGAAGATCTTCGACACCGTATTCATCAGCGCCGGGGAAAGGTTTTCCCGCGATGGGCACCGGCGACGCAAGGCCTTTCAGCACGGGGTCCACCAACACGGTAAGTGTCGGCGTCTTCACGAGGTAAGAAGAATGGCCGAACCATACGATCGAAGTGCCATCAGATGGAAGTCGCTTCAGATCCGTCTTCACGCTCGGTAGCGTCACGGGAGGCTTCTTCTGCACACCCTTTCTGAAAAACTCCCTCATCAAAGTGAAGGGAGACACTCCGGGCAGCATCACATCGGTATGCTCAGTATAATGAAAACTTTTGCCGTCATAATTGGGTGAACGCCGGACCCTGTCGAGTCGGGCACCTGATGGTGTGGCACCAAAGGAACGGTACATCACAACATAGAGAACAGCTGCGAACAGCAACAACAAGAAAAGGAATCCCCACATGACAGTTGATTTACACCATTAGACGAAAGTACGATTTGCTTATTTCAATTGAGTCAGAAAATCTTCGGCCACTTTCCGATGCGCGGCCAGCTTTGCAGGCTGCTGGCGTTCCAGCTGCCTGACCATCATTGACATTCTTGGATTGCGGGCAAACTCGTCCCGATGGTCATCAATGAAACTCCAGTACAAGCCGTCCCAGATGCCACACCACTCGCCCCGCTCAAAATGACTCATTTTAAGCACATAGTTCGAACCTGACACGTATGGCTTTGTGGTCATCAGCCCACCATCGGCGTACTGGCACATGCCATACACATTGGGTACCATGACCCAGTCATAGGCGTCGGCAAACAGCGTCATGAACCACCGGTACACTTCGTCAGGGTTGAACCGGCATAGAAGCATGAAGTTGCCAAGTATCATTAGCCGCTCGATGTGGTTGCAGTATCCCGTCTTCAGCACACGGTGAATGACGGCATCGAGCGGGGGGATGCCAGTGTTTCCAGTCCAGAAGGCGGCTGGTATTGGGCGTTGATGATTCCAATGGTTGGTCGTTCGCTGTCGCACGCCTTCACGCAGATACACAGCCCGCACAAATTCACGCCACCCGATGATCTGCCGGATGAATCCTTCCAGTGCATTAAGCGGCACCAGTGTGTGGCTTGCAAAGGCGATCGTCTCACTCACCACTTCTTCAGGTGTAATCAGCCCCATGTTCAGTGCAGGGGCAAGCCAGGAGTGAAACAACCAGGATTGATCGATTGCAATGGCATCCTGATAAGTTCCGAATTGCGTCAGTCGGTGTGAGAGAAAATCTCGCAACAGTTGTCGCGCTTCCGCAAAGTTGATCGGAAAGGGGCTCGGGGTGATTTCTCCAGGGTTAGTGCCAAAGTTTTGTTCCACATAGGTCGCAGCAGCAGCCCGCCACTTGCAGGATGCAAAGACAGGTGCTGGCGGAACGGAAGACTGCCGGGGGAGCCGCTTGCGGTTCTCCGTGTCAAAAGTCCACTTTCCCCCTTGCGGTTTGTCGCCATCCATGAGTACATCCCACCGCCGACGCAGTGCCACATAAAAGTCAGTGAGAAAATAGCGGTGGTGATCAAACCACTCATGTACATAATCGGTCGTGCACAGGAATCCTGGCGAAGCCAAAATGTGAAGTTGAATTCCGGAAGCCTTTATCGCCCGATGCAGTCGGCGCTCCAGCAGATAATCTGAAGGATCTGCAACAAATACGTCTGTTACCCCATCCTGAACCAACGATTGGATCACTCGTTGGGTGGTAAGTCCGGGATTGGAAGATTCATGTCGGACACTGTATCCATTTCGACGAAGCAAGTCGCCGTACCATTGCATGGATGCCCGATGCAACTGGATCTTCAGCTTGTGAAACGGGTACTGCCGGAAGAACAGGGGATCCTCCACGAGCACAACCTCCCTGCCTGATTGAAGCGCAGGATGGTGCTCAAAAAGCTGATGTGGAAAAATCAGGGTTGCGCTCTTCATGTGTGCTTGCTCTTGTTCCGCTGGCCCCGGCAACGATCGCTGCAATACCGTACTTCATCCCAGACCCGTTCCCACTTTTTGCGCCAGGCAAAAGGGCGCTGGCACACCGGGCAAATCTTCTCCGAGAGGTTTTTGCGGCTCTGAGGGTGCATAGCCAATCAACAGTCCCGCTCCAGGATTGTTTAGGCGCACGGTAAAGTCGGCAGCATTTGTTCATGCAACCTGGCATTCGCCATTGGCATCTGGTAAACACATAAGGCAGGCTGCCAATCTGGGCAGAACCTTTATATTAGAAGTCCGTACAACACGAAATATCCTTCAACCCAACCTATGGAACTTGTCATCCAGAACCTCAACAAGACATACGCCAACGGCGTTCAGGCGCTCAAAGACGTCAACCTCACCATCCGCCAGGGCATGTTTGGACTCCTGGGTCCAAACGGGGCCGGCAAATCTTCGCTCATGCGAACCATCGCCACTTTGCAGGAGGCCGACAGCGGAACGATCCAATTGGGTGATATCAATGTGCTTACTCAGAAAGAAGAAGTCCGCAAGACGCTGGGCTACCTTCCTCAGGAATTTGGGGTCTATCCAAGGGTTGATGCAGTCACATTGCTGGACCATCTGGCCGTGCTGAAGGGAATTGTGAACAAGAAGGAAAGAAAGGAACTGGTGGAGGCCTTATTGCACAAAACGAATCTGTGGGCGGCGCGCAACAAGAATCTCGGCGGTTACTCTGGTGGGATGAAACAGCGGTTTGGGATTGCACAGGCCTTGCTGGCCAATCCCAAACTCATCATCGTGGACGAACCCACAGCCGGGCTGGATCCTGCTGAGAGAAACCGCTTTCTCAACCTGCTCAGCGAACTGGGTGAGAATACCATTGTCATTCTCTCCACACACATCGTTGAGGATGTGAAGGAACTCTGCACGGATATGGCTATCATCAACAAAGGGCAGGTATTGTACAAGGGCAGCCCGATGGATGCCCTCGCAGAGGTTACTGGCAAGATCTGGAGAAAACGTATTCAGAAGAGCGAACTGGAAGCCTATCGCACCCGGTTCCAGGTGATTTCCGAGCGCCTCATCGCAGGCGCTCCTGAAATTCATGTGCTTCAGGATACCCGGCCCGAAGAATTTGTATCGGTCGATGCCGATCTCGAAGATGTGTATTTCACTCACATCTTCCGCTCGTCCGAAGCCTCTGTCAAAGCCTGATCCCAACCGACATCCACCTCCATTATGTTCAGCGAAATTTTCCGTTTTGAACTTAAGTACCGCCGCGCCCGTGCGGCGACTTACATCTACTTCGGCATCATGCTGCTGATGTGCTTTCTCAGTGTCACCACCGAGATTGTGCAGGTCGGCAATGGCGTGGGGCAAGTCAAAGAGAATGCGCCTACGGTCATCAACCAGCTGATGATGATTCTCGGTGTATTTTTCACGCTCATCACTTCTGCAGTGATGGGCGTTGCAGTGTTGCGCGACTTCGAGCACAACACGGAAGCCATACTCTTCAGCACACCCATGAAAAAGAGTTCCTACCTGCTGGGTCGGTTCTTTGGTTCATTCCTGGTGCTTGTGCTGATCAGTTGCGGAATGTGGATGGGCTTCATGTTGGGTGACCTGATGTGGTGGCGGGAAGCCGACAAAATGGGCCCTTTCAACCTGATGACGTACCTCCAGCCGTTCTTCATTTTCATCGTCCCCAACCTGTTTGTCACCGGTGCATTGCTTTTCATGAGTGGCACACTCAGCCGCAAATCGATTGTCATATACACTCAGGGGATACTCTTGCTGGTGCTGTACCTGGCGAGTCAGAGCCTGTTGCGCGACCTGGACCAGAAGCAGATCGCCGCGCTGCTGGATCCCTTCGGTCTGCGTGCCTTCTCCTTCACCACCCAATACTGGACACCGGCGGAGCGTAACTCGCTTGTTGTTCCCCTCGATGGATATGTGCTTTACAACAGACTGCTCTGGATCGGCGTAGGCCTACTTGCATTGATCGTTACTTACTTCGGCTTTAGCTTCAACGTCGTGCGCGGCGCACTCATCCGCCGAAAGGCCGCGCCGGAACAGTTCCGCATCGTGCGACCCGAACAGGTGCACATCCCGGCAGCCACACAGATAGTGAACACAAGAACCCACATCCAGCAGCTTTTCCGCCTCACCTGGTTTTACGCCAGCTCGGTGGCGCGGGAAATTCCGTTCATCGGCATCGTCATCAGCGGTCTGCTCCTGCTGCTGCTCAACTCCATCAACATGAACGAGCTGTACGGCACCAGTTCGTATCCCACCACATACAATGTAGTGAACCTCATCCAGGGCAGTTTCTCACTGTTCTTTCTCATCATTGTCGTGTTCTACACCGGCGAGCTGGTATGGAAAGAACGAGCCGTCAACATCAACCTGATTGTTGACACGACGCCTATCCCGGACTTCATCACACTTGTGGCGAAGTTCATCGGCCTCACCTTCCTCTACGTCGGCCTCATGCTGGTGCTCACCCTTTGCGGCATGGGCATCCAGGCCGCCTACGGCTACTACAAGTTTGAACCCGCCGTATACTTCAGCACGCTCTTTACCGAGGCCCTCGCCTTCCAGGTGCTCTATACGCTGCTGGCACTGTTCATCCAGGTAATGGTCAACAACAAGTTCCTCGGCTACGCTATCACCGTGGTGTTCTTCATCTTCGTGCAGGTGATGGGTAACATCGGCCTTGAGCACCCGCTCTTTCAGTTCGGCAGCGGCTCGCTGGACACCTACTCGGACATGAACGTCCACGGCCACTTCGTGATGCCCTTCTCCTGGTTGCAGGTGTACTGGATGGCGTTTGCCGCAGTGCTCCTCGGCGTGGCGGTGATCTTCGCACCGCGGGGTACGGAATCACTTATCCATCTTAGATGGAAGGTGGGCAAACTCCGACTCAACCGGCAATTGACACTTTACCTTGGCGCCTTCGCCGTGATCTTCATCTCGAGCGGATTCTTTGTCTACTACAACAACAACATCCTCAACGAGTACCGCGCAAAGAAGGCCGCCCAGAAGCGGCAGGCGGACTACGAAAAGACACTGAAGCAATTCGAATACCTCGCCCAACCGCGCATCGTCGATACGCAGTTGAAAGTAGAGATCTACCCTGACCGGCGCGACTTCACCGCTGAGGGCTACTACTGGCTCAAGAATAAAACCTCGGCACCCATCGCCGATGTACACATCCAGCTGAATCCCAACCCAGCCATCAAGGTGGAAAAACTATCCTTCGACCGGAAATTCACCGCCAACGAGCAGTACAAAGACTTCCGCTACACCATTTACACGCTGGACCCGCCCCTTGCCGCCGGCGACAGCGTGCGCATGGATTTCAAAGAAACCTATGACACCCGCGGATTCGTAGCTACCGGCTCCAATACCAACATTGTCTACAACGGCACATTCTTCAACAATCAGTATTTCCCAGGCCTCGGCTACAGCGAAGCCTTCGAACTCGGCGACGACAACGAACGAAAAGACAACGGCCTCAAAGTGAAAGAACGCATGCTGCCGCGTGAAGACCCCCGTGGCCTCAGTCAGAGTCTCTTCGGCGATGACGCCGACCACATCCGGTTTGACATCACCGTAGGCACCAGCGATGACCAGATCGCCATCGCTCCAGGTTACCTTCAGAAAGAGTGGACGGAAAACAACCGTCGCTACTTCCACTACCGGATGGACGCACCGATGTGCGATTTCTACTCGATCATCTCAGCCCGCTATGCAGTGAAACGCGACAAGTACAATGACATCAATCTGGAGATCTACTACCACCCCGGTCATGAGTACAACCTCGACCGCATGATGGATGGAATGAAGGACGCGCTGGCCTACTACGAGAAAAACTTTAGTCCTTATCAGTACCGCCAGGTGCGCATCATGGAGTTCCCGCGCTATTCCAATTTCGCGCAGTCGTTTGCCAACACCATTCCCTACAGCGAAGGCATCGGCTTCATTGCCAAGATTGACAATCCGGAAAAGGACATCGACTATGTCTACTATGTTACCGCACACGAAGTGGCCCACCAGTGGTGGGGGCATCAGGTGATGGAGGCGGGCGTGCAGGGCAACGCCATGCTGTCGGAGAGCATGTCGCAGTACTCGGCACTCATGGTACTCAAGCACAAACTCACGCCTGAGATCATCGAGCGCTACCTGAAGTATGAACTCGACCGTTACCTCTCCGGGCGCTCCTTTGAACGGAAGAAAGAGCAGCCGCTTGAGAAGGTGGAGGGTCAGGGCTACATCCACTACCAGAAGGCATCGCTGGTATTCTACGCGTTGCAGGACTACATCAGCGAGGACAGCGTGAATGCCGCCTTCCGTCGCTACAACAAGACGTGGCGGTTCCGCGATGCACCGTATCCCACCAGCGCTGACCTCCTCAAAGAGATCCGCAAGGTGACGCCCGACAGCCTGCAGTACCTCATCCACGATATGTTTGAGACCATCACGTTGTTTGAGAACAAAACCGAAGAAGCCACTTACAAAGAACTGAGCAAGGAACAGTGGGAAGTGAAGTTGAAGGTCAGCGCCGAGAAGCTACGCGCCGACAGCACAGGCATGGAAACCAACATTCCCATCAATGACTGGATTGACATCGGGGTTTATGGAAAGGATGACAAGGGCAAAGACAAGCTGATCTACCTGAAGAAGCACCATATCACGAAGAAGGACAATGAGTTTGCCATTCTTGTGAAAGAGAAGCCACGCAAAGCCGGCATTGATCCATTGCACAAGCTGATCGACCGGCATTCAAGTGACAACACGAAGGGGTTGGTGCAGAAATAGAAGACAAACTACTGTCCAAAAAACTCAAGAAACTCGCTCTTGCGGTTGGGCGAGATTTCCAGTTCTGCGCCATTCTTCATCGTGACCGTGCCGCCTTTGCCTTTGGTGAAGCGGACCACATGAGCCGTGTTGATCAGAAACGACCTGTGGACTCGCAGGAACCGGTGTGAGGCGAGCACTTCCTCGAAAAACCTGAGCGGCCGGCAGATCATCAATGGGTTGCCCTGCGCAAAGTGAAACTGCGTGAAGTTGTCGTTCGCCTCGCAGTAGAGAATTGTGTCAATGTCCACAATTTCAAAGCCCTCCATGGTCGGCAACATGATTCGGGTGTTGCCGCCGCGCAAGTTGTCAAGCAGTACTTTGGCATGCTCCGTGTAGGCTTCGGTTCGGCGTTCCGATTTAATTTTCTCGACAGCCTTCACGAGTTCGTCAATGTCGATGGGTTTCAACAAGTAATAGGCAGCACTTTGATTGAGTGCCTGAATCGCGTAGCCGTCAAAGGCAGTGACGAAGACAGTTTCGAAATTCACCGGACTCGCCTGATCAAGCAGGTCAAATCCATTGCCGTAAGGCATTTCAATATCAAGGAATACGAGGTCTGGTCGATGAGCGCGTATGGCCTCGAGGCCAGTGGCCACAGACTCGCCGAAGCCACACACTGTTACTTCAGGACAATATCGTGCGAGGTAGCCGGCCAATATCCGGCGGCTGTCAGCCTCATCGTCCACAATTACCGCCTTCATCATTTTTGGTGGGATTGAGGTATGAAAATTCGTACAGCGGTACCACCTGCAGGGATGTCCTCCACTGCCACGTGGTAGTGACTCCGATACACCTTGTTCAGGATCGCTACCCGCTCACTGATGTTTTTCAATCCTGTAGACCGATGATTTTTTTGATGCGCTGTCTTTAAGGCAGCCGAGCGCGCTCGCCCGATGCCATCGTCGGAGACTGTGACGAGCAATCCACCTTTGACAGCCTCAAAATTGAGCGTGAGCAGTCCTTTGGATTCTTTGTACCGCAAACCGTGCCAGACCGCATTTTCAATGTAGGGCTGAATGAGCATGGGCGGGATTTGAATGGCATCAACCGGTAACTGTTCATCCATGTGGATGGTATAGTCAAATTTGTCCCTGAAGCGATAGTGCTCCAATTTCAGATAGAGTGTCAACAATTCCTGTTCTCTGGCCAGCGGAATGAAATCCTCCTGAGAAGACTCCAGGACAAGCCGCATCAGTTGGGAGAATTCTGAGAGGAAGCGATTGGCTGCCCGCTCATCCTGCTGGGCGATGAAGTGGTTGACCGAATTGAGTGCATTGAAAATAAAGTGCGGATTCATCTGACTTCGAAGTGATTTGAGCGCAAGCAGTTGGTTCGCTACTTTGCTCGCCTGCGCGCTGCGGTATATAAAGTACGACGTCACCGCGATGATCAGAATGATCAGCAGAAGGCCGTAGATAAGCAGGCGCTGCTGCCCGACTGTCTGTTGGGCGATGGTTTCTTCGCGCTGACCGATAGAGACATCCTTGCTCAGTGCCTCTATGTCGCGCTGCTTCCGGATCAGTTCTGATTTTTCTTCGACCCTGATTCGCCGCTGTTCCTGCTCACGTTCGACAGCCCTACTGTATTTCTGATACGTGTTGAGCGCCTGGCCCGACCGACCGGCCTTTTGATATGCTTCTGCGAGTGCCAGATAAGCCTTTGATTGCGCAGCAGGGTCTTTGAGCGTATCTGCAATCTTCTCGGCGCTCTGTAACTCGCGCAACGCGGCAGCGTCATCACCCTTTTTGGAGAGTGCCTTGCCAATGGCCACCTTGTCTTCCGTCACCTCGGCCAGATTATTTGTGCCAATATTGTAGTCGATGGCCTGTTGCCGGATGGCTATCTCATCGTCATACTTTTGCTGTTCCTGCAACACAGCTGCGATTTCCTCTTTGGCCTCGTTCAAAGATTGCTGCTCCTGCGGCGAGGGCATCTTTGCTGACCGCAATGTGTTAACTGAATTTTGGTAGATCGGCTTTGTTTTGTCCAGCGAGTTGCTGCGCGCATAAATCCTGGCCTTCAGGTTTTGCATGCGATTGTCCACCGGTGATCCTGCGGCGGTATGAATCTCGCCGAGTGCACGCTCAGCATTTGGGTAGTCACCGGCCCGGTAGTACGCTTCCGCCAGTTGCAACCGTGCCTCGTTGCGCTCGTCATCCGTACGGGCAAGCGTGATCGCTTCCTGATCAAATTGCTGGGCGAGGTTGTATTGACCCAACTCAAGGTAGGCGCTTGCCAGCCCCTGCACACACTTAACATAGTCTGGGGCGCGTGCCTTGCTCTTGCCAAGGATGTCATAAGCCAGCTGAAAGTTCTCCGCGGCAAGTTTCCATTCTTCAATCTGGCTATTGATTTCACCCAGCAGGCGGTAGCAGCGTGCTTCACTTGCCCTGTCCTCGTTGGCGATGCTGATGGCGAGCGCTTCCTGGACTTTGGAAAGAGCCGCAGAAGGATCAGCTGTCTTCTGCGCTTCAGCATCGTCCAGCAGCGGTGCTGCACGCTGGTAGGAAGACAACTTGCGGCTCTTGTATTTGTCTCTGCGGTTTTCATCCTGGCCCACGACATTGAGTGCCGAAAGAAGTGCAAAAATGGCCAGACAATATCCAAGTTGTGACCGCATAAACTGTGAATCGGTGAAAGTTAGCACATAATCTGAAACGCGTTCGCGCAAAGGAAGGATACAATGATGCGTTCACCCGGTGAGGTGGCAGTTTCACCCAGTCCGGTGCCGCACACACGGAGTTGTGATACCCCCAGGGCTCCCCGCGACGTAAAACTGATAAAAACCCACACTCATGAATCCTTTACATTTCGCCATCCGCGCCGTACTGACAGTCAGTCTGGCGTGTACCTTTCTTACCGCACAAAGTCAACCGCTTCGGGTTGACGGAACAACACCCAAGCCAGAAAAAGGTCAGTCGATCATGCTGGCACTGCTGCTGGACACCAGCAACAGTATGGATGGTCTGATCGATCAGGCAAAATCCCAACTGTGGAAGATCGTCAACGAACTGTCAGCATCCAGATGTGAAGACGGATCACACCCCAACATTCTCATCTCGCTGTACGAATATGGAAATGACGGTCTCCCGTCTTCAGAAGGTTACATCCGCCAGGTAGTGGGGCTAACCACCGATCTGGACTTGATTTCTGAAAAATTGTTTGCATTGCGCACAAATGGTGGCAACGAGTTCTGTGGACAAGTAATTCGGACTTCACTCAATCAACTTGCCTGGTCTGCGTCGAGTGCCGATCTGAAACTGATCTTTATCGCCGGCAATGAACCCTTCACCCAGGGGAGGATCGGTTACCAGCAATCCTGCGCGCTTGCCAAAGAAAAGGGCGTCGTGGTGAACACCATCTTTTGTGGCAACTTCGACGAGGGTATCAACGGCGAGTGGAAGCGTGGTGCAGACCTCGGTGGTGGCACTTACATGAGCATCGAGCAGGATCGCAAGACGGTGTATGTGCCGACTCCTTTCGACGATCGCATTTCACAACTCAATGACCAACTTAACAATACCTATATCTACTACGGTGCCTCCGGGGAATCACGGAAAGAACAGCAGCAGTTGCAGGATCAGAATGCTGCCAACTACAGCCGCGCCAACAAGGTAGACCGCGCCGTGTCGAAGAGTTCACACGCCTACAAAAACTCGAGCTGGGATCTGGTAGATGCCGCGAGGGACGATGAGAAGATTGTGGACAAGGTGCGAGAGGAAGAACTGCCGCAGGAAATGAAGGGCATGACAGTGGAGAAGCGTAAGGTCTATGTACAGCAGAAGGCTGCCGAACGCAAACGGATCCAGCAAGAAATACAGACACTGAATCAGCAGCGCCAGGCATACATTGCCGAGCACATGCCTGCCGATGCCGCCGGCGGGCAGCTGGATGCAGCCATGCTTCGGGCTGTCCGGGAGCAGGCGCGTCTCAAAAAACTGAGTTGGAAGTGAATGGCGGGTTGAGGTGGACAGGGCCCCGGTCGGGGCTCTGTCATTTTAACGTTGTTCATTTGACTAGCATGCCGTAAGTGGCATAGACCAACCCGAAAAACCCGCAAGGAAAATGATTGTTCTATAGACCACCATTTTGTATTGATCGAAATAGGGGGCCGGAGCAATTGGAGCATTTCTCTCTGGCAGTTGCCTACTTCCTTCCAATCACAACCCGCTTCTGACCCTCACGGCCAAATATTGTGGGGAAATACATACACTCCACCAGTGCAGGGTTCAGCGTGTAATTGCCGGCAAAACGGGCCAGCAGTGGTATGGTAAACGTGTAGTGTCCACGCTTCAGTTGCTTGCAATAAATGTTCGCCTTTTCATACGCGTACTCGCGATGGGACTCGCCCACTCCTGCTTGCGGCTTCGACTCATACATGCAGCCCGACGGTATCGGCACCTCCACCATCACGTACTCTGCGTCGCGCAGGACCTCCACTTGTACCTTCAAATCCACCGGCTTGCCGGCGGTGAGGTGCGCAGCGCTGAACGCGGTCGTCACCTTGAAGTCCTTGTCCACCGGTGCCGGCTGAGCCACCCACCGCTCCTGCCATGCACTGACATATGCCGGCGTGGCGCCGCGATAGGAAAATTGCAACAAGCCACCAGCCAGTTTCATCGTTTGCGGAAACTGCGTGATGTGTTTTGTGTCAGCGCCGTTCACGTCGAGGACAGGATTGCCCACG
>JAIBBB010000005.1 GCA_019694905.1 Cyclobacteriaceae bacterium
CTGCCGGTTGGTGTACACATTGTAGGGAATGCTGTTGTCGGTTGTCACGTGATATAACTGCGCAACAGGAAGCTGGCTGCGATGCCAGGACTTACCGTGGTTGTAGGAGATGGCTATTCCACCGTCACCTGCCACCGCCATGTGGTCACCGTCGGTAGGGTCAATCCACATGTCGTGGTGGTCCCAGTTGGGTGTCATCTGGCCCTGAGTTGCAACCGTGCTGCGGCCGCCGTTGGTTGAATAGCTGAACGAGGCGGCCATGAAATACAGTTCATCAGCGTCCTGTGTGTTGGCCCTTGTGCGGGTGTAATAGGCACCCCGGCCTGTAAGATCCAGGTTATGGCTTACGCAGGCCCAGGATTCTCCCCCATCTTCCGAGCGCCAAAGCTCACCACTTTCTGCAGACTTTGCCCCATTCTGCGGAACACCGTCCGCAGTTTCAATCAAGGCATAGACGATTTTGGAATTTGACTTCGACATGGTCAGCGAGATCTTGCCCACCGGCTGGGTCGGAAGACCTTTGCCAGTCAAACGCTTCCAGGTGTCGCCACCATCGCGTGAAACATAGATGCCACTTCCCTTGCCGCCGCTCTTGCGACCCCAGGTCTTTATGTCAAGTTGCCACATGCCTGCAAAAAGAATCCGCGGATTGTTAGGATCCATGAGCAAATCCGATGAACCAGTACTATCATTCACAAACAGGACATGTGACCACGTCTTGCCACCATCGGTTGTTCTGAATATCCCGCGCTCCTTCTGTGTGCCATACGCATGGCCCAGTGAGGCCACATAGACTACATCGGGGTTTTGCGGATGAATAATCACACGGCTGATCCTGAATGTATTGTCAAGACCCATGTGCTGCCAGTTGGAGCCACCATCGGTAGATTTCCACACGCCGCTGCCGACCGAAACGTTGGAGCGGATGAATGCCTCACCGGTCCCGGCCCACACAATCTGAGGATCTGACAGCGCGACGTCCAGCGCTCCAATGGAGTGGACTGGCTGCTTGTCAAAAACGGGCTTCCAGACAATCCCGCCATCTTCCGTCTTCCATACACCACCGGAAGCTGCGCCACCGTAGTACACCAGGTGGTTGCCCGGAATGCCGACCACAGACACCAGGCGATTGCCTACAGGGCCAATGTGGCGGAACTTCATCTGATCGATATGGGACGACTCCAATTTTTGGGCAACGCCTGCCCAACTGAAAAAGGACAACAGGGTTACCACCACTGCTGCCACCGGCAAACGCCGGCGTAGGGAACTGAGGTCCATAGGTTTTAAGGGTTAAGTGTATGAATTTCCTCATCCCGGCCGTGATTCCCAAACAAATAGTGCCCAGCGGTCAAAGGAATAGATATTCCGGGCCGGCAAACGGCTGCTGACATAGGGCTGTCATAACCTGGAAGGAGCTTTGCGTCATGGCCAATGGGTCTGGAAATCGAAGAACAGGCGTAAAAAACAACACATTATGAAAAACACACTCTTGCGTCGGTGGATTTTTGGGGTGGTGCTGTGGCTGATCCCCATGGTGGTATCATTCGCGTTTTATGACCAGAACAGAACGCTGGTCGTTTCACTTGATCTTTTCAAGTCCGTTATGGTTGTCGTGAGTATCCTGTCAGGCAGTTGGTTGCTGGTACGACATCTGCGAGCAGTCGACCAGGCCTACAGGGAAGGATGGCTTACCGGAATCACATGGCTTGCAATTAACCTGGCCCTTGATCTGCTCGTTCTGATTCCAATGTCTCACATGCCGCTCACCGACTATTTCTCAGCCATCGGACTTCGCTATTTATCGATCCCTATAGTGGCCATTGCGATGGGCAGACTTGCACACAAAGAATCATAACCCAAAACTCCCGATATCATGAACAAGCGATTTCAAGCAAAGGCAACAATCAATTTGAATGCCCCTGTTTCTCAACTGTGGGATGCACTGATCAACCCGGAAATCATCCGTCAATACTTCTGGGGCACGAACGCAGTCTCCGACTGGAAAAAGGGGAGCCCGCTCTATTTCCGTGGTGAGTGGGAAGGCAAAAGCTATGAAGACAAAGGCATCATTCTGGACATCCAGAAAGAAAGAATGCTGCGCTATACTCACTGGTCATCATTCACCGGCGAAGCCGATATCCCGGAAAATTACATGACGATTACCTACTTTGTCAGTGGGAACGAGCGGAAATCAACGTGGGAAGTTGAAATGGACAATATCCGGAGCGAAGAAGCGGCTGCCCACTCGGTAACCAATTGGAATGCTGTGATGGCATCACTCAAGGCACTTCTGGAAAAAGAATAACCATATGGCTAAAGTAGTGCTCGGTGTTGCAGTGAGCCTCGATGGCTACATCGAAGGACCCGGAGGTGCAATTGACTGGTGCTTTACGGATCAGGACTATGGCATGGCTTCTTTCATCGATGACATCGGGGGCATTGTCATGGGAAGGAAATCCTTTGAACAGATGATGCAACTCGGCGGCAATCCGTGGCCGGACAAACCCATTTACGTCTTCAGCAGAAATGCGTCTTTGGAACCAGCGAAAGGGATACACTTTGTCAGTGGCGACCTGGTCAGTGTGATTCGGGAGTTGCTTCGCACAATCAATAGAAACCTCTGGCTCTTTGGTGGCGGGGATCTGATTGCGCAGTGTATAGAACTGGACCTGGTTGACAGGTACTGGCTTTCAGTTCATCCCATTCTGCTGGGAGGTGGCATGAAGCTCTTTCCAGCTGAAGGACACCCAAGGGCACTGACTCTTACAGATCAGAAGGCATACAGCAGCGGCCTGGTGTCATTGACTTATAGCAGAGTCCATGAAAAATGAAAGGAGGAGCGCCGGCTCCTCCTTCGCAATCATTGCGATCTGCCGTTACCGGGATTGAAGAAACTTCTTCTTCCCTTGCATGAGTTGTTCAAAGCCTATGCCCCTGGAGCCAAAAAGAACGTCAGGTTGCTGAGTGGACCTTATGACCCAATCCGCCTCGCGCTTCCAGGCCTCCAGGATACCGATCGCACCTCCCGGGCCAGTCAATTCCAAACGTGCAGTAGCTTCGCCATTGGGTTTGAAGTCCTCTGCAAACTCTGAAGCATTCTTGTATTCGAGGCCGGAGAGGAAACTCTTCACCTTCGTCGAGTCTGCCTGTTGCGATCCCAGCCACCACTTCTTCTCACGCTTCTCCAGGACAAAGCTGGAGTCAGCAGGGTAACGAAACGAAATCCTCGTAACCTGGGAGGCGCTCAGGCGTAAAAGTGCTTTGTCGCGCCAGTCATTGTACGGACGATTGAAAGCCGACTCCAGAAATCCTTCCACTGCGTACACGGCCTTGTCATCCGACAGGCGGACATGAGTAAATATTCCGCCCGGGTTAAATTGCTGCTGTCCCGGCTGTTGGTTGAAGCCGATTCTTCCGATGCGCACATCTGCCAGCACATCTGCCCCCTTCATGAATTTTACGCGCGTACTGGTATCACCCACACTGAATTCGTTCCAGCGTGATTGATTGCGTGTAATGAGTCGCATGGGCTTGAGATGGGTAAAGTAACCGATGGCGCCACTGACCGAACCTTTCTCCACAGCAGAGGACCGGTCTCCCATCTTTACCAGCCACTGACCGCCATTGCGAACGAGTTTCACTTCCTGGTTTTTTTCGGCGTTGGGATATACCAGGATCTCGGTGACCGCAGAAGTATCAACTGCCATCAGTTCTGCAGGCAAGTTTGTCTCCAGTCGCCCGCTCCGAAAGAATCTGGAGGCAGCAAACAGCCCAACCAGTGCAAGGAGGACTGCAATCAGAATCTTGTTATTAAGCTTCTTCATAGTTCTCGCTCATCCATTTGTAACGTTTCATCTTGTTTCGCTGTGCGCGGTACACACCATAGCCCACCGCCAGCAGCACCGGCAACAGGAAATTGGTATACTTGAGCAGTGTCTTGGTTCCGTCTTCCAACTGATGAATGGGGCGGGCGGTGGCGCCTTTGGTCCGCAGATCAATCAATCCGGTATCATCTGAAAGGTAGTCAACTGAGTTTACCAGCAGGTGTACGTTATCCGGTTGCAGCCGGCGCGCTTGTTGCTGGGGGCCGTTAATCGGAAAGTCACCATCGCCCACAACCACGAGTCCGGCGCGGGTGTTACCTGAAAATTTCCCTTCGACCAGCGCGGCAACCACCAGTTGCTGCTGGGGGAAGTCTGCTTCCGTCCACTGCTTTTGTATATCAAAATACTGTGGTGCCTTCAGTGCGTTGGACTGGCCAGAGGTGAATGCGAGAGGTGTGAAGCGCTTGCTGGTATCGCCGACAAAGCGAATGGTGCTGGCAAACTGCATCACCACAGCTTCGAGGCCCTTCGCGATCGGGTGGCCTGAGAAGGATGCGATCACAGGGAGATAAGGGAATTGCAATTGTTGCTGCATCATCCCAAAGGCCATCTGCTGCTGCACAGTGATGGCGGCGCATTTGGCGTCCACTACAAAGTCATCCTGCACTTCCAACCCTTTGGTGGCAAGCCATTTTTCCATGCCAGTGGCGATGGCCGATCCGGTTGCATTTTGAAGATTGCCGTCCACCCGATTGATGGCCACAACCACGTTGCCACCGCGCGCCATAAATGCGTCCAGCCGGGCGAGATGTGAAGCAGGGATGCTGTCCGTGGGGCGTACGATCACGAGCGTCTTAACTGCCGGTGGAATATCCGTGGTGTCAGACAATCTGACTTCCTGGGTTGTGTAAAGCACGCTGAGTGCTTCTCTTGCCTCGATCAATTCATCGAGCGGAGCTTCCCCGTGGCCTGAGAGGAAGCCGATCAAAGGCCTTTCCTTGACAGAAAGTTTCTTGATGGCTGTGGAGAGAGCGTACTCCATCGCTGCACCAGGATGCACAAAAGGAATAACTTCCTGTTTGCCATCATAAGTGAGTACAGCGCCAAGAAATGCTTTCTGCTGCTTCATCTGGTCTTTCTCGCGCACGTTGATCATCACCGGCTGTACACCATTGTTGATGGCTTCCTTCTCGTCGGCATCACTGGCATTGGGATTGATGAATTCGTAGACAACCTTTCCGTCCGAGCGATTGGCATACTCTATCAACATCTCCTGGAAATCCTGCCGGGTACGGGCGATGTCCGGGGGCATGTTCTGCGAGAAATAGGCTTTGACTGTGACAGGGTCCTCCAGTTCTTCCAGGATATTGCCTGTGGCGTCGCTGAGGGTATATTCCTGGTCTTCTGTAAAATCAAGTCGCAGGTGAAATTCGTGGCCCACCAGGTTCACTGCCACGATGATCAGGATCACCAATCCTGCGCTGAGGTATAGCTTCTGTGACATGATCAGTTGAGGTTGCGTTTGGTCAGCGATACTTCTGAGAGCAGAAGTCCGGTGACGATGATAGACAGAAAATAAAGGATGTCTCGGGTGTCGATGATGCCGCGAGAAATGCTCTCAAAATGCGCTGACAGGCTCAGCGTGCTGAAGATCTCACCGAGCAATCCTGGGAAGTTGTCACCCATCACACCGAAGATGATGTGAAAGAACAAGCCGATAAACAATGCACTGAGGAAGGCAACAATCTGGTTATTGGTGATGCTGCTGGCATAGAGTCCAATACTGATGTAGGAGCCACTGATCAGGATGAGACCCAGGTAACCGCACAGTACTTCCCCCTGATCCAGGTTGCCGATGTTTGCCAGTGTGATTACATAAGGCAGCGTAAACAGCAGGGCCACCACAATCAGGCCAAGGGCAGCAAAGAATTTGCCTAGCACCACCTGACGGTCCGTGACGGGTTTTGTCAACAACCACTCAATAGTGCCGGTTTTGCGTTCCTCTGCGAGTAATCGCATTGTGAGCGCCGGGGCGAAAAAGAACAATGTCCAATACGCAATATTGAAGAAGCTCCGGAGCGAAGCTTGCCCGACAAGAAAAATGTCTGAGCCAAACATCCAGGTAAAAAATCCGCTGAACCCCAGAAAGAGGGCGAGCAGAATGTAGGCGATCAGCGAGTCAAAAAACGACTGCATTTCGCGAAGGGTTATAATCCAAACAGCGCGCATACTCAGTTCAGTGTTACGTTTCTAAATACATCCTCCAGCCGGGTCTCCAGCGGAGTGAGTTCTGTGAGCACCCAGTTTTTGCTGACGCACAAACGGAAGATCTCCCGGGTACTCGTTTGTCCGGGTCGGCTTTGTACTTCCAGCCGGTTGCTGGATACGTCAAGAATATCCACCCGCTCGACCGTCGCCAGAGCGCGAATCGTATCAACGACCGTCTGGACAGGGGCATCCTCAATCCTCACTTTCAGCAACTCACTTCCGGCCGCCTGCTTCCTTAGTGTGTCAGCCGTTCCATCGGCCACAATCTTTCCCTTGTTGATGATCAGGATGCGGTCGCAGGTGGCCTCCACTTCAGGGAGAATGTGCGTGCTGAGAATCACGGTTTTTTCCCTCCCTATTTCACGAATGAGTTTCCTGATCTCCACAATCTGGTTCGGATCAAGTCCGGTGGTGGGTTCATCGAGAACGAGTATGGCAGGGTCATGAATGAGTGCCTGTGCGAGACCCACTCGCTGACGGTAGCCTTTTGACAGCTCCACAATCTTCTTGTGCTTTTCAGCATTCAGTCCGCAGCGGGCGATCATCTTCCGTACCTGTTCGTCGATACGGCCCGCCTCAACGCCCTGAAGCGCAGCGCAGAAGCGCAGGTAACTGATAACCGGCATCTCCAGATACAAGGGGTTGTTCTCCTGGAGGTAACCGATATGCTGCTTCAGTTCATCTCCGGCAGTCTTCACCGACTTTCCGCCAATGACAATATCACCTTCGGCTACAGAGAGATAGCCGGTGATCATTTTCATGGTGGTTGTCTTTCCTGCCCCGTTGGGGCCCAGGAAACCGAGAATCTCCCCGGTCTTCACTTCGAAAGATATGTTATCCACGGCGCGTTGTGGACCATATCGTTTGGACAGGTTCTCTATTCTAATATCCATAGTGTTTGTTGTACATGAGCCGGAAGGCCGACGGTGCAGGTAGACGAAGCCCAACATGGGCACATGCCGGGAATTTCACGAGCACCTGTCGCAGACCCTCACATGGCTGAGCGGGTGCAAAAATAATTTTTATTTGAAAAATGCAAAGCCCGGTAAATGGGTTCATGAACCTAACGGCGGCAAATGCCCTTAAAGTCGCATCGGTCACAGGACTCAATTTCGTCGGTTTGAACAAAAGGCAAGGCAGGATCAAATAGCTGACTCACCAGATCAGTTAACCGCTTACCATATTCAGCAAGCAAAGGCCGGGCATCTTTGACTACGGCCTTGTCAGCTGATTTGTCTGTCAGGCCAAACTCATACGGTTCTTCGAAAATCTCCAGACGCCCAAATAGGCCCGGCACAATTGCCACAGACTGATCCCATTTGCCGGCGCACAACCAGGCATAGAACAAGGTCTGAAAGGCCGCCTTGTTGGCTTTGGCCGGGTCTTCAAACAGGGACGCTACACCTGCAAACTCGGACTTGTCGCCGCCTGTTTTGTAGTCTATGATACGTATGCTGTTGTCCTTCTTGTCGATTCGGTCAACACGTCCGCCAAGATTGACAACATGGGCACCTACTGGCAAAGTGATCGTGTGACGGTCTTCAATGGAGATCAATTCGAAGGGCGCATAGGCTTCATCCAGATGGAGTATCCGGTCCACGATCTCTTTGGCAATCTCACGCACCACAAGCCTTTCGCCTTCATAGGCCACAGACTCTTCTGGTCGTAGTCCAAAGTGTTTTCGAAAGGCCTGATCCAGCCAGCGGTGGGGGTCTTTCCTCATAGTTCGCAGCCAGTCTGGTGTTACCCATCGCTGGTGGTTGTCCATTGCATCCTGATAGATCAACTGTAACGCGTAGTGAATGATATTCCCGGCCACACGCGCATCCAGGTCATCCTCCACTTCATCAGGCATGCGCAAGCCCGCCAGATATTTCAGGTAAAACCGGAGTCCACACGTCTTGTAATCGTTCAGTGCTGATGGTGAAAGCAGTTGCTCGCCAGTCTGACAGTACCTGGACAATTGCTCCAGAACGGCCTGTGTCTTTTGCACGGTGATGGGTGCGGCCACGTCCACGAGCACGGGTTGATGCAGAATCTTTCGTTCAAGCGTCAGGCCGGATTCATACAAAAGTTGCTGAAGGTATCTGCTCATTTCACCATCGCCAATCTGGTCGGGCTCGGTGTTATAATAGAGATCGACTGTGGTTGCGCGCTGAAGAAGCCTGTAGAACAAATAGGCATACATGGCGTCCTGGTGTTCGAAGGTTGGCAACGCATAAGCCTTGCGGATGCTGTGTGGAATGTACGATCCCCGGCGTGGGGCGGCAGGCCAGATTCCTTCATTCAGGCCCAGGATGTGCACGTGCTCAAAATCCAGGTTGCGGGTTTCCAGCACACCCATGATCTGCAGACCCCGAACCGGTTCGCCGGAGAAAGGAATCTTCTGGGCAAGCATCAACTGCCGGAACATTCTGGCAAAGCCATGCCATTGACTGCGCTCGTCGCCCGTCGGTGGCAGCGGAGCAAGCACTTCCTGCAATCTTGCTAGCTGCCGGTGAAAATGGTAGGCATATTCACGGTCGAGTCCGGCACCAGTCTCGAAACTGGCTCCCAGATACTCCACGACCTGAAGCAGGTACTCACAAGCCCTGGCTGCTGGTACATGCCGGAAAATCAACATCATCAGCGGCTCGGTGCCAACAAAAAATTCCGGAGGCACGAGCACACGGTTCTCTTTCACGATCAATCGCGAAAGGTGACGGGACTGCTCTCCGGCAAAGGCAGCCATGTAAGCGTGGTTGAGCAGAGGAACAACCTGGGCGTGACTGAACCAATCTCCCTTGCGTTGCCACTGCAATTCAATGCACAAGTCCAGCAGGTGGTACAAAGGTGTGTGCTGCAACGGATAGCCCATGGTGACGTTGAATGACGGGATAGCCGGGCTGAGCGAATGCAACACCGGCATCAGCATGGATTCGTCAGGAATCACAATCACTGTTCGCTCATCAACGGGCTCCTTGTCAGTCGCCTCAGAAAGTCTTTCGCCTACCAATCGCGCCTGACCAACCCGCTGTGGTACGCCCGTCATCGTAACCCTGGGGCCGGCGATTGTGTGCCCCGGTCTCATTTCAAGTAACAAGGCGGGTGGGTCAGCCGAAAACGTCTTGCCCAGGATGGGATGCTGGCGATAACTGCGGAGAAAATCACCAGCCTCCTGGGTAGCTTGCCCCACATAATAGGCATCTTCATCCCACCACACCGATGCGCCGGCGGAGACATGATACGCCAACACCACTTCTTCGGCGGTGGTCAGAGCATTGAAGCCAACAAAGTGAAAATTCCTGAAGGCGTTATTTTCCGGCCCCGGCAGCTGGCGTATTTTCTCTGCCACAGCCCGGTGGATCATACCTTCGTAGGCAAGTCCATGTTCGGTGAGGTATGCTACAAATCGTCTGTACACTTCAGGGAGTCGGCGCCAGACCCGAAGGAACGATTCCTTGCTTCCCGACAAGTGGTCGCGAAATCCGGACCAGAATTCCATCAGAAATTTTCGCTGGTCTTCGGTAAGATAGTCGAATGATTCGTCGAGCTCCTTCAGGTGACTCAGGTCGCGGAAGAGCAACGGTGCGTTCACGAGATATTTGTCAACTTCATCAAAATCGCGGAGCAACATGTCGCCCCAGAAATAGAAGCGGTCGAAGGGTTCACTTTGTTCCATCACCTCCCCATGCACGCGATGGAGGATAGCAAGCAACTCAAGTTTGTCGGGCTGAACGGCTGCATGTTTCGACCTGAAAAACTCTTCAATGGTGAGGAGGTGTGGTGACCAGGCGGGGTTCTTCAACGCCTTGCCAAGGTATTGTTGAAAGTAGATGGCCGCCCGGCGGTTCGGAAACACAACAGTCAGATTCTCCGTTGCAACTCCTGACTCTGCCAGGCGATTCGCAACTTCTTGCAGGAATGAATTCATGCGCGGTCCTGACAGAGCTCAACCAGTACGCCGTTGGCGGTTTTGGGATGAATGAAAATAACCTGCTTGTTGTCGGCGCCATCAAACGGCTTTTCCCGCGTAAAAACGAAACCTTCCGGCTCGAGGCGGCTCTTTGCGGCAGGAATATCATCGGTGTGAAATGCAAGGTGGTGCAGCCCTTCTCCGCGACTTTCCACAAAGCGGGCAATGGCGGAATCTGACCTTGTGCCTTCGAGCAATTCAATCTTCACATCGCCGACCATGAAAAACGATGTCTTTACGCCCTCGGACTCCACTTCCTCGGTCTTGTAAGGCTCCTGCCCCAGTAATTTGGTGAACAGCCTCGAGGATTGTTCCAGATTTCTAACGGCTATGCCGATATGCTCCAATCGTTTCATCGCACGGTTATTAGGTCACACTTTACTAATTTTGCCAAACCAGAGAACTTTTCAGCTAATCTAAGGGTTTTTGAACGCACAAGGTCAGCACCATGATTGAAGCAACCACTGACATCCATGTAGAGGCAGCCCGCATACAGCAGGACATCAAGGACTACCTGGGTCTGCGTGGCAGCGACCTGGTCTTTGAATATCGCGCGCTGGAAGGCAAGGTGAAGCTGGACCTTATCACCATCAACCCCAGGCACAATCAGTCATTCCTGTTTCACAGCGAGACCGGTGCCGACAAGATTGACGCGCTGAAGAAGATGTGGAGCTACGTCCAGAACTTCAAGGAAAAGGAAAACAGTTACACCATCCAATGGGTAGCGCGCAATACGAGCGAACTGCATACGTCCTATTTCCGGGCTGGCAATATTCTGGAGGCACTGGAAAAATTATACTACGGCAGGGATCGCACAACCATTACTGTCTTCAGCGTGGTTTTGAATCCCATCAGTTAAATCACTAATCATGATCAGCGTTACCGACAAAGCCAAAGAAAGAATCATTTCGCTGCGACGTGAGGAAGGTCGTGGCGACGATCAACATATCCGTGTGTCTGTGAAAGGCGGAGGCTGTAGCGGACTCATGTATGATCTGGGTTTTGACGCGAAGGTCGAGCCTGCGGACCAGGTCTTTGAAGACAAAGGGATTCGTATTCTGGTGGACAAGAAAAGCCTGCTCTACCTGTTAGGGACCACACTCGATTTTTCGGATGGACTCAATGGCAAAGGGTTTCAATTCATCAATCCCAATGCCTCGCGGACGTGCGGTTGCGGAGAGAGCTTTTCAGTCTGACACTTGCGGCATTCGCCGGATGTTTGCTTCTTCCCTGGAAGACTGCAGGTCAGACAACTGAACCCCACGTCATACATCAAAGCCAGTATTGGTTCCGCTTCTACGGTCAATGCAATTTCAGATCCGGTTGGAGTCTTCATCTTGAACTGGATGAACGTCGCTCGACAAATCCGGATCTGCAGGCCAATTTTCTGATGCATGTGCATCTTCATCACCGCGTGAACAAGTACCTCGACTGGGCAACAGGCGCTTCTGCCATCACGACTAATTCAACTATTGCGCCAACACTCGCAGTGCCTGAGCGTCGGTTGTTTCAGGAAATTTCCTTCACGCAGCCCTTTGGCAGCCGACTCAGTGGTCAATTGCGGCTGCGCGTGGATGAACGTTTCATTCAACGCAACAATCGGGTAGTCCTGTCCGATGGATACAATTTCTCCGTGCGTGAACGGCTTCGTGCTCAGCTGAGCTATCGGATCAAAGAACAATCAACTGCCATTCTAAAACTCAGCGATGAGCTGATGGTACACCAGGGAAGCACACCTCATTTCTTTGACCAGAACCGGATCTACACAGCCGTTGAGTGGCCCTTGGGCGGGGTATGGTCTGTTGAGACCGGTATAGTGCATGTCTATCAGGCGCGCTCTGACGATGGCTATGCCTCAAGAATGGTTTTCAGATTTACACTCTATGGCCGCTGGTCTGCGGTCAGTGGCAGGTAGGCTATGCACTTCAATTCAATGGCTATAGGTGTCGGCAATGCCCCTACTTCCACCGTGGTCCGGCAGGGCTGCGTCAGAGGGTCCGGAAAATACTCTGCGTAGATCCTGTTGTACAAAGCAAAGTCCCGCTTCATGTTGGTGAGGTACACTGTAACATCCACCAGATGCTCCCAGCCCGCGCCTGCATCGGTCAGAATGGTCTTCACATTTTCCATCACGGCCCTCACCTGTTGCTCCAGGTCATAGCTTTCGATTTCACCGCCAGGGCCAAGTTTGAGTCCAGGAATTTCATTGGTGCCCGGTTGACGGGGACCTACACCGGAAAGAAATAGCAGATTGCCGGCACGTCTGGCGTGCGGATAGGCACCAACAGGTTTGGGTGCATTGGAAGAGTGAAGTGTGCTCATTTGTCCGAGGCAGTGGGTGAATCGATAGCAAACACCATACTGGCCCAGTGACTGTGCCAGTCGGCACCCTCCCTTTCAGACGCCACCATGTGAACAGCGCTGATCATCCATACGCCGGGGGCGCCCACAGGGAAACGCACAGTTCCATCTTCTTCCGTGTAGATGTTTTGCAAAAAAGTTGTGTGCTTATAGCGTCCCCAAACTTTCACCAGGGCGCCTGCCAGAGGCTTGTGCTCAAACATGATCTGTGCTGTAAGGTAATCACCAGGCTTCGTCGTGTACGGATTCTGATCGATCAGAATTTCCATCGGCAGACCCACCTCCTTCCGAAAGGTGTTGTCGGTGCGGTTGCCGGACTGCACCAGCAACTTGGCGTATCGGGTAAAGTACTCGCGGCCTGCTTCTGACTCGCGGCCGGTTCGCTTCCGCTCTACGGCAACATTGGTAAGTCCATCCTCCTCCAGATAGGCATTGAACTTTTGTGCTTCGAGCTCGATATAGGCATCATCACTCTGCATCACAAGCAGGTGCGTTCCTTCCCGGTCAAAAGTGTAAGAGAGGTTTTTTCCTTTGGAGGGTTGCACTTTGGCGGTCAGGTCCTTGACGGTGTTACCCCAGTGCATGAGTACAGAGACCGCCCGGTGCTTCGTCAAGTCCCAGTATTCGCCCTCAAAATTCTCACCTACCCTGAAATCCACTGTCATCGTTTCACCACTCTTGTAGCGAAAACGGGTTGGTTCGAGCCAAAACTCATGGGCCACTACTCCGGTGGCGATGAGCAACAAGCCCATCAGTGACAGCCTTTTCATCGGAACTTGAAGATGAGTGATACTCCACCAGGGCCGACAAGCACTTCCGATGTCATTCGTGCACTGGTGGACGGCTTCATGTTGAACAGATCAACGGCCAGGGCAGCGTGTCTTTGATAAGTCTTGTTGAATGCGTAGGCCAATACCGATCCCGCGCCGCCAGCAATCAAAACCGAAGAGTTGACCGTCCGACCGGACATTGCATCGGCCAAACCATACCCGAGCATGAATCCGCCAAACAGCGAAAACAGGGACCCTACTTTGTGGTAATTGCTGGCCACATTCAACTCCCGGACAGCGTTCGAATTGGATGAAAGAACCTGATACAGTTCGTTGAACTTCAATTCCTTCCCTCCCTGCTCAAATTTCCAACGGAGAAATTCACGTGATTTGTGGATAGGCTCCTGTGTGGTCTGCGCTTGCAGCACTGCTCCGTTCAGAACTAAGGCCAGAACAACAATCATTCTCAATTTCATACGGTGGTCCGTCAGTTGTTGCTATTTACCTGCGTTCATCAATTCCTCGATCTCGTCCGCTTCTACAGGTATATCTTTCATCAAATCATCGACACCTTTGCGCGTAATGAGTACGTTGTCTTCAATCCGGATGCCAAAACCCTCTTCTTTGATATAGATGCCGGGCTCGACGGTCCAAACGGAACCGACTGGCATTTTCCCGTGCATGTTACCTACATCGTGCACATCGAGTCCTAACAAATGCGAAGTGCCGTGATAGAAGTACTTTCTGAACGCAGGGTTGCCGGCAGATTGACGGCGTACATCATCTTTAGTGATCAACTTAAGGCCTATTAACTCTGACTCCATGATCTTCTCCACTTCCTTCTGATAATCAAAGAAATTGGTGGATGGTCCGAGCATCTTCATCGCCTCACGCATCACCCGCAAAACCGCTTTGTACACCTGCTTTTGCCGCTTCGTGTAGCGACCGTTAACCGGAATAGTTCTTGTGAGATCTGCATTGTAGTTGGCAAACTCTGCCGCAACGTCCAGCAAAATGAGGTCACCATCCTTGCAAGGGAGACTGTTCTCTATGTAGTGCAGCACCACATTGTTGGCACCAGATGCGATAATGGGGGTGTAAGCAAAGCCCCTTGATCCGCGTCTGACAAACTCATGCAGGTACTCGGCCTCAATTTCATACTCCTTCACACCGGGCTTCACGAATCCCAGCACCCGACGAAATCCATGTTCAGTGATATCGATTGCCTCCTGAATGAGCTTCAACTCTTCTTTCTGCTTGACAATCCGCAGATCTGCCATGAGCGGGGCCACGCGATCATAGCGATGGAGCGGATACTTCGCCTGGCACCACTCAATGAATCTGGCATCGCGGGTTTGCACTACCACATCCGAACGATAGTGCTCATTGGTGTTAAGGTAGACGCGCTCGACGCCACCCATGGCCATCATGTGATGGAATCGACCAGGAAAATCGGTAGTCCACAACACCGTTTCGACACCTGAAATTTGACGGGCCTCGTCCCTGGTAAGTTTATGACCCTCCCACTTCTCCAGCAGTTCACTGGACTCCCGGATAAAGAGCACCTCCCTGAATTTCTTGTCAGGAAAATCCGGGCAAATCACCAGCTGGGTCTCTTCCTGGTTGATCCCTGTCAGGTAAAAGAGATCGTTGTTCTGGCGGAACGGCATGGTGCCGTCTGCATTGGTTGGCATGATGTCATTGGAGTTAAATACTGCCAATGAGTTTTCCTTCATCAACTCCACCAACCGCTTGCGGTTTTGTACAAATAACCGGCTCGATATTTCTGGCTTCCTCATAAAAAATAGATCAGTGAATTCCGAGGGATTGTTGTATACCTTCCAATGACTTGCCCTTTGTCTCCGGCATAATCTTCCAGGCAAAGACCAACTGCAAAATCATCATGACAGCAAAAAAGGTGAAGGCGATGGCGCCACCATTACCAGAGCTTTCTGCAAACACCGGAAAGGTGAAGGTGATCAGCGCCGCCATGATCCAATGCGTGGAACTCCCCAGCGCCTGTCCACCGGACCGAACCGAGTTGGGGAAAATCTCAGCAATGAAGACCCAAATGATGGCGCCTTGTGAAAATGCAAAACAACCAATGAAGCCTACGAGGTAGACCATGACTGCATAGCCACCGAAATCCTGTATCCAGAACGCCCTCGCCACCATTCCCAGAAAAAAGATGAGGCCCACGGAGCCAATCAACAGCAGAGTCCTTCTTCCAAAACGGTCGATGAGTGAAATCGCTATAAGTGTAAACACCATATTGGTAACACCAATTGATACCGATTGCAGCAGGGCTGTATCTTTGGACAAGCCTGTCATTTCAAAAATTCTGGGTGCATAGTACATGACAGCGTTGATACCTGCCAATTGATTGAACATGGCCAGAGCAACTGCATAGAAGATCGGCAGCTTGAATTTCATGGAGAACAACTTTTCATCCGCAGAACGCTCACCTTTCAACGAATCTTCGATGCTATTGACAGCGGACTTGACATCTGGTTCACCAACAGAAGCCAGCACCCGGGCGGCTTCCTCCTTGCGACCGTGATGGATCAACCAGCGTGGGCTCTCGGGTACAAAGAAAACCAGCGCAAAATACAATGCTGATGGAATGGCTTGTACACCCAACATCCATCGCCATGCATCATCGCCGATGCCAAACAGGAGGTAATTGGAAACAAAGGCGATCAAAATCCCGCTTACGACGTTGAATTGAAACAGCGCCACCAGGCGACCCCTTCTGTGGGCAGGTGCAATTTCAGAAATGTACATGGGTCCAACCACAGAAGACGCTCCCACTCCAACGCCACCGAGAAACCTGAAAATGACGAACGGCAACCAAGTGGGCGTAAGTGCCGTCACCAGCGATGTGACCAGATAAAGCAGGCCAATCGCCTGAAGGACCCTGCGACGGCCATATTTCTCTGCAGGCCAGCCCGCAATCAGTGAACCGATCACCGTACCGATAAGGGCGGAGGCCACCGTAAAACCATGACTGAATTTATCCAGTGACCACAAGTCCTGAATGGTGGTTTCCACACCCGATATCACGGCCGTGTCAAAACCAAAGAGAAAACCACCAAGTGCTGCCACGATGGAATTCCTGAATGCTGTGTTGGATTGCACACTAAAAGAAGTTAGACAGACAAGTTACAACTTTTCATGTTCAAGGCGTTGAGCCAATGACATGGCATTGAGTTGATTTCCAGAGGCGGTGATGGAAGCCTGCAGATACACAGGTCTTCTCAGCTCCCACAACCTTTCAAGTCGGGCGCGAATTTCCTGCGAAGAGACCGCGCCGAACAAAGGCCGCATGGTTGTGTCTGTACCTTCAAGACGTTCCAGAATTTCATCTACCGGCACATCCAGGAAAATGCTGATACCTTCCTGCAGGATATATTTCATGTTGTCGTGGAAGCAGGGCGCTCCGCCGCCGGTGGCCATTACAAATGCCTGATGGGACCCGGAGATTCTCCGCAACGTGGATGCTTCCACGTCGCGGAAATAAGCCTCTCCCTTTTCGCTGAAGATCAGCTGCACCGTCTTTCCGGTTTCCCCTTCAATGACAGCATCCAGGTCAACAAAGGGCAGGCGCAACAAATCTGCAAGCGCCCGACCCAGCGTTGATTTGCCCGATCCGGGAAGGCCAACCAGGAATATTTTCATTGCAGCAGCCCGAGGATCTCAGTTGCATCGGGCATGTCATTATAGTGCCAGTTACCAAGTACTGTGCCGTCCCTCCACAGGGCAATGCCGGGGTTAGACCGCAGAATAGTTTTGAGTACTGTAGCATCTGCAAAGGCATAAGGAACGGCAAGCTGGTGTTCGTGCCGGAACCCGTCCACCAATTCTTCAGAAGATGAAGTCAGAATCAGCATCTCCACTTTCCCGTCGAGCGCGTCCGTCAATTTCTTCAGATCGTTTACCCGTGACGCAGAGGCCTTCCTGACGTCATACATGATGATCTGCAACTTGTTTCCCGTGAAAGTCGTCTGGGTAATATCCTCACCATCGACGCTGGTCACCGCGTAGTCAGTAATTTTTGGCTTGATTTCAGCCTCATTCAATACCCTTGAAGACTGGTAGGTATAGCCATCCGCTGCGTCCAGGTATTTCTCAGACGTGACCGTCTCACCATTTTTCTCAAAAGTGTATTCGATAATCGGCTGGGCAGGCGATTTCATCTGGTCGGGAATATGGCTTCCAACCTTGTAGGGTCTGAAATCAAGGAATGGAAGGTGCCTGATGGCGTACACACCCAGGAATATGCAGACCGCAGTAACGCCCGCCACCAGGGCATGTCCGTTACGCGTCCGCAACACTGCAGTATACTGCCTTCGATACCAGAACAGATGCAGCACAAACACCATCAGGAACACATCTTTGGAAAAGGACTCCCAGGGTGTAAGCTTGATAGCATCACCGAAGCAACCACAATCTGTGACCTTGTTGAAATAAGCTGAATAGAACGTGAGAAAGGTGAAGAACACCATCATGAGCAGCAAGACCCAGGTAGTCAGCCGCATGCGGTAGTACACCAGGATGGCCACACCGAGCACAATCTCGAGTACAATCATGAAGAAGCCAATCTCCATGGACCACGGAATAAAGTAATGAAACAATGACCCAAAGTCATCGGTAAACACTTCAAAGTACTCTTCCATCTTGATTTCCGTGCCTACCGGGTCATTGAGTTTAATGAGTCCCGAAAAGATCAATAATCCACCCACCAGAAAGCGGGCAATCGGATCAACAAGTCGTTTTATACTCATGGGTTGTTTATTCAGCCGATAAAATCATTGCGAATACGGCGTAGTTAATCATGTCCTGGTAATTCGCCCTGACACCTTCGCTTGCCACCGTCTTTCCATCGTTATTCTCGATCTGCTTCACGCGCAGTAACTTCATCAGGATAATGTCAGTGATCGAACTCACCCGCATGTCTCGCCACGCTTCACCATAGTCATGGTTCTTATTCTCCAGCAAGGCAAAAGTAGTGTTGACCGCATCATCATACAGCGGCTCAACCTGCTCCCATGTGAGTTCCAATTCGGTGCTCTTGTTAAGTTCGGACTGTATGAGGGCAATGATGCAATAATTGATAATTCCGATAAATTCGTCTCGCACCGGATCGTTGACTTTCTGGACTCCCTTTTCCTGGATACTCCGAATGCGCTGTGCCTTGATAAAAATCTGGTCAGTGATTGAAGGAAGTCGCAAGACGCGCCATGCAGTGCCGTAATCCCTGGTTTTCTTACCAAACAGTTCTTTGCAGGTGGAAATTACCTGTCTATATTCGGTGGCCGTATTTACTGGCATCATAATTCGTGCAAAGTAAATTATTTTCAACCAACTATTCACTGCAGGTGCAGGGGCGCCTCCTGGATTTGTCGCAACCTGTTGTCATGGGTATTCTCAATGTGACACCAGACAGTTTTTATGACGGTAATCTGTACGGCAGAAAAGACCAGATTCAGGAACAGGCGGGCAAGATGTTGCAGGAAGGCGCCGCGATCATTGACATTGGCGGCTATTCATCCAGACCGGGTGCATTGCACATCGCAGAAGAAGAAGAAATCAGTCGGGTCATGCCCGCGATTGAGGCCGTCCTTGAGAGGTACCCCGATGCCATCCTGTCAGTTGACACATTCAGGTCCGGTGTGGCCCGAGCAGCTGTGCAGGCGGGTGTGTCCATGGTGAATGACATCAGTGCCGGAACGCTGGATGAGAGAATGGCTGAAACAGTAGCGTCACTCAAAGTACCTTATCTCGCCATGCACATGCGCGGCACACCCCAATCCATGCAACAAGAGAGTCACTACGACGATCTCATTGGAGAAATCATTGCTTACTTTCATGAGCGGCTGGCGCGATTTCAGTCGCTTGGTATCCGGGACATCGCGATAGATCCCGGGTTTGGATTCGCCAAAACCATCCATCAGAATTACGAACTGCTGAAAAACCTGCAGGAACTCCAGTTGCTTGGCCGTCCTGTTGTAGCAGGATTGTCCCGCAAATCGATGATTTGGAAAACACTGGGGGTGACCGCTGCCCAGGCGTTGAACGGTACCACAGCGCTCCATATGGTCGCGCTGGGCAAAGGTGCCAATATCCTCCGTGTTCACGATGTCTTGCAGGCGTGTGACTGCATCCGGCTCTGGCAACACCTGCATCCCTTCCAACAAAAACAAGTATCCCATGAAGCATAGTTTGATTTTCGTCTCCCTTCTATTCCTGGTCCCGGCAGCGGCGCAATCCCAGCGCCCGCTGAAATCTTCGGATGTGTATCGCCTCAAAAGCGTCGCCGACCCTCGGATATCCCCTGATGGCAACTGGATTGCCCATGTTGTGTCAGTTGTGGACTCGGCAAAAGACAAAAGAATCAGCGACCTGTGGATGTCATCCTGGGATGGCAAGAGTCATGTACAACTCACCTATACGCCAGATGGCGAAAGCATGCCCCGCTTCAGTCCCGATGGGAAGTACCTGTCCTTCATGTCTTCGCGCACAGGACTCAGCCACGGTCAGATTTGGGTAATGGACCGGCGTGGTGGCGAAGCGCGCAAACTCACCAACATCAAGGGCGAGATCAGTGACTATGCCTGGTCGCCCGATGGAAAGCAGATTGCGCTGGTCATTCAGGATCTGGAGCGGCCTGATTCACTCAAAGACAAGACCAAACTGCCGTATGTCATTGATCAGGTGCATTTCAAGCGAGATGTTGAAGGATACATCCGGCCGCTGAAGAGTCATTTGTACCTATTTGATGTGTCTACCAGCAAGCTGGACACGCTCACGCGTGGAAAGTATGATGAAACGCGGCCGGTGTGGAGCCCGGATGGTACCCAGATAGCCTTTGTGAGCAACCGAACCGCTGAGCCAGACCGTAACGACAACACCGACATTTACATCATCGAAGCAAAAGTCCGGGGTACCATGCGCCAGCTCACCACCTGGGGGGGCTCCGATGATACTCCGCGCTGGAGCCCGGACGGCACCCGCATTGCCTATTTACAGTCAACCGCCGCCGACAACTTCCTGATGTACGATCAGCCCATTCTGACCGTCATCCAGGCTGCCGGTGGCTCACCACGTCAACTCACCAGGCTGCTCGACCGACCTGTCTCCTCGCCGGAATGGGCGCCGGACGGCAAGCATATTGCGCTCATCGTGAGCGACGACCGAAAAGACTACCTCGCTGAAATTGAAATCACTTCCGGCGACCTGAGAACCGTCAATGAAGGAGAACGTAGTTTCATGACGCTGTCACAACACCCTGCCGGCCATTGGTTAACCATGGTGAGTGAGCCACACCTGCCGGCAGAAATTTTTGCCGTGGAAAGCGGAAACCTCAGGCAAATTACCCATCACCACGATGATTTTCTGAAACCATTGGCGCTGGGCAGTGTGAAGGGATTCACATCGCGAAGCAAAGACGGCACGCTCGTTTCCAACCTGCTCTTTCTACCGCCCGGAGTTACAGAACCCAGGAAACTGCCAACCATCTTCTTTATCCACGGCGGACCAGTTGCGCAGGATGAATATGGATTTGACCTGTCCAGACAAATGCTCGCCGCCAGCGGCTATGCCGTTGTCGCAGTCAACTATCGCGGCAGCAGTGGGCGTGGTCTGGCCTTCTGCAAGGCCATCTACAGCGACTGGGGAAACAAAGAAGTAATGGATATCATCGGCGCTTCTGATTATGTTGTGCAGCAAGGGATCGCCGACCCCGCAGCGTTGGGGATCGGAGGCTGGAGTTATGGAGGCATTCTTACAAACTATTCGATCGCCACCGACCCCCAGCGATTCAAGGCCGCTGCCAGTGGCGCTGGTAGTTCGCTGCAACTGTCCATGTTTGGCGTGGACCAATACATCACACAATTTGAAAATGAAATCGGTTATCCCTGGAAAAATCTCGACAAGTATCTCAAACTCTCATATCCGTTCCTGAAGGCCGACCGAATCAAAACACCAACGCTGTTCATGGTCGGCGAAAAGGACTTCAATGTCCCGGCAGTGGGCAGTGAACAAATGTATCAAGCCTTGCGCGTACAGGGTGTACCCACGAATCTGATCATCTACCCCAACCAGTTTCACGGCATCACTGTGCCTGGATACCAGAAAGACAGATTTGATCGCTATATCAAGTGGTTTGATCAGTATCTGCGCAATACGCCTACGGCAACTGTCAACAAGGAAATCCACAAATAGCTAACTTTAGGTTGTGTCTCATGCCTTCAAAATAGGTTTTCTCGACGTCGGTTTTATTGACCTGATAGACATCGGGTTGGTTGCTGTGCTGCTGTACCAGGTGTACAAACTGGTCCGCGGCAGCATCGCAGTTAAAATTTTTCTTGGCATCCTGTCCCTCTATCTCGTGTACCTGATTGTCAAAGCCGCCCAGATGGAATTGCTGGCGACAATACTCGGTCAGTTCATGGGCGTGGGGGTGCTGGCCATGATCATACTTTTCCAGCCTGAGATCCGGAAATTCCTTTTGTTGATTGGCAGAAGCACTGAATTCAGCCGGGACAACAATCTCTTCAACGCATTGTCCAACTGGCGGAGCCGGCTGCACGAAGATTTCGATGTTCATCAGGTCATTGAGGCGTGCAAAAATCTCAAGGCGACCAAGACCGGCGCTTTGATGGTGTTCTCCCGTGACACCGAACTCAAGTTCTACGTGGAGACAGGCGTATTGCTGAATGCAGAAGTCAACAAGAGTCTGTTGCTTTCCATATTCAACAAGAACAGCCCCCTGCACGATGGTGCGGTGATTGTTCACAAAGGCAAGATCAGGGCAGCCCGTTGCGTGTTGCCTGTCAGTGAGAATGACCACTTACCTCCACATTTCGGGCTTCGCCACCGGTCGGCTATCGGCATGTCCGAGACGACTGATACCCTTGTACTGCTTGTATCTGAAGAAAGTGGAAGACTGATCCTTGCGCGCAACGGCAAGTACCTTCGCGGTTTGAAACTGAAGCAAGTGGAGCAAAAGCTTCAGGAGTATCTGCACAATCAGGAGCCCGAGAAGTGGGAGGAATTGCCCGAAGAGGAGGAGCCTTCAGAAACTGCCCCGAGAACAAGCCCGGCAGGTCAGTAGCCTTCGCTGGCGAACCGGACTTCCTTCGTCTGGAAGCAAAGGATCTCTTCCCCATCATCAATCAGGAGCCGGCCGGCGCGGTCAACACCACAAATCGTTCCCCGAAACAACTTGTCAGCGGCGCGAAAAGTGTGAATCGCACCGTGCCCATACAATAAGCGCGTATAGTGATCGGCCAGCGTTTGGTATTCCTTGGATTGAAGTTGTTGCCAGCGGGCCTCCAATGACTGTAATAGATCGCCAAGTTCCGCCTGCAAATCATAGTTCCTGTTGTTCACCTTCGCCAGAGACGTCGCCGCAAGACCCTCCAAGTCTCTTTGATTGATGTTGAGGCCGATGCCCACCAGGCTGCTTTTGATGAGCTGGCCGGCAATTTGATTTTCAATCAGCAGCCCGCCGATCTTTCGGTCATTTACCATCAGGTCGTTGGGCCACTTTACAAATGAGCCCGTGAGCCGGCCTGCCAGGTAGTCACGCACCCCTAATGCGACTGCCATGCTGAGATAAAACTGGTCTACCACCTTGAGGTGCAGTGGATGGAGAACAAGTGTAAAAGTCAAGTTCATGCCTGGCTGTGCCTGCCAGGTGTTTCCCCGCTGGCCGCGGCCCGCCCGTTGTTCATCGGTAATCACGAGCATGCCATCTGCCACGGCGCCGGAGTTGAGCAAATCGGCCGCCAGCAGGTTGGTAGAATCACAGGAGGCCACGGATACGATCCTTTTGCCCATAAACAGCGTAGACTCAGGCGCCTTAAACATGCTATTTTTCCTTACTTTTGTTGATTCGGGCAGTCAAGAAACCCCAAGATAGTTAATGGCAAAAAGAAGGAAGGATACCAATTCGGAAAAACTCAGCAAAGCCATTGTGGCAGGCATGCAGGAAAAGAAGGCTACCGACATTGTCGTCATGGATTTGCGCAATACCAGAAACGCTATCGCTGACTTTTTTGTGATTTGTTCAGGCAACTCGAACAAGCAATTGGACGCCATCGCCGACTCTATCGACGAGGTGGTAGCCAAGGCCATGAAGGAATCTCCCTGGCATACCGAAGGCAAAAACAATAAAGAGTGGATGCTTCTCGACTATATCAACGTGGTGGCCCACATCTTCAGAAAAGACCGGCGGCAGTACTATGCCATCGAGAATCTCTGGGGAGATGCGGAAATCACTGAAATTGAGAATGATTAGTACCAGAACGAACCAAATAGTAGCCGCGGCGTTAAAGAGTCACGGATAGAATCAGTTAATCGAGTTTATAATAGCACAAATGGCCGGAAGGCCAGACCCATTTATGGCAGACGAGAGAAGAGACAACAAGATGTTACCCAAACCTCCCAGAGGCAATTACCAACTTTGGGTCATCCTGGCGCTGGTAGCAGTTATCCTGGGCGTAAGCGTGGTGAGCCAGATCGGAGAGCCCATTGAGATTCAGTCGACCAGGTTTGAGAACATGGTGAAGGGGCAGGATATCCAGCGGATCGTAGTGGTCAAGAATCAGGACATGGTGGAGATCACCTTGAATGCCGAGGCGTTGAAGAATGCGTCTTACCGAAATGAACTGGAGGGCAAGAATCGCATGGGCATTACCGCCGGCCCGCACTACAGGATGAAAATAGGATCTCTCGACAAGTTCATCGAGAAGTATGATCAGATCAAAAAGAATGGCGGCGTAGATCTCGAATATGAAACGCGAAATGATTTTGGAAGTCAGCTGTTCAGTTGGGGACTTTTGTTCTTCCTGCTGTTTGGTTTCTGGATGCTGATGCGCCGCATGACCGGTGGTGGTGGCCCTGGAGGACAGATCTTCAATATCGGCAAGTCCAAGGCCGCACTTTTTGATGCAGAAAATCGCGTCAAGATCACCTTTGAAGATGTCGCCGGCCTGGATGAAGCCAAGGAAGAAATCCGGGAGATTGTGGAGTTCCTCAAGAATCCATCGAAGTTCACCAAACTGGGTGGAAAGATTCCCAAAGGCGCCCTGCTTGTTGGCCCTCCCGGCACAGGTAAAACACTGCTCGCGAAAGCCGTGGCTGGTGAAGCGGCAGTTCCCTTCTTCTCGCTGTCGGGTTCTGACTTTGTCGAGATGTTTGTCGGTGTGGGTGCCGCCCGTGTGCGTGACCTCTTCAAACAGGCCAAAGAAAAAGCCCCCTGTATCGTATTCATCGATGAGGTTGACGCCATCGGTAGAAGTCGTGGCCGTGGATCCATGCCCGGCGCCAACGACGAACGCGAAAACACACTCAACTCGCTGCTCGTTGAAATGGACGGCTTTGCCACCGACAGCGGCGTGATCATTCTCGCAGCCACCAACCGCCCCGATGTATTGGATTCTGCACTGATGCGGCCCGGTCGTTTTGACCGTCAGATCAGCATCGACAAACCCGATATCGTCGGGCGCGAAGCAATCTTCCGCGTTCACCTCAAACCCATCAAACTTTCAAAGGAAGTTGACACGAAAAAACTCGCCGCGCAGACGCCTGGCTTTGCAGGCGCCGAAATCGCCAACGTGTGTAACGAAGCCGCATTGATCGCCGCCCGTAAAGACAAGAGGGAAGTCGAAATGCAGGATTTCCACGACGCCATCGACCGTGTGATCGGCGGACTGGAGAAGAAAACAAAAATTATTTCACCTGAGGAAAAACGGATCGTCGCCTATCATGAAGCTGGTCACGCGGTAGCCGGCTGGTTCCTCGAACACGCCGATCCACTCGTGAAGGTGAGCATCGTGCCTCGTGGCGTCGCCGCGCTTGGTTATGCCCAGTACCTGCCCAAAGAGCAGTTCCTCTATCAGACCGACCAGCTCATCGATGAGATGTGCATGACTTTCGGTGGACGAGTGGCTGAAGATATTGTATTCAACAAGATCTCCACCGGCGCACTCAGCGACCTGGAGCGGATCACCAAAATGGCCTATAGCATCGTCACTGTCTATGGCATGAACAAGGAGATTGGCAACCTGTCATTCTATGACTCAAAGCAGTCGGAATACAATTTCCAGAAACCTTATTCGGACGCAACTGCCGAACGTATTGACAAAGAAGTAAAGAGCCTGATTGACTTCTGCTACCAGCGAACCAAGATGCTGCTGAATGAACACCGTGAGCATCTGGAGGTTATTTCCAAAGAGTTGCTTGAGAAAGAGATTCTGTTCCAGAGCGATTTGGAGCGGCTGATCGGAAAGCGCCCTTTTGCCAATCCTACCACTTACGAGAAGTTCACCAACAGTATTCCAGACAAGAAGGAAGAAGCGCCCAAAACAGAAAGCGCACCCACAGAAAGCACCGAATCAAAATAATCAACGAATTTTCTCGTTGAAGAAAGGGCGTGACTTTTCACGCCCTTTTTCATTACTTGACATAAGCTAACCCCTTTCTGTATGAGAACCTTCCTGACTGGATTCCTGCTGGTGGCCCTTGCCCTTGGGTGCAACACCAAAAATGAAAATGTGGTGGTGCCAGACGAAGAATCGCTTGACGTGGACCTGAAGCGTGCACTCCCGCCCGCTCCAGAGGCATCCGCGGCACAGCCCATCGATCGCAAACTCATAAAGAATGGCAGCATTTCGATTGTTGTCGACGATGTGGCAGAAACCCGCACGCAGATTTTACAAACCGTCAAAAATCTCCACGGTTATATCAGCAACGAGAGCCAGAACAACAGCGCTTCCCACCTGCAGTATGACTATACCATCCGGGTTCCTGCCGCAAAGTTCGACTCCCTGCAGCTCAAACTGGAGGGACTTGCTGAACGCGTGGAGAGCAAGAATATTTCAACCGAAGATGTCACTGAACAATTCGTGGATCTGGGCGCCCGACTGAAGACCAAGCAGGAACTCGAGACGCGCTACCGCGAAATTCTTAAGCAGGCCCGTACGGTGGAAGAGATACTGGCTATCGAAACGCAGATCGGCAACGTCCGCGCTGAAATTGAAAGTATGGAAGGGCGGCTGAACTACCTTTCCAGCCAGGTTGCCTACTCAACGATGAATGCTACCACCATCCAGGAACTCCAGGCCGACTATGGCTTCTTCTCGCAGCTCGTGTCCGCATTTGGCCGCGGTTGGAGTGCTCTCCTTGCTTTCATGACCGGCATTGCTGCCGCCTGGCCATTTGTTATCATGATCAGTGGCGGGCTTTGGTTTTTCCTCCGGAGAAGACGGAAATCAGGCAACAGCTGACCTCACGTCAACTTCTTTCGGATCAGGTCAATGTCCCCGCGGGTCTTGACGAGTTTAAGTGTTTCCTGATAGTGCTCCTGTGATCTGACCGGATCGCTCGGTGCGTAGAGGACAGCAAGCAGCGCATGATAAAACTGATTGCCCATCCAACCTAACTTTTCCGTTTCGCTGATCGCTGTCGCAGCTCCCTCGACCTTGTACAACGCATAGTTGCGGTTCAGTAACACCATGGGGGAGGTCCCAAAATGCTGAAGGTGCTCATACAACGACAGGATGGAAGGCCACTTGGAGGTGTTTGATTCATCTACCGTAAGCCACCAGGCGATGGTGGCTTCCACGTGATACCTGGTCAATATGTCGCCGGACGAGGCCAGATGCAGATAGTGACTTCCTTCAGCAATTAGCGCATGGTCCCATTGCGATCGATCCTGTTCATTGTAAAGAATAAGCTCACCCGTTACCTGTTTGCGCGCCCGAAAGCGGGAGGCGTGGAAGCACATCAGTGCATAGAGCGACCGCGTTGCCGGTGTATTCGCAGGTGGGTAATCCATCAACATCCGCACCAGGTGCATCGCTTCAAAGCACAAATCTTCTCTCAATACGGTATCATGACATTCTGAATAGTATCCCTCACTGTAAAGCAAATAGAGCGTGTTGAGCACTGCATCCAGTCTTTGAGAGATTTGAGTGGTCTCAGGAAATTCCATTTGCACACCTTTGATGCGGAGAATTTCACGTGCCCGATACAACCGCTTGCTGATAGTTTCCTCACTGGCCAGGAAGGCGCTCGCAATTTCCTGTATGCCAAAGCCACAGAGAATGCGCAGCGCCAGTCCCACCTGTGATTCTGCCGGAAGCGAAGGATGCGAAAGCGCAAACATCATGCGCAACTGGCTGTCGTGGAGACCATCGGTGGACCAGGCCGCCTCGTCGGTCATGTCGGTTGCCAATACCACCTCATCAGTTCGCTGCTCTCTGCCGGCTCGTTTGAGCAAGTTCAGCGCCTTGTTTCGTGCTACCCGGTGTAGCCAGGCAGCTGGGTTATCAGGTTTGCCCCTGTAGGGCCAGGTTTCGAGGGCAGCGAGGAATGTCTCACTGGCAATATCTTCCGCCAACTGCAAATGTGCGATACCGTGGTATCGGCACAACGAGGAAGTAATTCGCCGGAACTCAGACCGGAACAAATGTGGTACATCCACCTGGTCCATCTCCCAACTCAGTGTACGCCATCACCACTGGCAATCAGCCGCACCTCCACGCTGTTGCCTTCACCCTGAAGGACCGGGCAGCCCTTGGCAAATTCGGCGGCCTCGTCGGATGACGCAGCGCGCACCACAATAAATCCACCGATGGTTTCCTTCAGGCCGCCAAACGGACCATTCACAACACTCTTGTCATGACGTACGACCTTTGCCTCCTGGAATGGCAAGCCCGTGCCGGAAACAAATTGATTTTTTGCTGCAATGCCTCCAATCCAATCCATGGTTTGCTTCATCCATGCCTGAATCTGTTCCGGGGAAGCGACCTTGGCGCCATCGTCGTGGCGCATGATCAATGCATACTCTTTCATAAGTTGGTAGTTAAAGGGTTTTGAGATTTATGCTATGACCACCAGGACAGCATAAAATGGACAAGAAGGAAGATATTTATTTCAGGTTTTCTGTGACAGTGCCCAGGGCTTCTATCAGATCGGTGGCCAACATAGAGTGTTCACCCGCAGTCTTCACAGCCACGTCACCCGCAGCGCCATGCCACCACACTCCGAGTAGTGCGGCGACGACGTGTTCATACCCTTGTGCCAGAAGAGCCGTTAGTATGCCCGTGAGCGCATCGCCGCTTCCACCTTTGGCCATGCCCGGATTCCCGGTGCTGTTGAATGTAACCCTCCCGTCAGGGGTGGCCACCGCAGTGTGTGCTCCTTTCAAAACAACCACCGACCGGGTTCTCTTCGACAATTCCCTGAGCCTGTTCAGTCGCTCCACATCGTTGTGCCATTCGTCTGTCAACCTCGCAAACTCTCCCGGGTGCGGCGTCAGAATGCTACCCTCAGGAATAAGTGACATCCAATGCCTGTTCAATGCCAGTATGTTCAGCGCATCAGCATCAAGCACTACTGGCTTTCTGTAGTCGTTCAGCAATTTGCCGAGTGCAATAGCCGTAGCCGGGTCCTGACCCATGCCAGGCCCCAAGCCGATTGCATCAAACTGCTCCACTGAAGGAACTTTGGTCCAGTATGATTCACCTGCAACCATCGCCATAGCTTCAGGCGCCGCTGTTTGCAGAATGTTCAGACCGGTGCCTGGCACTAAGGTCGTTGTGAGCCCGGCACCTGCGCGAAGGCAGGCACGTGTTGCCAATACGGCGGCACCCATCTTTCCCTCACTTCCTGCCACGACCAGTGCGCGTCCATATTTGCCCTTGTGATCAAATCTTGCGCGTGCTTTGAAAAGATCAGAAGCATCTTCCCGGGTGAAGTAATGATAAGCCGTCTCCTGCTTGCCGATGAAGCCCATGTCGAGTCCAATGTCGAGCACTGTCCAGTCCCCCACTGCAGGCGCAGCATCAGGGAACATGAAGGAAAGCCTGGGCAATTGAAAGGTGAGTGTATGGTCGCAGTGCATCACAGGTCCGCTCGCCATACTGTCTGTCGGCAGACCTGAAGGAATATCGATGGCTACCTTGATACATTTAATCTGATTGAATCTCTTGGCAACACCGGCAAATAGTCCTTCCAGTGGCCGGGACAAGCCCGAGCCGAGCAGGGCATCAACCAGGACGTCACAGCCTGCAAATGAGGGCATCTCCTGGCTCTCTACAATGTCGGTCAATGGCACACGGTCAGCCACCCGCTGGTAGTTCTTTTCAAAATCAGAAGTGGGCGTGTTGCCGCGCACAACCCAAACACGCACATCGTAGCCGCGGGCTTGCAACAGCCGGGCTATACCCAATCCATCACCGCCGTTGTTACCCGTGCCGCAGATGATACCGATTTTGGAGTTGGCGCTGAACCGCGAACATAGCCATCCGCATGCAGCCATGCTGGCACGCTCCATGAGATCGATTGAGGAAACAGGTTCGTGCGCTATGGTATATCGGTCTGCCTCGCGAATCTGAGATGCAGAAAGAATGGGAAGCATGGAATAAAGTTAGTGAATCCGCGGTTGACCATAGCTACCGATCCACCTCGCCCATCACAATGTCGATGGAACCTACTATGGCAATCAGATCAGCAATTAGCACACCCCGGCTTATCTCGGGCAGCACCGATAAATTGGCAAAGCAGCCTGAGCGAGCCTTGCACCGGAACGGAACATCCGACTTGCCGTCTGCCCGAAAGAAGAATCCAAGTTCACCCTTCGGACTTTCTGCCCGCACATAGCAGTCTTGTGCTTTGGGTCTGATCTTTTTGGGCACCATGGCTTGTGGATCAAATTCCGTGGTGCGAACCTGATCACCGGTGAGCCTTGAGAGACACTGACGAATGATCTTCAATGATTCTTCCATTTCGCGGATACGTACCCAGGCACGATCCCAGCAATCTCCCGTAGTACCCATCAGGCCTTCGCCGATGGGGATTTCAAATTCCAGTTCAGGGTAAACAGAATATCCGTCTACTCTTCGCAAGTCAAAACGCAAGCCAGATGCCCGCAGCATCGGGCCCGTAACTCCGTAGTTGATCGCAAGATTACGGTCCAGTACTCCCACGTTGGCAGTGCGATCAACAAAAATTCTATTCTCGATCAGCAGCCGGCGCAACTCAGTCAGTTTCGGTTCGAAGTAAGTGACAAATTCAAGGCAACGCTCCTCAAAACCAACCGGCAGATCGTAGAATAGTCCGCCAATCCACATGTAGTTATACAGCATTCGGGCCCCCGAAGCCCATTCCAGCATGCGGAGAATGTGCTCGCGGTCGCGCATAATCCAGAAGAAAGGAGTGAACGCGCCAAGGTCCATTCCATAGGCACCCGTAGCCACCAGGTGCGAAGCGATGCGGTTCAATTCTGCAACCAGCACCCGGATGAACTCCACCCGTCGCGGGATTTGTCCCGTGAGCCCGAGCATCTTTTCAACACCCAGCACGTAGGCGTGTTCCGCATTCATCGCTGCCACATAGTCCATGCGGTCAACAAAAGGAATGGTCTGGTTATAGGGCAACTTTTCGGCGTGCTTTTCAAAACACCGGTGCAGATAGCCGATGTGAGGCACCACCTCCCGTACGATTTCGCCATCCAGCAGCACTTCCAGGCGGAGCACGCCATGGGTAGAAGGGTGCTGCGGGCCCAGGTTGATCACCATCTCCTCCTTTCGCAAGCGGGAAACATCGAAGTGATTCGGTTCGCTTCGCTGCAGGTGATCAGGATGAAACTGGTATTGCTGCTTCACGTGGCAGATGCGTTTGGATCCGGATGGAGCTCGAGCCCGTGGTAACGTTCTTGTTCGCGGTAATCCTTGCGCAACGGAAATCCTTCCCAGTCAGCGGGCATCAGTATCCTTCGCAAGTCCGGGTGCCCCGTGAACACAATACCAAACATGTCATATACTTCCCTCTCGAGCCAGTTTGCTCCACCGAAATGATTGGTGAGTGTAGGTACTTCCAGGGCCGCGTAGGGCAGTTCCACACGCACTGCCAATGAAAAGTGATTGACGATAGAGTAAAAGTGATACATCACTTCCATCGTTCCAGCAGCAGCACCATTGTCAATGCCCGTGACACAGGAGAGTTGATCAATGTACAATTCCGGGTGACGCTTCATTTCTGTCACAACAGGCAAAAGCAAGGCAGGTGGCAGTGAGACGGTGACGGGCGTGCTTTCAAAATTCACAGACAAGGGCTCTGGCGAGAACGCCTGGATCACCGGCAAAATCTGCTGCTGAAACTGCTCAGAGTTCATGGTCTTGACAGGATGCTTTCGCCCGAAATTTTCTCGTGGAGTTTCAGGATACCTCCAATCAGCGCTTCAGGTCTGGGCGGGCATCCTGGCACGTATACATCAACAGGAATAATTTTGTCCACGCCCTTTACGACGTGATACCCGTGTTGCCAATAGGGGCCACCGCAATTGGCACAAGAGCCCATGGAAATCACATAGCGGGGTTCTGCCATCTGCTCATACAACCGCCGGATGCGGTCTGCCATCTTATAGACCACCGTCCCGGCAATGATCATCACATCAGCTTGTCGGGGAGAGGAACGGGGCGCCATGCCAAAACGGTCCATGTCATAGGGAGTGGAGCCTGTACTCATGAACTCGATCGCACAGCAAGCCAGGCCAAAAGTCATGGGAAACATGGACGACAGTCGCGACCAGTTGAGCAAGTCGTCCAGTTTAGTAACAATCAACCCTCCATGACCAAACGACTCACTGTGAAGCACGCCGGGCGCCTGAGGATTAATGAGCTTTGTTTCCTGCATGACGTTCATTGATTTGGTGGTAGCGTTCTTCAGGAATAACTGACATGTGCCGGGGCGTGCGGGGCTGCGGTGCGGACCAGTTGAGGTGCCCATTCACCCATGCATAAGCAAGACCCAGGGCGAGAATAAGTACAAACAATGTCATCTCCGCAAGGGCAAACCAACCCCATTCCCCCTGCGAGGTGGCCATGAGATCCTTGTCACCGAGTGCGGTTGCCCAGGGAAAAATCAGAACAATTTCGACTTCAAAGAGAATAAAGAGGATCGCGATCACATAAAACCGCAGGTTAAACTGAGGCCAGGGCGAACCCACCGGTGTCTCACCACTTTCGTAGGGTGCATTCTTTTCGGCGTTAGGCCGGTGAGGCCTGATCCATCTTGAAACAAGCAATGCGATCGTCACGAAAAGTGCGCCTCCTACCAGAAAGAGAAGCACGTTGGCAAGATTGTCGAAATAGGAGCCTGCTTGGTTCATTCAATCAAAGATAGCATGATAACCCGGTGGAGCGAATGCCTGTTTCACGCCCGGCCGTACTTTTTCCACCAGTGTTGGAATACGACAATGGCCCAGATGCGCGCGTGAATGTCACCAGGATTCGCAGAGAACAACTGTCGCTTGAGGGCTTCAATTGCCCCCGCATTGAAGATTCCCTGCTCTTTCACGAAGTCTGCACTGAGCAAATCGTCAAGTATGACGGATTTCATTTCTGTCCGAAGCCATTTCAGCAATGGCACTTCAAATCCCTTTTTGGGTCGATTGTACAGTTCCTGTGGCAACAAACTCCGGAACGTATCCTGCACAATTTTTTTGCGGATGCCGGCATCAATTTTGAAGCTAACCGGAAGCGTAAATAGAAAATTCACTACATCGACATCCAGGAACGGGGTCCTTACCTCCAACGCATTTGCCATGCTCATCCAGTCCACCTTGACCAGCATGTCATTCGGCAGCACCAACTTCATGTCAGTGAGCAGAAACCGGTTGAAGTCATCGCCGTTACCGAGGTTGTTCAGATACGAATCAACAGGATTCTCTTCCTGATGTCCGTTCCATGGCGCCAACAGTAAATCGTTTACCTGTGCCTCATTGGCATAGCTCGCCCAGGCCTGATACCGGTCCCTGGGGTGCATCCGCATACCTGCTCCAAATCGACTCAGTTGGCGAATCTTGTTTCCTAAGAAACTGTGTCGGCTTTGCGGGAGCCGGCTGAGCAATGGCCATGCCGACTCCACTGCCTTCTCCTTCCATCCAGGCCGGATGCTCCGTAGCCAGGCCGAATGCTTGTGGTAGCCCGATACCAGTTCATCTGCACCGTCGCCGCTCAGGGCCACCGTGGCGTGCTTACGCGTTTCTTTGCTCAGTATGTAAACGGCAATGGCCGAAGAGTCTGCGAAGGGCTCATCGATGTAGTCGAGTATGTCACCGACGTGCCGGTACAAGTCTGCATTGCTGAGCGAGAATACGGTGTGTCGTGTGCCCAGTTTAGAAGCCACCAGCCTGGCGTAGTTCGTCTCATCGAAGAAGGGCTCATCCTTATATCCGATTGAAAAAGTCTGCAAATCGGGATGGTGACGGCTTGCCAACGCGCTGATCACCGAAGAGTCAATCCCGCCACTCAGGAAGGATCCAACAGGTACGTCTGCCACCAAACGCCTCTGCACGGCCGTCTCCAGTAATGCCTCCAGTTGATGACTGGCTTCCTGATAACCGGTAGTCACCAAACGAGTACTGTCGTACGGTATTTCGTAATACCGTTCCTGGCTGACGGATCCATGCCGCACAGTCATACAATGCCCGGGCATCAGTTTGCGGACCTGTTCGAAAACTGTTAGTGGTGCGGGAATGTAGTTCAGCTGAAAATATGAGTGCAAAGCGGCCGGCGACATCGCCCTCGAGATCCCGTACTCAATCATCGCCTTCATCTCCGAAGCAAAAAGGAACTTGTCGTCATCGATCAGATACAACAACGGTTTCACTCCAAACCGGTCCCGTGCAAGGAAGAATGACTGGTCGCTGCGGTCATATATGCAAAAGGCAAAGAAACCGTTGAGTTTGTTGAGGCAGGCAGACCCTTCCCTGATGTAGAGCTTGAGCAATACTTCGGTATCGGATTGTGAAAAAAATGAAACCCCCTGCCGTTCCAGATCTTGTCGCAAGCTCTGGAAATTGAAGATCTCCCCGTTGAATACAATTGCGTAACGCTTGCTTTCATCCCACATGGGCTGATGGGCCACTTCTGAGGTATCGATGACGGAGAGTCTGCGATGGCCGAGTGCCACCCAGTCGTCCGTATACAAACCCTGATGATCAGGCCCACGACGGCGCAGGGCTTGTGTGGCGGCAGCAATGTGCATGCGGTGGAACTTACCCACCAGATTAAAGGCAAGAATTCCGGTGATGCCGCACATGTAATTGACGTTAAGGAGTTTGTACCCGTTCCAGTCTGGCTCCAACCGACAAGACACCTTCCAAAGTGTCTTTGCGCATCATCTGGATCAGCGTCAGTCGGTAAGCACCCGGGTACCGGAACGAGTAGTTTTCCAACAGCGGCACTCGATGGTCAAATACATCACCCAGTCCACTCTGACCAAATGGTTGGCCGGTCTTCTCATCAAACAGATCAGCATGTATCAACTTGCGTTCCACCACGGCACCAGTTGAATCCGCCAGGCGCATTTCCACAAAGATTCTGGACCACGGATATTCAAGTGAATTCCTCAGATCCATTTTCAGGTTGTAACGAAGTTGGTCGTTGTCCAGCCGAAAAGAAAAATGAGCGGTATCCTTCACCATCCAATGCCTGCCCGGATAGTCCAGCTTCTCTTCATAGACGCGGTCCGGGTCACAGGAGGCAAGTGCGAGCAGCAGGATTCCTCCAGCAAGCAATCTACCTGTCATGACTGAGGCGGGCGGTTAGGCTGGTTAGGGTTCTGATTCGGTTTGCCCTGATTGGGTCTTCCCTGGTTAGGTCTACCCTGATTGGGCTTACCCTGGTTGGGTTTGCTCTGATTGGGATTTCCCTGGTTGGGATTTCCTTGGTTGGGATTCCCTTGATTAGGTTTGCGGGGTCCTTGTTGTTGTTGGTCCCTTGGTTCTTTGCCGTCGCGACCGCGGTTGCGTCCGCGGTTCCGGCGTCCCTTCCCTTTGTTCTTGTACTTCTTGTCGAGCTTGTCCAGATCGCTGTTCAATGGTCCATCCACGTCCTTTTCAACCGACTCATTCTCTTCCAGTGACGCGGGCTTCCTCCCTTCGCGGTTCAATTCAATGATCTCATTGACGCGAGCCACATCAATCGGATACCAGTTCGTATCGTCCTTGAACCCAAACCACATGATGCGACGAAAAATATCTGTCTTTTGCAGCAGTGCGTCGCCCTTTTCGGTGTGCAAGGGCCCCTCAACCTTGGGGATATGCTGGAGTGCCTCCATGTAGGTCTCCAACTCATAGTTGAGGCAGCATTTTAACCGGCCACATTGACCCGACAGCTTGGCCGGGTTAAGCGAGAGGTTCTGGTATCGTGCAGCACTGGTGGCCACATTCTTGAAATCCGTGAGCCACGTTGAGCAGCAAAGTTCACGGCCGCACACGCCGATGCCTCCTATCCTGCCGGCCTCCTGACGAAGACTGATCTGGCGCATCTCCACCCGGACCCTGAATTCGCCTGCCAGAAGTTTGATCAGCTCGCGGAAGTCCACGCGGTCTTCTGCTGAATAAAAGAATGTAGCTTTTGAATTGTCTGCCTGATATTCGACATCAGACAACTTCATTTGCAGGTTGAGCTGCTTGATGATTTCCCGTGAGCGATGAAGCGTGGGGGTTTCCCGTTTGCGGGCTTCATCAAATTTCTCGATGTCCTTCTGGTGCGCTAACCGGTATATCTTCCGGATTTCACCGTCATTGGCGACGTTCTTCTTGCGCATTTGCAGTCGCACCAGTTCGCCTTGCATGGACACATGTCCCAAATGATGTCCATTCTGTGCTTCCAGTACAATGGCATCACCGGTGTGAAGTGTAAGGCGTTCACTATTGCGGTAAAAATCCTTTCGGCCGTTCTTGAACCTGACCTCCACTATGTCGAATCGGTCCTGAAGGGGAACCTCCATATTGGAAAGCCAGTCGAACACATTGAGCCTGTTGCATCCGCCGGTGGAGCAGCCCCCATGGCTGTTGCATCCGGCGGTCTTGGAGGATGTGGTGGAACAGGCGCAGCTCATGAGTTAGTGGATAGCTTCTGCAAATCTAATCCAATATCCTTCCTGAAATACACACCGTCCCATTCAATGGCAGAAGCCGCTTGAAATGCAGCCTGACGCGCCTGTTCAAGGCTGGCGCCGTTGCCTGTGACGGCAATGACGCGGCCTCCGTCGGTAACGACTTCAGTACCCTTTTGCCGGGTTCCGGCATGAAATACGACGGCCGGATGGTCCTGACCCAGGCCATTTATAGGGTATCCTTTGGCATAATCCCCGGGATATCCACCGGCTACCATCATGACGGTGACGGCGTGGTGCGAATAAAAATCAAGTTTCAATTTACCGAGGTTGCCGCCTGCAGTGGCTACCAGTGCCTCCACCAGGTCACCCTTAATACGGGTCATGACTGCCTCAGTCTCCGGGTCGCCCATGCGTGCATTGTACTCGATCACGTAGGGCTCACCGTCTACGTTGATGAGTCCAAAAAAGATGAAGCCCTTATAGGGTATCCCCTCCTTACTCAATGCCTCAATCGTGGGTCTGATAATCCTTGTCCGGATCTTCGTCATGAAAGTCTCGTCAGCAAATACAACCGGAGAAACAGCACCCATGCCACCCGTATTGAGACCGGTATCACCCTCTCCGATGCGCTTGTAGTCCTTGGCCTCCGGGAGCAGCACATAGTCACTGCCATCCGTGAGCACAAACACCGACAATTCGATTCCGCTCAGAAATTCTTCAACCAACACCCGTGCGCTCGCATCGCCAAACAGCTTGTCCCCCAACATACTGGTCATTCCCGACCTGGCCTCTTCGATGGTGGAACAGATGAGTACGCCCTTGCCTGCGGCGAGTCCATCTGCCTTCAGTACGATTGGGAGTCGGCAGGTTTCCAGATACGACAAAGCCTCTGCCAATTGATGGTCTTGAAAAGTTCGCGCCGCGGCTGTAGGTATGCCGTGTCGCAACATGAACTGTTTTGAGAAATCTTTGCTCCCTTCCAACCGCGCGCCTGCGGCACCCGGACCGACCATCAGGACTGAGCGCAAAGCCGGCACAGATTCAAAATAGTCGCGAATGCCTTTGACCAAGGGTACTTCCGGGCCAACCACCACCAGTTCAATTGCATGGTCGATACACAATTGCCCCAGTTTTTCGAACTCAAGCGGCCCGATGGCTACGTTGGTGGCCAACTGGCTGGTCCCTGCATTGCCAGGAGCAACCCAGAGCCTCGTGCAGAGTGGACTCTGTGTAATCTTCCATGCCAAAGCATGTTCACGTCCACCGCCACCAATCAAAAGTATGTTCATGACAAACCAGTTAAGCTTTCAAAGATACGAGGTAGGATGGACATTTTGTGATCTTTCAATGCTGCGGGATTGGTGGATTTGAACTCAAGTGTTATGTTAGCCATCTCATGCGCAAAGCAAAATGGTACCTGCTGCTCCTCCTCTGTCTCACGGCTGTATTGCCATCTCTGACCTGGGCACAGAACCATCACCTGATTGACAGTCTCACAAGGAAGTCCCGCACTTCAACAGGGATTGACCTCTACCACACGCTCAATGCACTGGGTTTTGAATATCGTCATGCAGAGCCGGACAGTACCATTGCTATCTGTCGTCGGGCATTTGAACTTGGCAAGAAATTGCAATTGAAGCGTGACCTTTCAAGACCGCTGAGCTTCATTGGACTTGCTTACGCCAACGAGGGTAAATTCCAGGAGTCATTCGAATACCATCTGAGGGCAATTGATGTAGCCACTGAGCAGCAGGACTCCGCCCAGATCGGGCACGCCTACAACAATCTGAGTCGGATGTATTTTGATCAGGGCGACTTTCAGCGTTCTTATGAAACAGTGCTGCGTGCCCGCGATATCTTTTTGGCCATCCACGATGATTCCGGCCTTGCCTATGTATATAGAAGCATTTCACATGTACATCAGTCGCAGGCCGAAATCGCCAGAGCCATAGAAACCGCCCAAATGGCACTCGCGCTGCGCAGGAAAGGTCACGACCAAAGAACCATTATTTCATCACTCGTAGAACTGGGTTCGATCTATCAATCCAATCACCAGCTGCGCGAAGCGAAGAAGTACTTCCTGGAAGCGGACTCGCTCGCGGCCCATCTCGATGACCCAGTGACGGAGGCGGAGATTAACCTCGGACTTGCCGAGTTGCACATTCTTGAAGGCAAGGATGATTACGCTATGGCCACCGTGAAGGAGGCACTCCGGCACATTTCAAGTGCAACCAATATCAAACTGTATTGCCGCGCACGGATGGTCCAGGCACTTGCCCTCAAGCACCAGAAGAAATTCAAGCTTGCGCTTACGCCCCTGATGGAAGTACTGGAGACCGGGGAAAATTCAGGCAGTGTCTCTATGCAGCGGGACGCCTGTCATGAGCTGAGTCAGATACACCTGGCATTGGGCAACGTGGATATCGCCAGGGCCTATGAATCACAATTCAGAATTCTTGAACAACAATCGCACAACAACAGACTTTCACAGGAAATTGAGCGCCTTCAATTCCAACTGGCACTGGAGAAAAAGGAGAAGGAGAACGAAAGGCTCCTGATGGAACAAAGTCAAAACGAAGCCAAGCTGAGTTTGCAGCGCACAGAGAATTCGGTGCTGATCATCAGCATCCTGGGCCTGACCATGCTATTGGTCATTATCTGGCTGGAAAGCAGGCGTCGGCGTGTCATCAATAAAAACCTGCTCGCACAAAATGAGACCATTCTGCAACATGAGAATATTATCGCACGCCACAATAAAGAGTTATCTGAGCAAAACCGGCATCTCGAAGAACTGAATAATGACAAGACGATGTTGATGAACATCGTGGCACACGATCTGAAGTCCCCGTTCGACCGGATCGTTGGACTCATGGGGCTGCTTCAGGCCACACCTGGTTTGACTGCTCAACAGGAGGAATTTGTCCGTCTCGCCAAAAACGTCTCCATTTCCAGTGTCGGGCTCATTACTGATATCCTTGATGTGAGCGCAATGAGTGATGCCAACCGCTTGCCTGTATTCCGCATGACCGACTGCCGGTTGCTCGTCGTTGAAAAAATCAGGTCCTTTCAACCGCTGGCACATGCCAAGCAAATCCAGTTCAATCACCAGGAAGAAGGAGAGTCTGTGTTTCAAACCGACGCCGACTACGTGTCCCGGATCATTGACAATCTGATCTCCAATGCCATCAAGTTCTCTCCGGCAGGAAGCACCATTTCTGTTGTCCTTCGCGTCTCTGCTTCTCAACTGGTGCTGTCTATCAAAGACCAGGGTCCAGGGTTCTCAGACGATGACAAGAAGCAACTGTATGGTCGGTTCAAGAAACTCTCCGCACGCCCTACCAAGGGAGAGAGCAGCAATGGCCTGGGGCTTGCGATCGTCAAGACACTTGTAGAAAGACTGCATGGCACCATTGAACTTGACAGTGCCGTGGACCAGGGCAGCACCTTCACGGTGATCTTGCCGTCGGCGAAAGACTAGTTGGCGTACTCGCTCAGGAACTTGATCCTCATCAGGCGCAGTTCTTCCTCAGAAAAATCCTCATTCGCCTCATTGGCCAGCGCCTCCTCTATGCTGTCAGTTTCAGAATTCAGAAAATAATCGTAGATCAATTCCTGCTTCTCCGCATCCAGCACCTCGTCGATATAGTAGTCCAGATTAAGTTTGGTGCCTGAGTAACAAATATTCTCAATTTCAGATAACAACTCATCAAAAGAAATGGCCCGGGATTCTGCAATTTCCTCCAGGTCAATCTTGCGGTCGATTTGCTGAATGATGAAGATTTTGGTCTTCGACTTGTTCACAGAAGACTTGACAACGACTTCCGTGGCAGTTTCTATTTCGTTCTCCTCTACATAGCGCTGGATCAACTCAAGAAATTCCTTTCCGAATTTGTTGACCTTGCCCATCCCCACACCATTGACCGAAGCCATGTCCTCTTTGGTGATAGGATAAGTAGTTGCCATCTCCTCCAGCGAAGGATCCTGGAAAATCACATAGGGGGGCAGATTCTTTTCCTTCGCCACCTTCCGGCGAAGAACCTTGAGCATTTCAAACAGCTTGACGTCATAGGATTTGCTCGTACCTGTTCGCTCGCTGGACTCTTCCTCCTCATCAATGGCCGTAGTAAAGTCGTGGTCACGCGCCAGTTCTATGGGGTGGGGCTTCACCAGGAACTTCTTACCCTTTTCCGACATCCTCAGCACGCCGATATTATCAATGTCCTTCTCCAGATACTGATAGATGAGGGCCTGACGGACAACTGACTTCCAGAAGTCGGCCTCTTCACTACCACCCTTGCCATACACAGCAAGGTCAAAGTGTCCATAGCTCTTGATGTATTCATCCTCTACGCCGCGAATCACGTTCACAAGGTGATTCAGCCCGAACCGTTCGTTGGTCTGTTTGACAGCTTCCAGCACAATTTTTACGTACTCGGTGCCGTCAAACCTTTCGCGGGGATGCACGCAGTTGTCGCACGATTCACAATTATTCTGCCCGTATTCCTCCCCAAAGTAGTGGAGCAACTGACGGCGGCGGCACACCGGTGATTCAGAATAGAACTCCATCTCCTGCAGCAGTATTCGGGCGTTCTCGCGTTCCTGAACCGATTTGTCCTTGTTGAACTTCTCCAGTTTGTTGAGGTCGTTATGGCTATAAAACATGAGGCAATGACCCTCGAGCCCATCTCTGCCCGCACGGCCGGTTTCCTGATAATAGCCTTCCAGAGATTTTGGCACATCGTAATGCACCACAAACCGCACATCCGGTTTGTCAATACCCATACCAAATGCAATGGTGGCCACAATGATGTCTACCTCTTCGTTGAGGAAATCATCCTGGTTTTTCATGCGCACATCCGCATCAAGTCCGGCGTGATAAGGCGCTGCCTTGAATCCGTTTACGTTCAGTAGCTGGGCCACTTCTTCAACCTTCTTTCTGCTAAGACAGTACACAATACCGGACTTGCCCTTATGGTCCTTGAGAAAACGGATGAGTTGCTTCTTCGTCTCCTTCTTGGGCCTTACTTCGTAATACAGGTTTTTCCGGTTGAAGCTGGACACAAAGACATCCGCTTCTTCCATCTGAAGATTCTTCTGAATATCAAGCTGAACCTTTGGTGTGGCGGTGGCCGTAAGCGCAATGACCGGCAGTTTTCCAAATTGGGCGATCATCGACTTGATGCGCCGGTACTCAGGCCTGAAGTCATGCCCCCACTCTGAAATACAGTGCGCCTCGTCAATGGCCACAAACGAAACATTCACCTTTTTGAGGAAGGCAATATTTTCTTCTTTATTGAGAGACTCTGGCGCAACATACAACAACTTGACTTCGCCATTCAAACAGTCCTTCCGCAGTCTGGTAATCTCAGCCTTGCTCAAAGTCGAATTAAGAAACCGGGCATTCACGCCATACGCGTTCATCTGGTCCACCTGATTTTTCATCAAAGCAATCAGGGGAGAGATGACGATCGCGAGCCCGTCTCGCATCAATGCAGGTAATTGGTAGCAGAGTGATTTGCCGGCGCCGGTAGGCATGATCACAAATGTGTTTCTGCCACTCAGTATGTTTTTGATGACAATCTCCTGATTACCGCGGAAAGACGTATAACCGAATACTTCCTTCAACTTCTCTGCCAACGCATCTTTCTGCTCTGCAACAACCATATTTCAAGCAAACATGAAAATATTGAATTCCCTATCTTTGAGTTTCAACTCCGGAAAGAGTCGAATACATTGAATATAAAAAAAAAGCCGGAACCGCCCAACCCTTATTACAGATTAATAACGGCAAACCTGACGCTAAAGTGAGTGTATGTACCGCACACGTTTTCGAAGCAACAATAATCGCCGGAACATGTTTACCTTTAACAACTTTCACCGTCAGTTTGTTGCAGACGGTGCTCACAAACTCTACATCTGATGTCCCTATTCTCACGAAAAAAGCAGCTTGAAAGAGAAAATATCTATGTCGTACTGATGGCCGGTGGAGTAGGTGTACGATTCTGGCCGTACAGCCGCAACTCCAGGCCCAAGCAATTTCTGGATGTGATGGGCATCGGAAAAACGCTCTTACAAAGTACTTTCGAAAGATACCTTCCCATCTGTGAGCCCGGCAATATCTTCGTCGTCACTTCGGAAGAGCAGGAAGATCTTGTCCGCGAACAACTTCCTCAGATTGATCCGGGCCAGATCCTTTCAGAGCCGATGCGAAAAAACACAGCTCCCTGTATTGCTTATGCTGCGCACCGGATTCACCAGCTGAACCCCCAGGCTGTGATTGTGGTCAGCCCTGCCGATCACCTCATCCTCAACGAAAAGGACTTTCAACAAACGGTATTGAAATCGGCTGAAAATGCGTTTGAGCAGGATATACTGGTCACACTTGGTATTCAACCCAACCGCCCGGAGACGGGCTACGGGTATATTCAGTACATCGAATCGAAAAGCCCGCTCAAGAAAGTGAAGACATTTACCGAAAAACCGGAGTTGTCACTTGCGAAGAAGTTCGTTGAGAGTGGAGAATTTGTCTGGAACGCAGGTATTTTCATCTGGAGTGTGGCCTCTATTCTGAAAGCTTTCGAAAAACACCTCCCGGAAATGCATGAAATCTTCCAGGAACTTGAGCCACATCTCGGCACGCCGGAAGAAAAAGCACACGTGCGCACAGCCTATGGTCAATGTAAGAACATCTCCATTGACTATGGCATCATGGAAAAAGCTGACAACGTGTTTGTCTGGCTGAGCAACTTTGCGTGGTCCGATCTGGGATCCTGGTCTTCGCTGCACGAGCTCTCATCAAAAGACAGTGCGAACAATTCGGTCAATGCGAATGCGCTGATTTACGATTCAAGAAACTGCATCGTTCGCGGTCCCCAGGACAAACTCATTGTGGTCCAGGGCCTCAATGGCTTTCTCATCGGTTCATTTGATAACGTGATCATTGTTTGCGAAAAAGATAAAGAAGAACTTTTTCGCCGCTACGTCAGTGATTTGAAGAGCAGACCTGACGGTGCTGAGTATATCTAGCGCCCGGCCTTTTGTCGGACAAACTCATACATGGCGATGCCAGCCGAAACGGAAACGTTGAGTGATTCAATCTTTCCTTTCATCGGAATGAGGGCCAGCCGGTCCGCCTCCCGCAGCAATTCGGGTGAAATCCCATCTTCTTCAGAACCCAGCAACAACACAGTCGGCATTCTGAAATCAACTTCAAAAAGTGTTTCCTGCGCCTTTTCTGTTACAGCAATAACCTGCAGGCCGCGTTGACGTAAGTCACGCACAGTCTCCTTCAGATTGCGCACGCGGGCCACTGGAACAAAATTCAGCGCTCCTGCTGACGTCTTCATCGCATCCGCCGTTACCGGCGCATTCCCCTTCTCCGGTACAACGATGACATCCACCCCCGCTCCCTCGGCTGTGCGCACAATGGCACCAAAATTCCTCATGTCGGTGATCCTGTCCAGCACAATTACAAAAGGATCCCTGCCTTGTTCAAATACCCCCTGTACAACGTGATCCAGATTGGCATACTGAACTGCAGAAAGCACACAAATCACACCCTGGTGATTCTTGGTGGACATCCGGTTGATCTTCTCCTGCGGAATGACCGCCAGAGGCACATGGCTCTTTCTCGCCAGCGCGAGCAGCTCCTGGGTAAGCTCGTTCTTCAGGCCGGATTGAACAAAGACCCGCTCAATCTGGCGCCCCGCACGAATGGCTTCCATCACCGCCCGTGTACCATATATCATTTCCTTCTTGTCCATGCTCTTGTTGCTGGCTCAGAATCTGCTCTTGCGCCAGAGATCTATTTGGTTGTACCAGGTTTGCGAATAACTGTTCTCCCGGTGAAGGGTGTACTGCTCCGGATCAAACACGCTGCCTGCCTTGCTGAATATAAACTGCGTTCTGCTGGCCTTGTAGTACCAGATTTCATTGAGGCCCTTGCGGGTCACTTCGTCAGGTGCTCCAAAAATGATATAAACAATACCCCGGTCTGTCTTCCAACCTTCCTTGAACGCTGTGAAGCACCGGTTGGCGAACTCAACTCGCTGGAAATAGCTGCGCATAAAATTCCGTGCACGGTCCTTATCGCCCGTCAGTGCCAGCACCGATTTGTCAAATGCTGTCTTGTTTTCTCCGGCGTCTTCCAATTTCGCGTATTCGTCAGGAGTGGTCACATAGATAAGCGCTTTGGCGAGTTGCCCAACACGGGTCATCCTGGGAAACCCTGACGGCGGCACCAGGACGGCCACACCGCGTGCAGCGGTGGTATCGTGCTGGAGCAAATACAGGCCCGGCCTGCGTGGCTCGAATCGGTCGGCAGCATTCAGTGTGAAAGTGGAGTCGTAGATCATGAATTTGTCCACAACCGGCAGTGCTGTAGAAAAAGCGGGGTAGGCAGCAGGGAAGAACGTCCTGTAGTAGAAACCGTAAACCTTGCCAGGCTCAAAATTGCGGAGTTGATATCGCTTTCCTGATTCTGCAAATCTGTCGAGCAAGGGGCTGCCATCCTCCTGCGCAAGGAATGCATCTGAGGGATAACGTGAATCAATCGAGCGGTAGAAATACCATGGGCTAAGTCCCTCCGGATGAGTAATCACTGCCACCAGCAGCCAGGGCTTGTCAGGCCAGTCAACTGTGACTATACCCGTGCGGGTTTGTCCGACCGAAGCAATCACAGAGTCCTCCGGAGTCAACGGCTTCCCCTGAGCATCCGTGAGATTCTCGCGGCGCTCCCATTTGATGGTATAAGAATCAGCTGCCCGCGCAGCCATCCGGGCGCTGAGTGAATAAAGTACCTTCGCTTTGCCACCCGATACCACCGGACGCATCTGAAATTCAATCTCTGCCCCAGGATTATACCAGTAGCTGAAGTTAATACTACTCAGGTTCTGGGCGGTAGCAGCTGCGCCCAACAAGAGACCTACGAACACCAATACCCTTTTCATGGCTGCAAATTGTTTTTAAAAGTACGAGG
>JAIBBB010000051.1 GCA_019694905.1 Cyclobacteriaceae bacterium
CTTATCCCATCGGCGCCATCGTGGGGGTACTGGTGGCGGCAAACGTTGGCATCCTGCTATTCCTCCGACCGGCCATCCGGCGGGCATCGCAAAGTGTCGTGTCATTCAAAAGCCGAACACCATTGGCGATGGGTCTGCTGGTGCTGCCCGTAGTTTGCTTCTTTCTGGTCAATAACAAGATCAGGCAGTTCAGCAACAACGCCTATGTGAATGAACTGGCAGGAAATGGTATGTATGAGTTGTTTGCAGCCTATCTCAACAATGAATTGAACTATGATCAGTTCTACCAGCGTGTGGATGCACAAGAGGCCTTCGCGGCGGTTCGGTCGATGATCCAAACGAAGGAAAGTCAGTTTACGCAAGGAGATTCGGCATCCATCGAAAGATTGATTTCGCATGAGGGACCTGAGAAACGATGGAATGTGGTATTGATCTCCATTGAAAGCTTCAGTGCAGATTTCATGGCAGCATTTGGCAACGATAAGGGCATTACACCGAACCTTGATTCGCTTATTCAGCACAGTCTGCTTTTTACCAATCTGTACGCCACCGGTACACGCACAGTTCGCGGTCTGGAGGCATTGTCCATATGCGTTCCTCCTACGCCGGGTCAGTCGATTGTCCGACGGCCCGGGAATGAAGGGCTCTATTCACTGGGAGAAGTCTTTAACCAGAAAGGTTACGAAAGCAAATATATCTACGGCGGCTACGGCTATTTTGACAACATGAACTACTACTTCAGCAACAATGGCTATCAGGTGGTAGACAGGACAGCGCTCAAGGATGAGGAGATCGACTACGAGAATGTTTGGGGGGTAGCGGACGAAAATCTGTTCACCCTTGCGATGCGTGAAATCGATCGCACGGTCGACTCCGGCAAGCCGGCGTTCACGCATATCATGACGGTATCCAATCACAGGCCCTACACGTATCCGGAAGGAAGGATTGACATACCTTCACACACGAGTCGTGAGGGCGCTGTGAAGTACACTGACTATGCCATTGGGAAGTTTCTGCGAGAGGCCCGGCAAAAACCATGGTTTGACAATACCCTTTTCGTGATCGTTGCTGACCACTGTGCCAGCAGTGCAGGGAAAACCGATCTCCCCATCCACAAATACCACATTCCGATGCTGATGTATGCCCCTGCGCACATTCAGCCGGGGCGCATGGACCGGTTGATGAGTCAGATCGACATGGGACCAACCCTTCTGGGCATGCTCAACTTCAGTTACAAGAGCAAGTTTTATGGATACGACATGGCTCAACTGGAACCGGGCAGGGAACGCATATTCATCAGCACGTACCAACTACTTGGGTATGTGCGGCGTGATACCCTGCTGGTGCTGGAACCGCAGCAAAGAGTGAAGGCTTACCTTCCCAATTATGCCGATGGAAGTGTAACACCTGTCGCGGTGGACGAGCGGCTGCGAAAGGAAGCCATTTCCTGGTATCAGTCTGCCAGCTATGCTTTTCGCAACGGGTTGATGAAGAAGTAACCTCACAGCAAAGCCCACGTTCGAAATTTGGAAAACCCGAAAAGCCGGGGGAAGTTTACATCCTTGTATGATAACCATCGAACTCCGCAGGCTCAACGACGCCTTCCACTTTGAGGCCTCCAATGAGGCCGGCAACACTTTGCATATTGATGCATCGCCTGACATTGGTGGAACCAATCAGGGTATGCGCCCCATGCAGTTACTGCTTGCCGGGATGGGCGGCTGCAGCGGCATTGACATTGTCACTATCCTGAAAAAGCAGCGTCAGCCCCTGAGGGATATCCAGATTCGGGTGGAAGGTGAGCGGGAAAAAGATGCAGTACCCTCTCTTTTTGTGAGCGTTCACACCCACTACAAGCTATTTGGCAACATCGATCCGGAGCAGGCGCGGAAAGCAGTAAGTCTCTCAGTCGAGAAATACTGCTCGGTCGCAAAGACACTCGAAAAGACAGCTACTATCACTTACTCCTTCGAAATAATTCCATGAACGACGAATCCGCATCACAGGGCTTTCAAGGCTACTCTGAAACAGATGCCATCCGGACCCAGTTTGACCGGACGGACTTCCGGGAACACAGTGTGCCATTGTATCTGACTTCCAGTTTCGTCTTTGACGACGCGGAGCAGGCCCGTGCGCTGTTTGCAGACGAGATACCTGGCAACATCTATACCCGGTTTTCGAATCCCAACAACACTGAGTTTATCCAGAAGCTATGCAAACTGGAGGGCACGGAGGACGGCATCGCCACCGCCACCGGCATGGCGGCCATGTACCTCAGCATGGCGGCCCTGCTCAAGTCCGGAGACCACATCATTGCGTCAAGGTCGTTGTTTGGATCAACGTTTCAGATACTCAATGTTATCTTCCCACGTTTCGGAATCACCACGTCTTATGCAGAACTTACCGATCCCGGGTCCTGGGAACAATTGGTGAAACCGAATACCCGGTTGCTCTTTGTGGAGACTCCTTCGAATCCTGCGCTCGACGTGATTGACCTGGAGTGGCTGGGTCAATTCGCGGCCGCGCACAAGCTCATTCTCATTGTCGATAACTGTTTTGCCACTCCTTACCTGCAGAATCCTGCGCGTTGGGGTGCTCATCTGGTCACGCACTCTGCCACCAAGTTTATGGATGGACAGGGGCGCGTGGTGGGAGGCGCCATTGTCGGCAAGCAGGAGTTGATCAAAGAGGTTCGGTTCTTTGCCAGGCACACTGGTCCGACCCTCTCACCTTTCAATGCGTGGATCCTGTCCAAGAGTCTGGAGACACTTGCTGTAAGAATGGAACGGCACTGCAGCAATGCACTGAAACTTGCGGAAGCGCTCTCCAGCCACCCGGAGGTGAGTCTGGTCAAGTATCCGTTTCTAAAGAATCATCCTCAATATGCCATCGCCAAAAAGCAAATGCGCCATGGCGGCGGTGTAGTAACATTCGAGGTAAAAGGCGGCGTTGAAAGAGGCAGGAAGTTCCTGAATTCTCTCAAGATGCTTTCGCACACAGCGAACCTTGGAGATACACGGTCAATTGCTACTCACCCTGCGTCCACCACACATTCGAAACTGACGGACGCCGAGCGGGCGGCTGTCGGCATTACGCCAGGGCTTATCCGGATTTCACTGGGGCTTGAGGAATTCAATGACATCCTCGCCGACATTGCGCAGGCACTGCAAGTCTCCGGAAGCTAAGCTCAGCCGGCATTGGCCACCTTCCTTCTCATGCGGTACTTGCGTCTGGTCTCCCATGCATGAACCAGCCTGCCCAGCACATTGAAGTACAGCGTGCAGTACAAAACCAGGGTCATGGTCCAGATAACCGCGATATTGAAGACCAGCGTATCTATCAACACTCCTGCAAAGTGCTTGTTGGGCACATAAAAGTTTGACCTGAAATCCAGGATGTGAGAGGGGCGATGGTGATCAGTGTAGATGGGGTAGATCTTCTGAATCAATTCACCGTCCCAGGCAACAATCCGCACACGGTCAGTTGTATTCTCCACCATCTCTGTCACCGTCTTGTTGGTGTACCGCAAGCGAGCGGCTTCCAGGGCTGCAGCGCCTTCCGGTGTACGAGTCATGCTGTCAATCACTGCCTGCTTACGGGTCAGAGCTTCGCTGTGCATGCGGTTGTACATGGATTTCAATCTTCCCAGCAGTCTGGCAGTTGCCCGATAAGTCGCAGTATCAAATGATTGCCGATCCAACTGGTCATAGACAGGGAACTGATCTTTGCCAATCGCGGAAAGCTCATACCCGATCTCCTGCCTGAGCAGCCTGAATGCCTCGTCCATCTTCGCATTGCTGGCATTGCGCCACTGACCCTGATTCTGTCCGATATAGGACAAACGGGATTCCAGGGCCGGGATATAGTAAGCCCTTTTGTATTCAGCCATTGCTCTTTGCTGATCCAACTTGTAGAACGACTTCTCCAACGGATTGTCCTTGAACTGAGTGACCATGAATGCCTCAAACGCCCAGCGGGATGCCATCATTTCGCCGAGCACAGGAATGCCACCCGGGGCACCAACCCTGGGATTGAATTTGTCGAAACTGATGACCACACCGCTGAGCAGCAACTGTGGAATGATCAGGATAGGAATGAGGATATAGATGGTAACAGCCGAATCAAAGGCAGCAGAGATATTCAGGCCCAGCACGTTGGCAAAGCAGGAGGCAGAGAAAAGAATAACCCAGTATCTCAGCTCGGTAAGAGGGATCTCAAGGATGAGGTTTCCCACCAGGATGAAACTCACAGTCTGAATGCCTGAAATACAAAACAGAACAGCAATCTTAGACATCAGGTACGCGCCATTGCTGAGGTCCAGAAACTTCTCTCTTTTGAGGATCTTCCTATCCCTGAAAATTTCCTCTGCGCTGATGACAAGACCCACAAACAGGGCCACCACCACACTCATGAAGAAATACACCGGCACATTCGCATTGTGATGGAACGTGTACACCGGATTCTCCTCTCCGATCACATCGTAATACTTGACAAAATAGGCCATGAACAAAGCCAACACGGGCGATAACATGAGGTTGACCACCATGTATTGCTTGTTGGACCACTTGGAGAGCACATCGCGCTGCAGGAAGAAAAGGAATTGCTTGAGTTTGCCTGGCAGCTTTTGGGACGCAGGCAGTTCATGCTGAACCTGTTGTACCTTCGGTATTTTAATTCGTTGCTTAAAGTACTGATACCATTGACCCGGCGAGATTTTCCGCATATGGGTCAACCGGCCATACTCGTTGACCACTCTGGTTTCAATGATATTGAAAACCTGTTCCGGGTTTATGTTACCGCACTCGGGACACTCACCGGGGGTCTTGTTGGCGGCATTAATGATGTCCTGGAAGTAGTTGACTGACTCCACCGGGTTGCCGTAGTAGATCTGAAACCCACCGACATCAAGAATGATGAGCGTATCGAACATCTTGAAGATGTCGGAAGAGGGTTGGTGAATGACAACAAACACCATCTTTCCGCGCAGGGACAGTTCTTTCAGGAGGTCCATGATATTCTCCGAATCGCGGGAAGATAGTCCAGAGGTAGGTTCATCGACAAAGAGCACCGCTGGCTCGCGGAGGAGTTCCAGCCCGATATTGAGTCTTTTGCGCTGGCCGCCGCTGATGGTTTTCTGCAAGACAGAGCCCACTCGCAGATTCCGGATCTCCAGGAGGCCCAGGCTTCGCAAGACCTGTACAACCAACTCCACCGTTTGCTCCCGTGAGTAATGTCCAAAACAAAGCCGGGCGGCAAAATACAGGTTCTGGAAGACAGTGAGGTCCTCCATCAGCAGGTCATCCTGAGGAATGAAACCGATCACGCCTTCCACCTTCCGTGGATCATCATGAATATTGATCCCATTGATAAGCACACGACCGCTGGAAGGCCGTTCGCTTCCATTGAGCACGTTGAGCAAGGTTGATTTGCCAGAACCACTGGCTCCCATCAAGCCGATCAGTTTGCCGCCACTTTCTTCAATATTGATGTTCTGCAGTCCGGCGCGACCACTCTTGAAATGGTAGAATACGTGCTCGGCGGTAAATGTGAGGCGAACTTCACTTTCCTGCACGAGGAATTTACCAACTACATCGCTGTAATAGATCGGATCTATCTTGTTACCTCGTATGGTGCTGCCAGTAGGGAACACATCGATCTTCCGGCTTTTCAGCGGCACACTATTCAGGTACAGCGAGGAGATTCCCAGGTATTTGATGAAATAGGTTTCAATATCATGAAGGCGCAGGATCGCGATCAAACCCGTCAGGTTCTTTGATACGATCCGTGGACCTTCCAGATCCATTGTATCAGATCCTTCATCGATAATCAGAATACTGCGTGACGACAGGTGTTCGAGTTCCTGCCCTATTACAAATGAGCGCATCGCCTGGAGATCCTTCAGCGGGATCTTCAGGGCCTCTCCAATGTAGAATACCAGATTGCTTTGTCTTTCCGACAATTGACCATCCGCGAAGCAGAGTTCTATGATCTTGATGATCAGAACTGCCTTTTGTTCGGTAGTAAGCGCCTGATTGACCTTTTTGGAAATCTGCATGATCTGCGACCAGTCGTCCACAAACCTGGCAGTCTCCTCATCTACCCCGAGGGCCTCCGACGCAAGGCGTTTGTTGCTCTTGCAGAATTCATCGAAAAGGTTGAGATAGAACCGGATAGCCTCCTGGTTGAGGTGCAGCGAGAGGAATTCCTTGATTTTGGTCCGCTCATCGTCCGTGATCCGTTCTTTTGCTACAATAGCAAACAGTTGGACAATGGCTTTCAATAACTCTTCACTCATTCAACAGGCGGTTCTTTCCGGTTTTAAAATAGGTAAAAAATGGCAATAAAAATGACTTTCGATTGAGCGCGCAGAGTCTTTAATTTGCAAACCAACCCGTTTACTATGGTCAAGAGAATTTTCCTGTTGTTATTGGTTTTTGCCATTGCTCCGGCATCGATTGCGCATACCTCCATCCTTTGGGAAGTATCCGGAAACGGTCTCTCCCAGCCTTCCTACGTGCTGGGGACGCTGAAGTTTGTCAATGAGAAGGATTTTTTCATCCCAGGCGCGATCACGCAGGCCATGGACAAAGTGCAGATTTTTGCGATTGAAGACCAGGTAGACCATCACCATCAGCACGAGCTGAACAAGGCCATACATTTTTCAAATGGCAAAGACCTCCACAGCGTACTGTCGCCGGCTGAATACGACAAGACTGCCAGTCTCTTTGCTACTGAATTCGGAATCTCTCGCAAACGATTTGATACCGACTACGCGCGAATGATTCCACTCGCCCTTTCAATTACCATGACCAGGCTTTCGTTGAAGGAATCGCTCAAATACTACGATATTGAATTGCTTCACATCGCCCACGAACACAAATTGAAGAGTTTCAGCCTGGAACCGATTGAACGTGAAGCAGAAGCTATCCAGCAGTTTCCAATGGACGAACAAGCGCGCGCCCTCCTCCACAGTGTCAACACCTTCGAACGTCAAAAGGAAGAATTCAGGCAGCTGGTTCAGGCCTTCCGGGCAGGTGACATCGACAAAGTATTCGAATACTCACAGCATCCAACCGAAAACAATCCCAGGTTTACGGAAGCATTCTTTACTCAGAGAAACAAAGAATGGCTGCCCAAAATCGACAAGATGATGCACGAAGCACCTGCACTTATTGCAGTGGGTGTGTCCCATCTGGAAGGCACCAGTGGCCTGCTGCAATTGCTTCGCGACAAAGGGTTTACGGTGAAACCTGTGCCGGTAGAATCCAGGTAGAATCAGAATTTGTGCACCGCCCGCGCCACTGCTTCTGCGGTGGTATCCGGGAACCAGATATCCAGTGGCTTCGACTCTTCCAGCCACTGCTCAATCTTATGGATCTTTGATTTTCTCAGTCTCTTCATGCGTGCCACGCCGAGTTTCCTGAGCGCCAGGGCATTGCATTTTTGTTCATACTGCTGCCGCATGGGTATCACCAGCAGCTTCTTGTTCAAATGGAGCACTTCGGCAGGGGTCTCAAAACCGGCTCCGCAGATGATGCTGTCAGCCTGAAGCAAGCTGGTAACAAATCCTTCGTTGCTCACCGGATAAACAGAGACATCACCCACATGGAATGGCGTTTTGCACGTGCGCGAAAAGATGTGCCATTTGGTGTGCGGAATCTTCAGGAACCACTTGACGAGTTTCTTGTCATCATAGGCTGGCAGGTAGACCGTGCAGTGCCCCTTGTTGCCGGGTCTGGCGTCACGGACGGCGGACCGTATCACAGGCGTATAGATATTCTTGTCGTATGACTTGAAATGGAATCCGACGTATTTCTTGGCAGGCGCATACCGATGCAGGATCCACTCTCCAAACGGATCTGATGGATGAGGCCTGGGCGTCTTGTCGGAGAGAAACGCCGCCTGATGGCCAAGCGCCACCAAAGGAACATCCTTTTGTCGGGCTGCCCAGGCTGAGATCGGCTCAAAGTCATTCACAATCAGGTCATACTTCTCAACCGGAAAGGAATTGATTTCCTTGATCACCTGCCGGGAGCTATTCTCTTTGAAGGTCCTGAGAAAATTGATGCCTCCCTTTCCGCCCATGAAGAAGCTGAGGCCTTTCGATTTGTACTTGACCGGGAATGGAAGCGAAATGGTTGCCTGGGCGCCGCTGACAAACAAGTCAACCGTGCCGTGTTGCTCAAGGTGTGGTACAATGTCAATGGCTCTGGCAATATGGCCGTTGCCGGTGCCCTGGATAGCGTAGAGTATCTTCATTTCTTCTCACCAGTCATTTCCCGGACCAGCTGTCGATAAAGTTCGTCGTTTTTCTGTGAATTGAGTATTCGGCTGGGAAGCTGGAGCGATTGCGCAACAGGATCGTCCGCATATCTGTACAATGTCCATTGGCCCTCATTGTACTCAAGTGCGGTCAAATTCTCAACCCAGTCTCCGGAGTTCAGATAGGTAACCGTTCCCCTGGCAGTAGTGACGTCGCGGAATGCCGGCTGGTGAATATGTCCGCAGACAACAAATTGATAACCGTTTCGAATGGCAATGTCTGCGGCGGTGACTTCAAAATCGTTGATGAACTTGACTGCTCCCTTTACACTGTCCTTGATCCGCTTTGAAAATGAGATTTTCTCACGCCCAGCTATCCTCAGCAGATAGTTGACAAATGCGTTGATCAATATGAGCGTATCATAACCAATGGCTCCCAGCTTGGCCAGCCACTTGGAATACTGCATGGTCACATCAAACACATCACCATGGAAGATCCACGCGCGCTTTCCGTCGAGGTTGAGTACCTTTTTGTTGGCGATGCGAAATGAGCCTACCTTGAATCCTGCAAACTTGCGCAGCATTTCATCATGATTGCCAGTCAGGTACGTCACTTTGGTATTTCGCGTCAGTAAACCGGTAATGTGGCGAACCACCTGCATGTGCGAAGCAGGCCAGTATCGCTTGCTGAACTGCCACATGTCGATGATGTCTCCGTTCAAAATCAGATGATCCGCTCTTACGGACTTGAGATACCTGAGCAACTCCTCCGCGTGACAGCCGTAAGTGCCCAGGTGAACATCGGATATAACGACCACCTCTACGTGTCTGCGACGGTTTTCGGCCATGGTAGAAGACTATCTTGCATTCAAGTTAGCAAAGCCTGGCGAGTCTGGTGCATTACCATTTTGTGAATCTTCATAGCTGAACCGGAATCGCAGGTACTTGATCACTTCACCTTCGGCGGTGAACATTTCTTCATAGCGCGTCTTGATATCATGGCACTCCGGACGCAACGGTGATTGATACAGGTCGGTGGTGCTCTGAAAGTCAAGCAGGTCACTGCGCTGGCCGAGTTCTTCCATGGTGTACTGGAAAAGACCTGTGTTATCGGTTTTGAACCGGACAAAGCCTCCGGAGGTCATCAATGCCCTGTATATGCCCATGTACCGTGGGCTCGTCAGTCGTCTTTTCACATCTCTCTTCCTGGGACGGGGATCGGGGAACGTGATCCACAGTTCATCGATCTCACCTGGCTCAAAGAAGTTCTCCAGTCCGATGATATCAGTCCTGAGAAAGGCCACATTCGGTAATTTCTGCTCAACCGCCATGGTGCTGCCCTTCCAGATCCGGTCACCCTTGATGTCAACGCCAATGAAATTCCGCTCTGGAAACCTGGCTGCGAGGCCGACGGTATATTCACCTCTGCCACAGGCGAGTTCAACTGAAATGGGTTGGTTGTTCCTGAAGTAGCGATCGTGCCAGTGCCCCTTGATCTGCAGGTAGATTTCCTTTCCTGGCTGGATCACATTGTCGCGTTCCGCCACGATCCGGAATCGTTCAAGCTTATTCTTCACGGTGAGTTATTTACAGGTTATGCAGTTCGGCGACTACAAAGGTACTGCCTCCCACCAAAATGAGATCTTCAGGTGATGCATGCGCCTCTGCGGTGTGCAGGGCCCTGTTGACATCCGGAACCACTGTGCCTTGCAGGCCAAAACGGGCCGCTGCCTCGGCCAGTGACGTTGCCTCCAGCGCTCTGGGAATAGTCGCCTGGCAAAAATAATACCTGGCATCGCTGGGTAGCAGGGCGAGAATCTTGTCAGGAGATTTATCCCGCACCATTCCAAATACCCAATGCAAGTTGCGGTGGGGGGTCTTCCCGATTTGCTTGAGTACTTCCCTGATGCCCGGCTCATTGTGTCCGGTGTCGGCCACAACCAAAGGTTGCGACGCCAGTACCTGCCATCTGCCTTTGAGTCCGGTGAGCCGTGCTGCCTGTTCAAGGCCTTCGAGAACAGGTTGATCGGGCAACTGCCATCCCAGTCCGCGCAGCACGTCCAGCGTCTGACAGACACCAGCGATGTTCTTTCGCTGGTAATTGCCGATAAGATCTGGCGCCAAGGGCCGGCCAGAGGGCAACCCGTTTCGGAAAATCAGAAACTTGTTCAGTGCTGCATCCACTTCTACTTCATACACATCAGAGGCAAATGAAATAGGTGCGGCAAGGTCGTGTGCGCGCTTTGTGAATACTGCCTCTACTTCATCCTGCCTCTCGCTGATCACCACGGGCACTCCGGGCTTGATGATTCCTGCCTTTTCACCGGCAATTTCGACGAGCGTATTCCCCAGAAAATCGGTATGGTCCATTCCGATGTTGGTGATCAGTGAAACTACCGGAGTAATGACATTGGTGGAGTCCAATCGTCCTCCCATTCCAACTTCGATGACAGCCACATCCACCTTTTCGTTCTCGAAGTAAGAAAACGCCATGGCCACCGTAATTTCAAAAAATGAGGGTTGGAGGGTTCCGATTATGGGCCGGATGCGGTCGACGAAACCGACCACAAAATCTTCGCGTACTTCTTCGCCGTTGACCTTGATTCGTTCTGTGAATTCCTTCAGGTGGGGTGAGGTATACAGGCCTGTTCGGTAGCCCGACTTTTGAAGGGCTGCCGCCAGCATATGAGAGGAACTGCCCTTTCCATTGGTTCCTGCCACATGGACCGACTTGAACTTTCGCTCAGGGTTGTCAAGGGCCTTGCACAAGGCAATCGTATTGGTAAGGTCTTTGCGATAAGCCGCTGCGCCGACTCGCTGAAACATCGGAATGTTAGCGTACAGAAAGTCAATGGTCTCGCGGTATCGTGGATGCTGCGGCATAAAAAAAGGCCGCCCAAAATTAATCAGGCGGCCTGAATGTCAGGAGAAGTATTTCTAGTTACCTAACTTAATAAGTTTGTAGCCTACTGAAACCTGAATCGTCTTGTTCTTGGTATCAGGAATCGATACGTTGTCATTGATTTTCGAAAGGCCAAAGATGTAGCGGGCATCGATGGTCAGGCCAAAAGGAAGATCCCAACCAATGCCGGCGGCAAGACTCACATCGCTTTTCTTGGAATAATCCTTCACATCCTGGGTGGAGGTAATGCCCGATACGGTTGACTTGAGTTGGGCAGTTGACATGAAGCCAACCTGGGGACCTGCCTGCAGGTTCAATCCACCAATAGTATACAGTTTCAACAGGATCGGCACATTGATGTAGTCGAAGTTTGCGTCAAAATCCTGGGAATTGAACGTGTATTTGGAGCCCTGTCTGGAGAACTGAATCTCAGGTTGAATTCCAATCTTGGTGAACTTGATCAGCGCAAATGCAGCTGCGTGATATCCGGTGCGGTTGTTGTAGTTAGCACCAGCTGATTGCTTTACATCCAAATTGGAGAAGTTCAGCCCGCCTTTCAAACCAAGTGCAAACTGAGCTTGTGAATAGCCCTGAACGGCAATCATGCTTGCCAGCATAAAGCCAATGATTCGGATTGTTTTCATAGGGAGTGATTTGTTGTTTGTTCGATTCAAGATCCAAAAATAAGGCCAATTTTTAACTTCAGCCAATTACTACCCCATTTGGAGGTCCAAGTGCCGAAACAGCCGACAAAAGGCAGGAAACGCTCAATTCAAACCCTGGTCAGGATTTTTACCGGTGATTGTTTTGTAAAAGGCCAGCAGTTGCGCCATATCCTTTTGAAAATCGCCTGTTACACTAAAGGGTTGGGCGATGATAATCCTGCGACGCTTGTAGTCAAATCCGGCTGGAATGATAGGAACGCCGGCACCGAGAGCGATATAGTAGAAACCGGATTTCAGTTTCTCAACCTTCTTTCTGGTTCCCTCGGGCGCCATGGCCAGGATAAATTCATCATGTGCGTTGAAGACATTCACTACCTGGTCAACCATGTCGTGCCGGGATGAACGATCCACGGGATGACCTCCCAACATGCGAAAGAACCATCCGAAGGGTGGCTTGAACAATTGGCTTTTTCCAAGGTATTTGGCCCGTTGCATGCGAAGGATGCTGCGGGCTGCCAGCCCCACAACAAAATCCCAGTTGCTGGTGTGCGGGGCAACGGCTACGATGTACTTTTTTACATGACGCGGAAATTCTCCCTCAATCTTCCAGCCGGTAATGTAAAACAGGAATTGGTAAAACCAGCGCATGGCTACAGACTTTTGATTACCTGATTGTCTACGTCAAAAACAGGGGTCACACGCAAGCGCGGCTCAGCCTGCTGGGCTCTGGCTATTGCGAATCTGGCCCCTGCATTCCCGGCCCAGGCCCTGCGGCTGATCCCGTTGTTTACGTCATAGAATAGCATCCGTTCCAATCGCTGATCGGCCGCGTCACTTCCGTCCAGCAACAATCCAAAGCCACCATTGATCACTTCGCCCCATCCTACGCCCCCGCCATTGTGAATGGACACCCAGGTGGCGCCACGGAAAGAGTCGCCGATCACATTGTGGATGGCCATGTCCGCAGTGAACTTTGACCCATCGTAGATATTGGATGTCTCTCTGAAAGGACTGTCTGTTCCACTGACGTCATGGTGATCCCTTCCCAAAACTACCGGACCGATCCTGCCCTTCCGGACCGCGTCATTGAATGCCCTCGCGATGCCAATTCTTCCTTCAGCATCTGCGTAGAGAATTCTGGCTTTTGATCCTACCACCAACAGGTTGTCACGTGCGGATTGAATCCAGTGAATATTGTCCTTCAACTGGCCCCTGATTTCTTCCGGTGCATGGGCGAGCAGTTCTTTGAGTACCTGGGCTGCAAGTTGATCTGTGACGGTCAGGTCTTCGTCTTTTCCGGAGGTGCAAACCCAGCGAAAAGGGCCAAAGCCAAAATCAAAGCACATGGGGCCCATGATATCCTGCACGTAGCTTGAGTATCGGAAGTTGATGCCATCCGGCGCCATGATGTCTGCACCCGCACGGGAAGCCTCCAGCAAGAAAGCATTCCCGTAATCAAAAAAGTAGGTACCCCGCTCAACGTGTTTGTTGATGATGGCTACCTGCCGGCGCAGCGACTGCTGAACCGCTTCCCTGAACCTGGGCGGGTCCTTCACCATCAATTCATTGGACTCTTCGAATGTTAAACCAGCCGGATAATATCCTCCTGCCCAAGGATTGTGCAAGGAAGTCTGATCCGAACCCATGTCTACCAAAATGCCGGCTTCATAAAGAGCTTCCCATACCTCCACCACATTTCCCTGGAAGGCGATGGAGACCACTTCGCGGGATTGCTTCGCGCGACGCACCCGTTCAATGAGTGCCGCTGCCTCGGTGATGACTTCGTCTACCCATCCCTGCTGGTGACGTTTGGTTGTTGCCTTTTCATTGACCTCTGCCACCACCGAGATGCACCCAGCAATGCTGGCGGCCTTTGGCTGGGCACCGCTCATTCCACCGAGCCCGGAGGACACGAACAATCTGCCTCCGAGTTCGCCGTCCCCGGACAACTTCCGGCCCGCGTTGAGAATGGTAATGTTGGTGCCGTGCACAATACCCTGAGGCCCAATGTACATATACGAACCTGCCGTCATCTGGCCATACTGTGTCACTCCCAGCGCATTGAACCGCTCCCAATCGTCCGGCTTTGAGTAATTGGGAATCATCATACCATTGGTCACAACCACACGAGGCGCCTCAGCGCTACTGGGGAAGAGTCCCATTGGATGACCCGAGTACATGTGAAGTGTCTGCTCGTCAGTCATCGTGGCGAGGTATTGCATGGTGAGGCGATACTGCGCCCAATTCTGGAACACGGCACCATTGCCGCCGTAAGTGATCAGTTCATGGGGAAATTGTGCCACTGCAGGATCCAGGTTGTTCTGAATCATCATCATGATAGCGGCAGCCTGCTGCGATTTAGCGGGGTAGTCTGAAAGAGGCCGGGCTTTCATTTGATAGGTTGGGCGGAATCTGTACATATAGATTCTCCCATAGGCTTTCAACTCCTTCGCAAATTCTGCGGCAAGTTCCGCGTGATGCTGCGGTGCAAAGTAGCGCAGTGCATTGCGCAACGCGAGTTGTTTCTCAGTCTCCGAAAGGAGATCCTTGCGTACCGGTGCATGGGGCACCGTCATATCTCGGCCCACAGGGGCCGGAAGCACCGTCGGGATTCCGATGAGAATATCCTGTTGAAAAGCTCCTGTTGTCATGCAGCTTGATTGGGAAAGTCAGTGCGTTTGAAGTTCCGGATGACGTGCTCATAACCGGCCTCGAAAATATGTCTGGCCTTGGCGAGTTCAAAACCAGAGAAGGCTTCAAGCCCTGCTGGTTCAATCAGTATGTCGCACATCTCTTTACTCTTGATGGTGTTGCCGTTGATCGCCATCAGGAGGCTTCGTTCGATGATCGATTTAAGATTCTTCCCATCGAAATGTTGTCCAATGGGATTGCAGTGAGAGCCAATCACAAAATCACATTGTTGCCGGATGGGTGTGACTGGCAGGTTGTCAAGTACTCCTCCGTCCACCAGCGTTCTGCCTCCAAACTGAACTGGCGCGAATACAGCCGGCACACAACAGGAAGCCATGATGGGCCCAACCAATTCCCCCTCGGAATAATATACCGTCAGGCCCTGCTGTATGTCAGTTGCTGCCACGGTGACCGGCTTCTTCAGTGCAGCGAAGTTGTTTTCCGGCATGTGCTTCAGCAGCACTTCGCGCAGTCCCTCCATGCTCAGCAGCCCCATCCAGGTCCATGCTGGCTTCACCGATCGGAATACAGATACAGACTGAATGATCTCCAGCACTCTTTCTGGCGTGTAGCCGTAGGCGTACAAACTGGCAGCAATTGATCCGGCACTGGCGCCGGCGAGGATATCCACCTGCAAACCCAGTTCCTCAAGCGCCTTGATAACACCTAAATGGGCGATTCCCCGCGCGCCGCCGCCTGAGAGGACCAAACCGATTTTCTGCCTGTTTGCCATGCTTCGCCGGTTACAGGATCTCGCGAAGAGGGAACGTACGGTCCAGGCGGACACCCTTCTCGGTATGCTTTACGGTGCAGCACTCATTGACGGGATCGTGCTCAAAAAAGAGAACGTATCCACGATCTGCGGCCTCGTGCAGAAAGGACTTTTTCTCCTCCAATGTCAATAAGGGTCTGGTATCATAGCCCATCACATACGGCAAGGGAATGTGTCCGACAGATGGAAGCAGATCGGCCATGAAACAAATCGTATGTTCTTTGTAGCGGATCATGGGCACCATCATTTTGTCGGTATGGCCACTGGCGTAGAAGATCTCAACCCCGGCAAGCGGCGTCTGGCCCTTTTGCAGCCGGTGAAGGTGTCCACTTTCCTCCATCGGCAATATGTTGTCGCGCAGGAAACTGGCTGCTTCGCGAGGATTGGGTTCTGTGGCCCATCGCCAATGTTCGTCGTTGGTCCAGTAGCGCGCATGATGGAAAACCATTTCAAAGCCGGTCTCTTTCCTTCGGACGCCACCGCCGCAATGATCAAAATGGAGATGTGTCAGAAACATGTCAGTGATTTCATTTGTGTCATAACCGGCCTGCCGAATGGATGACACCAGAGAATCGCTGCCTGACAGATGATAGTGACTGAAGAATTTCGAATCCTGCTTGTCGCCAATTCCATTGTCGATGAGCATCAGTTGTTTGTCAACCTCCACCAACAGACAACGCATCGCCCAGGTGCAGAGATTCTGCTCATCTGCCGGGTTGGTCTTTTGCCAGATTGACTTGGGGACCACACCAAACATGGCACCGCCATCAAGTTTAAAAAAACCAGTATTGATCACGGATAGCTTCATAGTGGAAAGTTACGAGATCAGGAGAATATGAAACAAAAAAGAGACCCGAAGGTCTCTTTCCAATATCAGCCATTTGCAGGTCACTCTTTCACCACTCCCATCGCGCAGAACTTGTCAATGCGCCTGGAGATGCGCTCTTCCGGTGACAATGCGTCCAATTCCCTGAATGCCGCCAAAATGGAACGTTTGACCTCAGCGGCCATGCCCTTGAGGTCGGTATGAGCGCCGCCGAGCGGTTCACGAATGATACCATCGATGAGTTTCAGGCTATGCATATCCTTTGACGTGAGTTTCAGCAACTCTGCCGCCTGTTCCTTATAGTCCCAGCTGCGCCAAAGAATGGCAGAACAGTTCTCCGGGCTGATCACAGAATACCAGGAGTTCTCGAGCATCAGCACCTTGTCGCCAATAGCGATGCCCAGTGCCCCACCGGATGCACCTTCTCCAATGATGATACAGATCACAGGCACTCTCAGGTTGAACATCTCCTTGAGGTTCTTTGCAATCGCCTCACCCTGACCGCGTTCTTCCGCTTCAAGACCTGGGAAAGCACCCGGGGTATCAATAAATGTGACAATAGGCTTATTGAATTTTTCTGCAAGCTTCATCAGGCGAAGCGCCTTGCGGTACCCTTCCGGGTTGGCCATGCCAAAATTCCTGAACTGACGCTGCTTTGTGTTGCGTCCCTTCTGCTGCCCAATGAGCATAAAGGTCTGACCATCAATGGAGCCCAGGCCACCGATCATGGCCTTGTCATCCGCAACCTGACGATCGCCAAACAATTCAATAAAGTCCGATGTAATTTCGTAGAGGTAGTCGAGTGTGTAAGGCCGGTCAGGGTGTCTCGACAATTGAACCCGTTGCCATCCGGTGAGGTTCTCGAAAGTTTCCTTTTTCAATTCTACAATTTTCTTTTCGAGTGCAGCAATCGCCTTATTCACAGAATCGTCGCTGTCGTCTGCCAGTTGCTTCATGTCCGCCAGCTTGGTTTCCAATTCAGCAATGGGCTTTTCAAAATCGAGCAGGTTCATTCTCGTTTGGTTGTGGGGTGCAAAGTTAAAATAATTGAACAATTCATTCACCACCACCCTTCCCGATGCATGATACTGACAATCAAAACCTTGTCCCCAGGAATGCGCCTGGACCTCTGGTCCCCGCTCGCAAAAAAGGGCTATCAACCATCTCCAATCGTTCCGTACATTAAAGAATTGAAACACCCCAATCCATGAAAATCCATCACCTGTATTTTGCTGTCCTGCTTTGCTTCAACGTAGTCACTTTGCCTGCTCAGCCAGCCAGTGAGATGTATCAGTTTATCGTGCAACATGAAGCCGACCGGGGAAGCCTGGAGCGCTTTTACACGATTGCCTGTTCGCCTGAACGAAGTAACCGGTTGCAACAATTCTACCGGGAACAGGAAGCAAAATTGCTTCAGATGAACTTTGATCAATTCTCAGTCGAGGGCAAGGTCGATTTCCTGCTGATCAAGAGGGATATTCAAAATGCATTGCACGAACTCGCCACAGAGCAATCTGATCTGAGACAATTGGAATGGTACACGGCTTCCGGTACGCCACTGTATGAGATGGAAAAAGTCAGGCGCCGGGGCGGTGAGCTGAAGCCTGCACTGATCGCCGACCAGTTTCACCAAATGGCTGTGAAGGTAGATGCGCAACTGAAGCAACTGGCCCAACGACAGCCCCTAAGTGCCGCGCTGGCGAGCCGGGGAGCGGAGGCACTGGAAGGACAACGTGCTGCTCTGAAAAGTGTTACTGAATTCTATCAGGAT
>JAIBBB010000272.1 GCA_019694905.1 Cyclobacteriaceae bacterium
ATTCGCCATATTCATAAGCGTGCCGCTGTCATGCACATGAAAGGAGCTGCAACTACTTAGTTCATGCCACAAAAGGATGTCAGGTTACTTCTTTTGGCGCTGGGCGCGTGGTGGGTGCTGTGGAGCGCCCTTCAGGGATTCATTCTTTATTGGAACGGCTTTTCAGCACTGATCTCCGCTTCTGATGCCCTGGTAACCATTAGCCTCCTTGGTGCCAGTGGTTTCAGCATTTTCAATCTTTTCCGATTCTACAACCCTCGGCGCTCCAATCGCGTGATGTTGGTAGTTGCCCCCATTCTCCTTGCGCTTCTTTGCGCATTGGTCCAGCAATCCCTCCTGACCTGGTTATTCCAGTACGATTCCACCTATGTACTTTTCCTGAAGGACACACGGGCGCTACGCGCGTTGTATGACCTGCTGATGGTTGGCCTTGTAGTAACGCTGAGCCTTTTCTGGTCATCTTTAAAGGATCAGACCCAGATAGAGTCCAGATTGAGGGAAACCGAGAGGCTTGCACGTGAATCCGAACTTTCTGGTCTTCGGCTCCAGCTCAATCCCCACTTTCTGTTCAATAGCCTGAACTCAGCCAACGCCCTGATTGGTTCAAAGCCTGAGGAGGCACGAAACATGATTCAGCAGTTGTCAGACTTTCTTCGCGGCACCATCAGAGTCAACACCAACCAGCTCAACAGCCTGCAAGATGAGTTGCGACATCTGAGTCTCTATCTTGAAATTGAAAAGGTCCGGTTTGGTCATCGGCTTCAGGTTCAAATCAGCCTCCAGCCAGGCGCAGAAGAGGCATTGGTTCCCGCCCTCATCTTGCAGCCCCTCGTGGAGAACGCAATCAAATTCGGGCTATATGAGACTACCGGCGCGATTGCCATTTCCATAGTTGCAACAATGGATCAGCAGGGGCTGAGTATTGTTGTGGAAAATCCGTTCGATCCTCATCTCACTGCAGTTAAAAAAGGTGAAGGATTTGGTCTTTCTTCAATCAAGCGAAGGCTGGAACTACTATACCATCGCAATGATCTGCTTAAAACCTTGCGAAGGGACAATATATTTGTCTGCCAGTTGACCATTCCGCTGTCATGATCACATCTATAGTCATTGATGATGAACCTCTTGCCCGTAGTCTGGTTCGTGAATACCTGCAATCCTTCCCTGAAATTCAGGTACTTCAAGAATGCGGTGACGGATTTGAAGCAGTCAAGGCCATCAATTCCCTGAAACCCGACCTGATTTTTCTCGACATCCAGATGCCCCGAATCTCCGGATTCGAGATGCTGGAACTCCTTGAACATACTCCTGCAATCATTTTTACCACAGCCTTTGAGGAACACGCTGTAAAGGCCTTTGAAAAAAATGCGATCGACTACCTGCTTAAGCCATTTAGCAAAGAACGCTTCCGAAGAGCAGTCGAACACGCCAAAGACAGGCTCTCCAGGAAAGAACCATTGATGACACAAGAAGATCTTTCCTCCAGACTTCCCTCGGCTTCTGATAGAATTGTGGTAAGAGCCGGAACTGATATCGTGATAATTCCGGCTAACAACATTCATTACATGGAAGCCTGCGACGATTATGTGAAAGTGCATACTGCACAGGGTTACTATATGAAAAAGAAGACGCTCAGTTACTACGAATCCGTACTTGATCCTTCTCTATTTCTTCGGGTTCACCGATCGTACATTCTTAACTTATCCGAACTAACCCGGATAGAAGCCTTCGACAAGGAAAACCACCTCGCTCTGCTCCGTACAGGGGCCAGAATTCCGCTGAGTCGCTCCGGCTACCAAAAACTCAAAGAGGTACTCGGAGCGTGAGCAACCAAACGAATGCGCTCTCGTAAAATTCGTTGTATATGAGAATTGCCACTATTGCCCTCATCTGGTCACTCCTGGTGTCTTCCTGTTCAGAAATCACCTTCCCGGTCGCCCAACCAGCAGGAGAGAAAGCCCTCACAGAACTTCCGCCCACTTTAACAGGACGTTATCTAGCTCATGATCAGGATGGAGAAGATACAGATACCCTGATCATCGAGCCCTCCGGATACCACTTTATGGACAAAAACGGGAAGGACTTTCTCAACCGCGGCGTGATCAGCGATACGCTGGTCATTAAATACTACCAAGGTTACTACTTCGTGAATTTCCGGTCTGAAAATCAATGGGTACTCCGAATCGTGCGGCAAAAGCCCTCGGGATCAATCGAATTCCTGGGCATCGACATCCAGGACGAAGAAGTCAGAAAAGCCGTATTGAAACGTCTAAAGAAGGACTTCAGGATTTCCAGCACCAGAAAGAAAGATATCTCATACTACATGATCAATCCCTCACCTCAGCAACTGATGCAGTTACTGAAAGGCGGTTTCTTTACCGGCGGAGAACTGGACAAGGTTCGGTAATCTCGGGCTAGCTTCTTTTGCGATAGTTCCATACCGCAAGACCATTGAGGGCAACAGCAAAAATCAACACGACTCCAATGTGTCGTTTGATATCTGACAGGCTGCTCCCCTTTAGCACTACCATCCGCATTACCTCAATAAAATAAGATACCGGATTGATCTTGGTGAACCACTGCGCCCAGGCCGGCATACTGTCGATTGAGGTGTACAATCCGCCCAGCAGAATGAACAGCATCATCATGAAAAAGGAAAGCAACATTGCTTGTTGTTGCGTGTTCGCAAGGGTCGACATCAGCAGACCCAGTCCCAATACGGCAAGGAGATAAACGGCGGAAAAAACATAGATCGTCAGAAGACTTCCTGCCGGGACAATTCCGTAAACGAGCCAGGAAAGAATCAAGCCGAAAGTCAGAACAAATAATCCCAGTACCCAAAAAGGGATCAACTTGCCGAGAACGAATTGGTATTTCCTGATGGGCGTCACGTTGATCTGCTCAATCGTCCCAATCTCCTTCTCTTTCACAATATTCAGCGCACTGAGAAAAGCTCCCACCATGGTAATCAGGATGACCAGAATGCCCGGAACCATGAAAAATCTGTAGTTCATCATGGGGTTAAACCAGTTGATTGAGGATATCCTGATCGTTGGCTGCGGATTCGTCCGTGGCAATTGTAACCACTCCAGTCTAATGTCTTGATTGAATTCTCCAATTACGGTTCTCAGATAGGCTCCACCAAGGTTTGCCTTAACGCCGTTGATGGCATTCAAGGCAAGAAACAACCCCGCTTTGTCTTCACGGATCAGGTTTCTTTCAAATGAGGCAGGGATCTGAAGGACAAGATCTGCCTCGTCATGTTCAACATAGGAGAGCCCCTTGTCGTAAGAGTCTGTATAGTCGACAAGAGTAAAATAATCCGTTGCCCCAATCTTGTCTACCAATCGACGCGAATAAGAAGAGTGATCAAAGTCCACCACACAAACTCTCACATTCCGGACTTCATAGTCTGCCGCAAGTGGCATGATGAGAAGTTGCACCATTGGCATCATGAACATCATGCGCAGGATTGCAGGATTTCTGAAAACCTGTCGAAATTCCTTCTCCAACAAAATTCGCAACACTCTCATTCCAATCGGAATTTGAATTTTCTAATACTTACAACGAGCAGGAATACCATCATACCCTCGAGAATCAGTGTTTCTTTCCATACATGTTCAAAACCTAACCCTTTGATCATGATGCTTCTTACCAGGTAGTAGAACCATTTTGAGGGTACAATATTTGAAATGACCTGAAGCGGGACTGGCATATTCTCCACCGGAAACATAAAGCCACTAAGCATGATGGTCGGAAGAAAAAGTCCCATCAAGGAAATCAACATCGCAATTTGCTGAGATGCTGCGATGGTGGAAATGAGCAGGCCCAAATACAATGCAGTAATCGTAAACAACAAGCACTCGCTTACAAGCAGCAATAAACTTCCTTGAATTGGTACATCCAGTACATATACACTTAAAAGCAAAATGGAGGCGATATTGCCGGCCGACAACATGAAATAGGGGACCATTTTGGCAATGATGACGCGCAACGGAACGATGGGAGAGACCAATATGACTTCCATCGTGCCGATCTCACGCTCTTTTACAATTGAGATGGATGTCATCATGGCACAGACAAGCATCAATACCATGGCCATCACACCAGGCACAAAATTATAGGACCCCTTCAGCTGGGGATTGTATAGCATTCTCAACTCCGTATTAATTGAATAGGGCAGTTTTAACTGATTTCGCAGATCCTGCTGATAGTCCATGATAATCGCAGTTGCGTAATTTGCGAGTGTATTGGCTGTGTTGGGATCGGTGGCATCTGCAACTAGTTGAACCGCAGCATCGTTGCGGTGAAACAAGCTCTCCTGAAATGAGGGCGGAATTACAACTACCAGCTTGACTTCGCCCTTCCTGAACGTTGCCTCGAGGTTTTCATTCTTATCAACTTGCGTAACGATATCAAAATACCGGCTCGCTTCAAGCCTTGCTATCAATTGTGCCGATGCTTCATCTCTGGAGTTATCCAGAATTCCAATCCTCGTGTTCTTGACCTCGTTCGTTAAGGCAAATCCAAAGATCAGAATCTGCATTACTGGCATTGCGAACAGAATGAACATGGTTCGCGGGTCGCGCAACACGTGCAGAAATTCCTTTTTGACAAAAAATAGAAACTGTCTCATTCGATTTCTGTGCTATTCATCTCCGCGTTGGGCTTTGCGGGCCAGTTTCAGAAAAACTTCGCCCATATCTTCAGCTGAAAAGCGAGTCTTTAATTCCTGTGGGGATCCCAGCGCGTCGACTCTGCCGTCCACCATGATGCTGACTCTGTTACAATACTCTGCTTCATCCATGTAATGAGTGGTAACAAATACCGTTGTACCTCGGTGAGCGGCCTCGTAGATGAGCATCCAGAATTCCCTGCGGGTGATTGGATCGACTCCCCCTGTTGGCTCATCCAGAAAGACAATGTTCGGATCATGGACGAGGGAAACTGAAAATGAAAGCTTTTGCCTCCACCCCAGCGGAAGTGAACGGACGAGTGTGTTGGCCTCTGATTGCATGTGCAGACCGGTTAACATATCCTGTGTCTTAGCCTTGATGGCTGCATCGCTCAGTCCATAGATTCCACCATAAAATCTGATGTTCTCACGAACCGTAAGGTCCTCATACAAGCTGAACTTCTGACTCATATATCCGATTCGCTGCTTGATCTTCTCTGCCTGCTTATAAAGATCAAATCCTGCGACGGTTGCCTTCCCGCTGGTAGGAAACGACAATCCGCACAGCATTCTCATCGCCGTGGTCTTGCCTGCGCCATTCGCTCCAAGGAAGCCAAATATCTCTCCCTGTGCCACATCGAAAGTTATGGCGTCCACGGCAGTAAACGATCCAAATCGCTTTGTCAACGCCTCAACCGATATTGCCTTTGGGTTCATCGTGATGCAGTTTTGACGTTGCTATTCATCAGGTCAATGAAACTATCTTCGATGGTTGCCTCCGTTCTTTCAAACTTCATTTCA
>JAIBBB010000052.1 GCA_019694905.1 Cyclobacteriaceae bacterium
TTGGACGGTCCTAACATGAAAATTACGAACTTCGATGACGCCAACCAGTTCGTGAAACGCGAGTACCGCGCCGGGTGGTCCCTCTGATCAAAAAAGAAAACTTATGCCCATTCAGAAAAAAGACATTCCCGCTGCCGACGGCATGTCGCGGAGAACATTCATCCGCAATGCATCAATGGCTGCCGCTGCGTTCACCATTGTCCCCCGATTTGTGCTGGGGAAGGGTCACGTGGCTCCAAGTGACACCCTGTATGTAGCGGGCATAGGCGTGGGCGGCAAGGGAGAGACCGACCTGGTGATGATCGCTGGAAGCCCCGACGGTCAGATCAAAGGTCACCCAAAGGCAAAAGTTGCGTTCCTCTGCGATGTCGATGACCGCGCCGCGGCTGCCTCAGTCAAGAATTTTCCCAAGGCCAAATACTATCGGGACTTCAGGGTGATGCTGGACAAAGAGGCCAACAACCTTGACGCAGTAACAGTAAGTACGCCGGATCACACGCACGCTGTTGCAGCCATGGCGGCGATGCAACGGAGCAAGCACGTGTATGTGCAAAAACCGCTTACGTGGTCTATTCGCGAAGCGCGGGCACTCACTGAGGCGGCACAGCGCTATAAGGTAGTAACACAGATGGGTAACCAATACGCATCTGCTGACCATGTGCGTACCTCAAAGGAATGGGTAGACGCCGGATTGATCGGCGATGTAACCCGTGTGATTGCATGGACCAACCGGCCGGTGTGGCCGCAGGGAGTGCCTTCACTGACGGGCAAATATCCAGTACCCAAAGAGTTAGACTGGGATTTGTGGCTGGGCCCCGCAGAAATGACTGACTACAATCCCGCCTACCTTCCCTTCAACTGGCGCGGGTGGTGGCCTTATGGAACGGGGGCCCTGGGTGATATGGGATGCCACATTCTCGACGCTGCCTTCCGGATACTTCCCATCGATTTCCCTTCAGAAGTCGAGTGTAGCACAACTACCGAATGGGAGGGTTTCTTCAAAGAAGCAAACTACAAGGACAGCTGCCCTGCGTCTTCGATCATTCACCTCAAGTTTCCCCGCAAAGACGGAAAAGGTACAATCAAGGTAACGTGGATGGACGGTGGCCTGTTGCCGGAGCGCCCTGATGAACTCTTGCCGGATGAAGCGCTGGGCAATGTGGACGGCGGTTACATCTTCGAAGGCACCAAGGGCAAACTGATGGGCAACTACAGCATACCGCCCGTGTTACTTCCCACGGCAAGGATGAAAGATGTGACACTTCCCACGCCGCACATTCCACGTATCGCGGGTGGTGAGAACGGACACTACACCGAATGGGTGGAAGCCTGCTTGCAAGGCTACGGGAAGAAGCAGCTGAGTTCGCCATTTGAATACGCAGGACCTTTCACGGAGGCCGTCATCATGGGCAACCTGGCATTGCGGAGCTATGCAATGAGATCAGCCAACGCCAATGGCTGGGGCTATCAGTATCCGGGACGCAAGAAACTCTTGTGGGATGCGCACAACATGAAGATCACGAACTTTGATGAGGCCAACGCTTTTGTTCAGCGTCCCTACCGGAGCGGCTGGACTTTGTAATACAACATCACACGCATTTTCACGGGGGCCAGGGTCCCCGTTTTTTTTTGTCCTATTTGAAATGGTAGAGGAACAGCAAGTTGCCTGTGAAGGCGGGTTTGGGGTTATCCCTGATTTCCAGCGTTACATACAATTCAGCCTTGGCGATCCCACGAAGGTTAGCGATTGATTCGAGATATACCCTGAGCCTAACCTCACTGTTGACCAATACCGGTTGGTTAAATTTGAATTTGTCTATGCCATAGTTCACCAGCATTTTGATGTTTCGAACTTCGGCAATCTGCTCCCACAAGTAGGGAACAACCGACAAGGCGAGGTATCCGTGAGCAATTGTCTTGCCGAAATGGCTTTCCGTGGCGGCGCGCTTTTCATCGGTATGAATCCACTGATGATCCAGCGTTGCTTCGGCAAACTGGTTGATTTGCGATTGTGTGATCCTGAGATACTCTGAAACACCGAGCTCTTTGCCTTGCCAGCTGGAAAATTCCTCAAAACTGTTGATGACTATCTTGCTCATGCCGGATATTGAATCGACCCTGAAATCTGAAAATAGGTGAAATAACTGAAACCCGGAAACATAAATTGGACGTGCCACTCCTCCTGGCAATGTTGTAATTGGGACCCGGCAGTAAAAAAGACGATATTTCGGGGTCGATGAAGCTGCGAATAGACTCCCATACGCACATTCTCCCGGAACACATGCCCAACTGGAGTGAGAAGTTTGGCTACGGTGACTTCATCTACCTGCAGCACCACAAGAAGGGCTTTGCCAAGATGATGCGAGGTACACAGTTCTTCCGTGAAATCAGGGAGAATTGCTGGAACCCCGAATTGCGCATGCTGGAATATGAGAATTTTCATACCCAGGTGCAGGTGGTGTGCACCATCCCAGTGATGTTCTCCTACTGGGCAAAATCGAAAGACTGCCTTGATCTTTCTCAATTCCTCAACGACCACATTGCCGGATTGGTGTCGAAACACCCACGTCGCTATATCGGGCTGGGGACGGTGCCCATGCAGGACCCGGAACTCGCCATTGCCGAAGCTGCGCGTTGCAAGCAAATTGGACTTGCCGGGCTTCAAATTGGCAGTAACATCAATGACGACAACCTGAATGAAGATAAATTCTTCCCTTTCTTTGAAGCCTGCGAAAAAATGGGAATTGCCTTGCTGGTACATCCCTGGAACATGATGGGTGAAAAGAAAATGCAGCGGTATTGGTTGCCGTGGCTGGTGGGCATGCCTGCCGAGACCACACGGGCCATTTGTTCGATGATTTTTGGCGGCATCTTTCAACGGCTCCCGAATCTTCGCGTGAACTTTGCTCATGCAGGTGGCACATTCTTCTCAACCTTTGGGCGGATAGCTCATGGCTTTGAGTGCAGACCCGACCTGGTCGCTATTGACAATGATGTGCACCCCCGCAATTACCTTGGAAAATTCTGGGTAGATAGCGTAACGCATGACCCGGAACTGCTACGCTACGTGATGGGCATACAGGGTTCGCGAAAGATCACGCTGGGATCAGACTATCCTTTTCCGCTGGGAGACCTTGAAATCGGCCGGTACATAGAACACATGAACCTGACACAGGATCAACTGGACGACATCTTCTATCGGTCGGCCTGCGACTGGCTCCAGGTTTCACCACAATCCTTTGAATGATGAAAAGTCCTGAAGAATTGATCCGGGTTTTCTACACAGCTTTCCAGCAAAGAGACTGGTCAACGATGCAATCGTGCTATCACCCGGATGCGCGGTTCTCCGATCCTGTGTTTACCGACCTCAATGGCAAACAAGTGCGAGCGATGTGGCACATGCTCACTACTGCCGGCAGCAGCCTGCGCATTGAATTCTCCCGCATCACGACAGACACAACCAGAGGCACCTGTCATTGGGAGGCGTGGTACACATTCTCCGGCAGCGGCCGGGCGGTTCACAACGTCATCGATGCACGTTTCACTTTTGCAGACGGATTGATAGTCACACATACGGATCATTTTGATCTCTATCGGTGGTGCAGGCAGGCGTTAGGCCCTGCCGGCCTGCTCCTTGGATGGACAAGTTGGATGCATAACAAGATCAGGAAGAAAGCAGCGGGTAACCTGGCCCGCTTTGTTGAGAAGCATCCGGTGTATCAATGAACCCGTAATATTTCCATGGAGCAATCCATCGGTTAGTCCGAGGATGCTAGATTTGCAGCGATATGAGAACCCTGAAGTTAATCTCGGCAGTGCTGATGATGTGCCTCTTCGCAGGCTGCGAGAACCGTGAAATGCGCGTCCAGAAGTTGCTGCTCAAAGGCAACAAGGCGCTGGAGGATCACAACGAAGAGCAGGCAGCCTACTATTTTCAGGAGGCGCTGAAACTCGATCGTTGTTTCGCTGACGCCCACAACAACCTGGGCACGTTGTTGTACCAGCAGCAGAAGTGGGAACAGGCGCTAACGGCTTACAATTCCGCTCTCAGTTGCAAGCCAACCTTCCTGCCTGCCTATTTCAACAGGGCCAACACCTATTATGAACTGAAGCAGTACTACAATGTCCTCAGTGATGTAGACAAGATCCTTTCGATGCATCGAGATACCGCTACTGCTTACTTTATCCGGGGCCTGGCAGCGGCCAAGCTTCATAACTACCCACTTGCGATAACTTCATTCGACCAGGCGATTGCACTCGACAGCACCAATGCCGAGTTTTTCATCAACCGCGGCACAGTTCGTATTTATACCAAAGATTGGGACCAGGCGACCAGCGACCTGCAACTGGCACTGAAGAAGAACCCCGCTGACGGAAACATCTACAATGCCATGTCACAGGTGGCCATCCATCGTCAGCAGTATAAGGAAGCACTGGCACTTATCAATAGGGCACTTGAAAAGAGTCCACAGCAACCCTATTTCCTCAACAACCGGGGCTACATCTACATGATGTCGGGGGAATTGGAGTTGGCCAAATCTGACATCAATGCCAGCCTGTCTGCCGATCCCAACAATGGCTGGGTCTACCGAAACAAAGGCATTTACTACTACCTAACCGGAACATATGACCGGGCTGCAGAGTTGCTCAACCAGGCGCTCACGATGGATCCTTACATTGATCAGATTCATTTCCATTTGGGGATGGCCCTGCTGAAATCAGGCAAGAAGGCAGAAGCCTGCAAGCAATTCCGTATGTCAGAAGAAGCTGGCGACCAGATGCTCACTGCCGATCTCATCAAGGGGTGTCAATCGCTTTGAATTTTGATGATTTCATAGGGCGCCTGCATGAAAGGCTTAAGCAACCGCTTCCTGGGAAAGAGGCGCATGAACCGCTGCGCGCGATCCCGACAGGAACCCGTCAACCCAATTTTTCACATCAATTACCACCAAAGCCAGGGAGCGTGCTCATTTTGCTGTACCCCGAACTCGGTCAGGTGCACTTTCCGCTTACACGTCGACACGCGTATACCGGAACCCATGGAGGTCAAGTGAGTTTGCCTGGAGGCAAAGCCGAACCTGGAGAAAGTGCCATTGAAACCGCCCTTCGGGAAGCAAAGGAAGAAGTTGGATTGAATGCTCAAAGCGTCAAAGTGCTCGGGCAATTGAGTGATTTCTTTGTGATACCCAGCAACTTCATGGTGACACCCGTCGTTGGGGTTACCGAAACTCCGCCTGAATTCCAGGCAGATCCTGTTGAAGTCAAGCACATTTTCACGGGCACCCTTGAAGCGCTGGTGCAGGATGATGCGGTCAGAACCAGCACCATCACAGTAGCCGGGCAGTTCACATTGGAGGCTCCTCATTTTGAAATTCAGGGAGAAATGGTTTGGGGCGCAACGGCGATGATGCTGAATGAATTGCGCTGGATAGTTCGCGAAATCATGCTAACTTCTCGCAACTAACCAATTTCTTCAACATGCGTTTTGTTATTGCCCTGGATCAGGGAACCACCAGTTCGCGCGCCATTGCCTTTGATGAGCATGGCAAAATCGTCGGTGTCGCCCAACAGGAATTCACACAGCTATTTCCTCAGTCAGGATGGGTAGAGCACTCCCCTGCCGAGATCTGGAGCACACAGTTTGCCGTCTTGCAACAAGTGATTCGCGAAAACAAGATACCTGCATCAGCCATTGCAGCGCTGGGTATCACCAATCAACGCGAAACAACGGTAGTCTGGAATCGCAAGACAGGTGAACCGGTGTATCAGGCCATTGTATGGCAGGACAAACGCACAGCACCCTTGTGCGAGAAACTCAAAAGCTCCGGTCTGACAGATCACGTCAGAGTCCATACAGGGCTTGTCATCGACTCGTATTTTTCGGGAACCAAGATCGCGTGGATACTTGACAACGTGAAAGGTGCCCGCGAGCAAGCCGAGCGTGGAGAACTTGCTTTCGGTACTATCGACAGCTGGCTGATCTGGAACCTGACGAAAGGCGGCAGTCATGTCACGGACTATTCCAATGCTTCGCGCACGCTGTTGTTTGACATCCGGTCGCTCCAATGGGATCCGGTCATGATGAAGGCGTTAGATATTCCCGCCTCACTCCTGCCGGCAGTAAAGCCTTCGTCCGGGCTGTTTGGGAAATGGCACTTTGATGGATATGATATTCCCATCCTGGGTGTGGCAGGTGACCAGCAGGCCGCCCTCTTCGGTCAGGCCTGCTTCGAGCCTGGCATGGCAAAGAACACCTACGGCACCGGCTGCTTCATGTTAATGACCACCGGAAAGAAGATCCATCAATCGAGTCACGGTCTGATCACTACCATTGCGTGGGGGTTGGATAATGAAATCACTTACGCACTGGAGGGAAGTGTATTCATCGCGGGGGCTGCAGTGCAGTGGTTACGCGACAGTCTGCATCTCATCGACCAATCTAAAGACTCTGAGTATTTTGCCATGAAGGCGTTGGGGTCGAATGAAGTGTATGTGGTCCCGGCCTTTGCGGGCCTGGGCGCACCATACTGGGACATGTACGCCCGTGGTGCCATCTTCGGACTTACACGCGATACTGGCAAGGACCATCTGATCAAGGCCACACTGGAGTCGCTGGCGTATCAAACGAAAGACATCCTCAACGCCATGCAGGAGGATGCGGGACTCACACTGGCCAGCCTGAAAGTGGATGGCGGCGCTTGCGCCAATAATATTCTGATGCAGTTTCAGGCCGATATTCTGGGCACCAACGTAGAGCGACCGGCGGTCATTGAGTCTACTGCACAGGGCGCAGCCTACCTTGCAGGCATTGCTGCCGGTATCTGGACGAAGCAGGACATCACGAAAAACCGGAGCATCCAGCACACGTTCCAGTCCGCGATGGGCGCTGAAACAAGAACAAAACTCTATAAAGGCTGGCTGAAGGCAGTGGAGCGCACCAAAGGCTGGTCTGCCTGACGCAACCATACACTCAAATGGAATTCGTTCATGTCTACAATGGCGATGCACTCGCCATGTCCTTGCAGGACGCCCCCTGGGCGAAGGACACGATTGTGATGCGTGAAGCATTGATCGATGGTCCGGTAAATGCAATCGTAAACGAATCTTTCTGGAGTACCAGAGCGAAATTCATCGCACAAAATTACCAAAGTGAACACATCTCCTATCGTGAACAAGTTCGATTGGAAATTTCCCGGATTGCACAGGTAAACGAGCCACTCTGTCTCTGGTTTGAAAACGATCTGTTCTGCCAGGTCAACTACTGGTTTCTGCTTCACTTACTCTTTCAACAAAAACGAACTCACGAAGTGTTCAGGGTTTACCCTCCGGGAGCAGCACCCTGGCGGACATTTGCCAGAATCACGCCATCAGAGGCCATCCGGCAATTCGAGTGCAGGGTACGTCTCTCCAGTGCAGACATTGAAAAGGGAGCGGCACTGTGGTCTGCATTTGCCCATGGTGACAACAAAGCATTGCAGGAATATTCGTCCGCGGCCTCACCCGCATTTGAATATCTCCATGAGCTGTTGAAAGTGTGGATCGCATCAGGCACGCGTGCGGGAATCAAGGCACGCGTCCATGAGTTGGGAAAATCAACGAAAGATTTCCATGAACTGTTCTCTTCTTTCCAACGACAGTTTCCTATGCTGGGATACGGCGACCTGCAGGTTCAGAACATGCTGGATTCAAAATGAAATCTCAAGCCGGCTGAAGATCAGCCGCCGGCTTTTGCCCGAGCATTTTAAGAACGCGTGTGTGTGCTGCCAAAGCACCGAAGAACGTATCCTTTTTCTTATAGGGCAATCCAAATTCGCGTGCTGTTTCCTCCACAATGCGCGACAGAGGCCGATAGTGCACATGACAGATATTCGGAAAGAGGTGGTGCTCCACCTGATAATTCAATCCACCCACATACCAGGAGAGAACCCGATTACCGTGTGCGAAATTGGTGGTGGTATGCAACTGATGGATCGCCCAATTGTTGTCAATGTTACCCTCTGCCGAAGGCATAGGAAATTCTGTTCCCTCAATCACGTGGGCGGGCTGGAAGATGATCGCCAGAATGAATCCGGAGATATAGTGCATGATGAAAAATCCTGCGAGGGCCATGCCCAGCGATATGTTGGCCACTGTCATGGGAATGTAAAACACATACCCGATGTACACGAGTTTAGAACCGAGCATTACAGCCCACTCTTTGGCGGCTGTAGTGCGTTGCTTTTTTACCAGGCCTTCACGCTCGTATTTGATCAGTCGTTCGAAGTCCTTTGCCACCACCCACACAAATGTGAGCAGGCCATAAAAGAACCACGCATAGAGGTACTGGTAGCGGTGGTATGGCTTCCATGCACTGTGGGGTGAAAACCGCAATACACCGCGTGGCGTGATGTCCTCATCTACGCCTTCAATGTTGGTGTAGGTATGATGCAGTACATTATGCTGTACTTTCCAGTTAAAGGCGTGTCCTCCTACAAGATTAAGTGAAAAGCCCAACAGGTCATTCAACCAGGATTTTGGAGAATAAGAACCATGGTTCGCGTCATGCATGATGGAGAGTCCAATGCCAGCGATACCGAAACCCATTACCACATATAAAAGCAGCACTCCCGGCGTGCTGGTGACCACGCTTCCTACCAGCAAACCATAGGGAACAAAATACAACGAAAACATCACAACGGTTTTGAACACCATAGCACCGTTGGCATACCGGGTGATATGATTGGTCTGAAAGTAGGCATTCACGCGCTTGTTAAGCGTGTTGAAAAACTCGTTTTGGGAGGTGAGGAACCGGATCTGTTGCATGCGTACGGGTTAAGACAGCGAGGTCATGGCAATATAGCACATGACGTGGTTGAATCCTACCGCCTGGAGGCACCAGAACGCTTGAAAGGCGGGATCAGATCTCGGCGATAATGGTTCGGCCGCCCTTGGTGATATCGCCAGGCTTCACTACCACCCTGGCGTTCAACGGCAGAAAGATGTCGACACGAGATCCGAATTTGATGAAGCCGAATTCATCGCCCTGCTCCAGTTGTTTGCCTTCAATGACATAGCACTTAATGCGCCTGGCGAGTGCTCCCGCGATCTGCCGGAACAGCACCTCGGTGCCGTTCTTCATTTTGGCAACCACGGTGGTGCGCTCGTTCTCGGTGCTGGACTTGGGATGCCATGCTACCAGGTATTTGCCTGGATGGTATTTGAAATAGGAAATGGTTCCACCGACGGGCATGCGGTTCACATGCACATTGACCGGAGACATGAAGATGGAAACCTGGAGCCGGCGGGTTTTAAGATATTCCGTTTCCTCGGTTTCTTCAATCACGACCACTTTGCCATCAGCGGGGGCCAGAACCACGCGGTCATTCTTTTCAATAGCAAAAACCGGATTGCGGAAGAACTGGAGGATGAGCAGATAGAAAACCACACTCACCGCCAGAACAATCTGCTGGAGCAAGGCCGCCTCAGGCAGAAAATAGAGCAGGGCCCAATTGACTCCGAATAGGATCAGGAGTAGCACGAACAGCAGTGTGCGTCCTTCGCGATGTATCGTCATGGTTCGAAATTAGCCTGCAACTTACTAACCTTGCCGGCCCGAAACAAATCAGAAGCCCCCGCGGAACTTGTAGGTCTTGGCCACTTTGTCGATGGCCACCATGTAGGCAGCAATGCGAAGGGACACTTTGTATTCGAGCGCCACTTTGTACACGTTGTCAAAGGCATCCTTCATGATGCGGTCACTGCGGCGGTTCACACGGTCTGCAGTCCATTTGTATCCCAGTCGGTTCTGGACCCATTCGAAATAAGATACCGTCACACCCCCTGCGTTGGCCAGGATGTCAGGCACTACACTGATTCCCTTTTCATAGATCACGCTGTCGGCCTTGGACGAGGTAGGGCCGTTGGCACCTTCTACAATCAATTTGGCCTGGATCTTCGCAGCGTTCTTGGCAGTGATGACGTCCTCCGTGGCTGCAGGCACGAGCACATCTACCGGGAGGGTAAGTATGTCATTGCCTGAGATCTTCTCAGCCTCGGGGAAACCCTCCAGGGTACCCTTATTGGCATCGCGATACGCAACGGCCTTGTTGAAGTCGATGCCGTCCTCATTGTAATAAGCGCCGGACAGGTCGCTGATGGCCTGCACTTTCAGCCCGCGTTCAGACAGCAACTTGGCAGCCCATGAGCCCACGTTGCCAAAGCCTTGCACAGCGCAGGTTGCCTTATAAGGATTGATCTTCAGTTTTTCCATGGCTGCCATTGCAGAGACCATAACGCCCCGACCCGTTGCCTCAGTCCTGCCGAGGGAACCGCCGAGTACAATAGGTTTGCCTGTCACGACGGCGTTCACAGTCATTCCCTGCGTGCGTGAGTATTCATCCATCAGCCAGGCCATTTCCCTGGGACCCGTGCCCATGTCTGGAGCCGGTATGTCTTTGTCGGGTCCGAAAATATCAATCATCGAGAGCGTGTAGGCACGCATCAGACGTTCAATCTCACCGGCTGACATCTCGCGGGGGTTGCATGCCACACCCCCTTTGGCCCCGCCATAAGGAATGTCCACCACAGCACACTTCCAGGTCATCCATGCGGCCAATGCCTTTACTTCATCGAGGTTGACATGCGGGTCGAACCGGATACCTCCTTTGGAAGGTCCCAGGATGGTATTGTGAATGACGCGGTAACCTTCGAATACCTTGATGCTTCCGTCGTCCATCGTGACGGGGAGTGAAACTATCACTTGCCGGGCAGGGGTTTTCAGCACATTGTAGATCTGTTCTTCCAGCCCCAGCAGTTGGGAGGCTGTATGGAAGCGCGACATCATTGCTTCAAACGGATTCTCTTTGTCTACGAGGGGAGCGGGTTCGATATACGACATAATGGATAACCTTTGGTTTTAAGTTCGAAGCAAAAAAGGCTCCGAAATCGGTTGCAAAGATAGAAAATTCGGCCAGAACGGGTTTTCAGAAAGCAGAACAAAATCATCCTTGGTCAGCAGCCATAGCCGCGGAATATCATTCAGACAGCTTGCGAGTCCGTCACAATAAAATTAGGCTAAAACCAGGCCGGGTCAGGGCTGCCAGAGCGGGGCAATTTCCAGAAAGGCCACAATAAACGGAGCAGCAATCAACAGCCCGTCAAACCGATCCAGGAATCCACCGTGACCTGGCAACGTGTCTCCGGAATCTTTGATTTCAATACTGCGCTTAAGAAGCGACTCCACGAGGTCGCCGAAAATGCCGCCGACGATAATGATGATGGCAATTACAAACCATTGCCAGAGCGGCAAGGAATGAAAGTAGTGGGCAATGATGCCGGTAAAGACGAATGCAAGCGCAGCTCCACCCACTGCTCCTTCCCAGGACTTTTTAGGCGAAATCCTTTCAAACAGTTTGCGCTTTCCAAAGCGCGTGCCGGCAAAGTAGGCACCTGTATCGCTTGCCCAGAGGATGATGAGGCACCCCACCATGATTTCATAATTGTAAAATCCATTCTCAAAAGCTGCGATGTTCAGCAAGGCAAAAGGTACAGCCACATAAAATATGCCGAGGAAAGTGAACGCGATGTTGGTAAATGGCTTGCGCTCAAATTTCTTGTAGAGCTTGATCATGTACACGCAGGACACCAACGGAAAAATCAAAAAGTAGTAGCGCGCCGAGATATGCTCCTGCTCGATGAGGAATGAAAGGCAGAAAATAATGATGCCGGAAAGAGTTCCGAAGGTTTTCTGAACGAGCATTCCGTCCATCCCTGCGAGTCTGTAAAACTCAACCATGGTCATGATGGTGATGAAGAGAAACACTGCAAAGTATGTCCACGGGTTGTACACAATGCAGCCCATGATCACGGCGGCACCGGCCAGTCCCGTGATGAGACGCTGGACAATATTGGAATAAGATCGTATGGAGGACGTCACGAGTTGGCTGCGGATAAAGTTCTCTTAAGATAGGACAACAGGAAAGCCGTTCCAAAAACCGAGGCAATTACGAGCATGACGGGCGAAGGCTCTGTGCTTTCCATATCGATTTTGGTGATGCCCAATTGGTTGAGATAGATCAATGTCACCAGCATACCATTGTTGAACAGATGGCCGACGACGGGTATCCACAAATTACCCGACCAGTAATACAGATACCCGAAAAGGGCCCCTAGAAGTACGCGAGGCGCAAAGCCGAGAAATTGCAGGTGAAACGCACTGAAAATGATCGCCGCTGTCCAGATGGCAAGATGGGCGTTGCCCGACCAGCGCTGTAGTTCGCGCTGAATCATGCCGCGGAAAACGAGTTCCTCGCCGATGGCAGGCAGCAGCGCAATCACAAAAAGACCGGTTGAAAATTCAAGTGGATTATGAAATGTGGTCATGAAGTGTGTTACTTCTGCGGCGCGTGCTTCCAGGCTGCGCACAAACTCATCAAAGGCACCTGGAAAGTGGATTGAATTATTCCACGACACCACCACTGAGTCCACTATTGAGAATACAATCACCAGCACGCACACAAGCAAGGCAGGGCGCCAGGATGTAGCCTTGAACAATTCTGTCGGAGATGCCTGGAATCTGATGCGATACAACAACCACGGACCGGCGATCAGTCCAAAGAGAGTGGCTGAACCCTGCAAAAGATAATTCGGCACCCACATGGATGGATCGGTTGATCCATTGGTGATGTTTTCAACCAGGGTAGCCAAAGAGCCCTCAAATCCTGCCATAGCAAAAAAGAAACCGATCAGCGGCCCAATCAGTGAGAACCCAAAGAAGGCGGTGAGCAGGATCAGGATGACGCTCACCCAGGCTGAAGGCTGCTGCCGGGGCGGGAATACTTCGGTCATCTGATTTATTGAGTTATTTTTGCATCGCAAACAACGGACAAAAAGCCCTAAATAACAACGGTGGTACGAATCGGATCGATCGAATTGGGTCAATTTCCCCTGTTGCTGGCTCCCATGGAGGATGTCAGTGACCCTCCCTTTCGCGCAGTTTGCAAGGAGGGTGGTGCGGATCTCATGTATACGGAGTTCATTTCTTCAGAGGGACTGATCCGGGACGCCGCCAAGAGCCGGCAGAAACTGGACATTTTTGAATACGAGCGTCCTATGGGTATCCAGTTGTTTGGTGGCGACATTGGCAACATGGTTCGATCCGCTGAAATTGCCACCGCGGCCCGGCCGGAGCTCATCGACATCAACTATGGTTGCCCTGTCAAGGCGGTGGCGTGCCGGGGTGCCGGCGCTGCGCTGTTGCAGGATATTCCGAAGATGGTCCAGATGACGGCAGAAATAGTGAAGGCCACACATCTTCCTGTTACCGTAAAGACACGCCTGGGCTGGGACGACCGCACAAGGAACATCGTGGAAGTGGCTGAGCGACTGCAGGACATTGGCATCAAGGCGCTCACCATACATGGACGTACGCGCGTGCAGATGTACAAAGGTGCTGCCGACTGGACGCTGATCGGAGAAGTGAAGAACAACCCAAGAATGCAAATTCCAGTCTTTGGCAATGGGGACATCGACTCGCCTGAGAAGGCGCTGGAGTACAAGCAGCGCTATGGTGTCGATGGCATCATGATCGGAAGGGCCGCCATCGGCTACCCGTGGATATTCAACGAAATCAAGCATTTCATTGCCACCGGCGCCCATCTCCCGCCACCCAACCTGCAGGCACGTGTAGATGCTGCCCGCAAGCACCTTGCATTTTCCATTCGCTGGAAGGGTCCCAAACTCGGGGTCTTCGAAATGCGCCGGCATTATTCCAATTACTTCAAGAATCTTCCGGACTTCAAACCGTACAGAACCCGAATGGTGGAAGCACCAACTGCAGAAGAAGTGGACCTTATTCTGGATGAAGTTCTGGAAACCTATCAGGTTGCTGCTGCGTAATGGTGGCAGCATCACACCATAACATGAGTACATCCCGCATCCGTCTGAAGAAGCTCGACATCCTGAGCGACAACTGGTACATTCTTCGAAAGGCAACGTTTGATTATTTGCAATCCGACGGCACCTGGAAAGAACAGAGCCGCGAGGCATATGATCGGGGCAATGGTGCGGCCATACTGCTTTATCATCCTGTGCGCAAGACTGTCATCCTGACAAAACAATTCAGGCTGCCAACCTGGCTCAACGGAAATCCGGGCGGGTTGCTGACAGAAGTATGTGCAGGGCTGCTTGACCGCGACAATCCGGAGGACTGCATCAGGAGGGAAACCGAGGAAGAAACAGGTTTCAGGGTTTCCAATGTGCGGCGGGTATTTGAACTCTACATGTCTCCGGGTTCGGTTACAGAGATACTCTATTTCTTCATCGCTGAATACGATGACAACATGAAGGTCAGCGAAGGTGGCGGACACGAGGCTGAGAACGAAGACATTGAAGTGATTGAAATCCCTTTCGCCGAAGCCCTGGCGCAAATGCACCGCGGTGAACTCCGGGATGCGAAAACCGTCATCCTGCTGCAATACGCTGCGCTGCACCAGCTCATTCCGGGATGAACCTCACGCGCAAACAGCATTTCTTCACGATTCTGATTCTCGGCTCCCTCGCGACGATCAGTCCGTTTTCTATCGACATGTACCTCCCCGGTTTTCCCGCGATTGCGAAAGACCTGGGAACCAGCGTGGCTCAGGTGGAGCTTTCGCTCACGGCATATCTTATCGGGATCGCGGTGGGTCAGTTACTCTATGGTCCGCTGCTCGACCGATATGGCCGGAAGCGACCCTTGTATGCGGGGTTGATTGTGTACATAGTGGCCTCGTTCTTCTGCGCCTATACAAGCACGGTTGAAAACCTGATTGCACTCCGCTTCCTGCAGGCATTGGGTGGTTGCGTGGGGATGGTGGCAGCCCAGGCGCTGATCCGGGATATCTTTCCTATCAGTGAAACAGCCGTAGCGCTTTCATCGCTCACACTGGTCATAGCAGTTTCTCCCATGGTGGCTCCCACCGTTGGCGGCTATCTCACGGCCTCTGTTGGCTGGCCCTATGTATTTGTCCTCCTCGGCATCATCACACTGGTGATCACCGCTACAGTGGTCTTCTTTCTTCCCAAAGGCAAAGATGCTGATCCCGAAATCTCACTGGCGCCGAGGGTGGTGCTAAAGAGCTTCCGCAAAGTGGTCACTCATCAACAGTTCGCCTTGTATGCCCTTGCCGGCGGTATTTCTACTTCTGCGTCCTTCGCCTATATCGGCGGATCGTCAGACGTCATCATTAATCTTTATGGGTTTACAGAACAGCAATACGGGTGGATCTTTGCATTTCTGGCTGCAGGACTGATTGGGTCATCTCAATTGAATCAGCTGCTCCTGAAGAGGCTTACCAGCGAACAACTGATTCGCACCGCGCTTCTCTATCAGTCGGTTACCGGGATCATTCTGGTGTTGGGCACGTGGCAACACTGGTTTGGACCGGCAATATTCATTGGGCTGATGTTCATTTTTCTGACCGGACAAGGTCTGGTAAATCCCAATGCCACCGCGCTCACGCTGGCACCATTTCACCGGCACATCGGCAGTGCGGCATCACTCAACGGTTTTATCCGGATGTCAGTTGGCGGCCTGGTCACTGCACTTGTCAGTGTCTTCCACAATGGCACGGAGGTGCCCATGGTGGGTGTGATGGCCTTCTGTGTAATTTCAGGGCTGCTGCTTATCCTGAGCCGGCCGTACTGGTTGAAGCCTTCTGCCACTGCTGACACAGATCTCTGAGGTCTTTCAGGTCTGCGCGGGCTCCCCTACCTTTGGTCTATGCGCACGCGTTATGACTACATTGTAATCGGATCAGGGTTTGGCGGAAGTGTCTCCGCCATGAGACTTGCTGAAAAGGGCTATGATGTGCTTGTCATTGAAAAGGGCAAGCGGTGGGCAAACAGTGACTTCCCAGCCTCCAACTGGAAGGTGCACCGTTATCTATGGGCGCCGGCGCTGCGATTCTTTGGTTTTCAGAAACTGACATTTTTCAAGGAAGTACTGGTGCTCAGTGGCGTCGGTGTTGGCGGCGGCTCACTCGTGTATGCCAATACGCACATGATGCCCAAGTCATCCTTCTACCAAAACAAGATCTGGTCTCATTTCCGCGACTGGAAAAATGTGCTGGCTCCCTACTATGAGCGGGCGAGCTATATGCTGGGCTCTGCGAAGTTTGTTGACGAATACGAAGAAGACAGGGTCCTTCGTGAAGTAGCGAACGACATGGGTCATGGAGATTCCTTCGGCCCTGTTGATGGAGTGGGCGTATACCTGGGTGATCCTGACAAGTCAACGGATCCCTACTTCAAGGGTCTCGGTCCCGAACGCAGGGGCTGCACACATTGCGCCGGATGCATGGTTGGGTGCCGGCACGGCGCAAAGAACACCCTCGATAAGAACTACCTCTGGTTCGCAGAGAAGCACTATGGTGCTTCGGTGCTGGCCGAAACACAAGTCAAAAAGATCGAGTTCAAAGATGGCATCTACCAGATTCACACTTCCTCCTCCACCCGCCTCTTCGGTGAGAAGAATCAAGTGTTTGAATCCACTGGCCTCGTCGTCAGCGGTGGAGTGCTGGGGACGATGGATTTGCTCCTGCGGCAAAAATATCTCTACAAAACCCTGCCAGATCTTTCACCCCGGTTGGGTGAAAACATCCTGACGAACTCCGAGATGCTGAGCGGCGTGATGGCAGCCGACCGCAAACTCAACCATGGCGTGGCCATCTCGCGTGTATTCTCACCGGACGAGAACACCAACATAGAAATCTGCAAGTTTGCTGATGGCAGCGGACTCATGGCCCGGTTGGGGGGTATGTATGCCTCACAAGGAACTCCTCTGGTGCGAACTGCCAAAATGATAGGCAACAGCATACTCCATCCATGGCAGTTTCTCCGGATGGTGTTCAACACGCGCATTGCCACCACAGGGGTATTCTTTCTTATTATGCAGACGCTTGAAAATGCCATGCGGATGAAATTGAAGCGTGGACTTTTCGGTACCTCCATCAGCATGGTCAACGACAGTCCGCAGCGCGTACCCACTTATATCCCTATCGGCCAGGAGGCCATGATGCGATTTGCAGAAAAGGTCAATGGTGTGCCCATGAATGCGATCACGGAAGTCACATTAAATCTGGCGTCTACGGCGCACATACTTGGCGGATGTCCCATGGGTGACTCCCCTGCCACGGGTGTTGTGGATGACCAGTTCAGGGCTTTTGGTTATCCTAACTTTCATATTCTGGACGGATCGATCATACCGTGCAACCTTGGCGTCAATCCTTCGCTCACGATCACTGCGCTGAGTGAATATGCGATGGATCACATAGCCGCCAAGGAAGGCAACAGTCGGCCCTCACTCAATGAACTGCTTCGGAATCAGGCAAACTAGCGGAATGTTTTGCGCACTGTGATGCCCAGGTTTCTGGGATCGCCCAGATGGGCGGCACCGAAATCGTACGCATAACTTATGTATCTCGTATCACCAGCATTGCGCACCCAGGCCATCACTTCCAAATCGCTGATGACGACACCTGCACGCAGATTCACCAGGCTGTACGCCGATTGTGACAATTGATTGGCGAGGTCAAAGTAGGTCTTACCCAGATGAACCCATTCCGTCCTCAGTACGATTTGACCCTTGATGGCTTGTACCGGAATCGCGTATTGCGCAGCGACCAGGTTGGTGGATGCAGGTGTAAAGATCTGATGTGAGCCATTGTAAGACATCTCCTGACCGTTCTAAGGCAACTTGAGATCTATGTAGTGAGCATTGATGACACCGAAATTCTAGATGAG
>JAIBBB010000273.1 GCA_019694905.1 Cyclobacteriaceae bacterium
ATTGGATTCGTTCCAAGGGTGTCCGCTATTTCAGTGAACTAACCAACATGGCCATACTTACCGAAGAGGTCGGAGAAGTGGCCAGAATCATGGCTCGGCGATATGGAGAACAATCGGAGAAGAACAAAGACAAGGACAAGGTGCTGGCGGATGAACTGGCGGACGTGATGTGGGTGCTTGTTTGTATAGCCAATCAGACAGGTGTTGATCTTACAACTGCCTTTCAGGACAATCTCAACAAGAAGAATGCGCGTGATGCCACACGGCACCTGGACAATCCCAAACTCAAGGGATAAACATCTTATTCTGCTGTAGACAGCCACACAACCGGGCGTAAACTTTTTTGAGTTCTTCGGGTGACTGTCCGGCTACTCGTAGTATCCGGGAAGCGAGGTTGCCCTCTCGCAATAGCACATCCAGCTCGGGCTTCCATTGGTCCAGCAACTCGTGATTTCGTTTCTTGAGCTGATCAACAATTGTTGCCCAGATCTCGCCGGCAGTGGCAAATTCACGGATGCCGAACAATGCGAGGTATTCGGATGAGAGAATTTCGGTTCCCATACCGTTAACGGTACAATCATCCAGTATGCCGCTCAGGATTTCTGTCCGGGCACTCATTTGCTGTTCGTGCGAGGCGAGTTCTTCCCCAACAAGAGCACGAAGTGTTTCGATGACAAGTTGTACAATAGCGACATCTGCGGCGGGGCATTCCTGAATGTCCATGACCCTGATTTCAATGCTCCCCCGGTCGAACCGGGGGATGGCTCCACGGGAGTTTACCCAAACGGGGTCAAGGATCTTGTCAGGATCAAATGCTGCAAGGTCTTCGCGGATGCGATCATAAACCTGATGACCATACTGACGTCGTGAATAAATGGCTTCTGGTATGATTTTGCCAGTGATAGAAGGAATCGCAGACTGGTTTGTTTTGTAGTAGTGCATCCGGGTGTCCATTTTTCCGGTCGGACTGCCATCGAGGACAGGAGAACTGGCGCAAAGTGCGGGAAGGATGGGTAGCAGTACTCGGATGGCTGCGTGGAGCCGTGCGAATTCTTCGTCATCGTAAAATGGAAGATTCAGGTGAGTGCTCTGAAGATTGCTCCAGCCGTGCCCGGAGCAGCCAAAGATCTTGTCGTAAAGTTGGTAGACGGCAGCGTGGTCATAGGGCCAAAGCCTGGTTTCTTTCGCGGGCGACATCCACGGGTGCGCCGCCCCAGGCATAAGTTGACAACCCCATTGGCTGAGTTCCTGATTGATCAGGACGACGTTGTCAGCAAGGGCGTGAGCCGCGGCATTCAGGTTAAACTCAGGTTTGGTTAACTTAAGTTCAATAACATGACTCACGAGTTCGTTGGACCACGTGATAGACCCATTGTTTCTTTCTCCCTCTTCTGCCCGGGGATGGTCGTACAGGAGTTTGTCGGCGATGGACCGGATTTCAAGTGAGTCACGGTCCACAATCATGTACTCAAGCTCGATCCCGAATGCCTGGAACAGGTGTAGTCGCGAAGGGGTGGTGCTCATTTGGAGGATTTGATTTTACCGATTAGAATTTCCATGATGTTGGCGTACAGCTGGTCATTGAGAATCTTGTCTTCAATTCCGGCATCGATGTTAGGGTTGTCATTGATCTCGATGACGTAGAATCGGCCATCCACCTCCTTCATATCTACACCGTACAAGCCGGTGCCAATCAGCGCTGTGGATTTCAGGGCGGTGCGCAGGAGTTCTTCAGGTGCCTGGTCTACGGGAATGGATTCGACGTCGCCATCCCTGGAATGCTGCTTTTTGGCATCCCAATTGACAATCTGCCAGTGTGCCCTTGCCATGAAGTATTTGCACACATAGAGTACCTTCCCCCCCATTACCCCTACCCGCCAATCGAAGGTGGTTGGAAGGAATTCCTGGGCAATCAGCAAGTCGGACTTTTCGAACATGGAAGCGCGTACTTTGCGGTATTCTTCTGGTGAGTGAATCTTAAAGACCCCTTTTGAGAATGCTCCGTCGGGCTGCTTCAATATGAAGGGGTAGTTCATTTGGTCGTTGAGCGACCGGCAGTTTTCTTCTGTGATTACAAATGATTTGGGAGTAAGAATCCTGTTGGCTTGCAGTAGTTCATGCAAGTATACCTTATTCGTACACTTGAGGATGGAATCGGCGTCATCGATTACGGCGAGACCCAACGACTCCGCCTTGCGCGCAAACCTGAAGGTGTGATGGTTGACGTTGGTAGTTTCCCTGATGAAGAGGGCATCGAACTGGATGAGTTTGTCAAAGTCATTGCGCGTAATAAACTCCGTATTGAACCCCGCTTGAAGGGATGCTTTGTAGAACCGCTTCAGGGCACGACTGTCTGAAGGCGGATTTGCGTCTTCAGGATTAACAAGAATGGCCAGGTCATATTTCTTTTTGTCGTGCCGGAAGTCGCGCTTCCGCCTGAGGTATTTCTCCAATGCGGCTGATAATACGGGACGGTCGGACTCTGTTACCTCATTCAAACTGATGGGGCGGATACTGTGCAAGACCCACTTGTTCTTCTTGGAGAAGACCGCACGGAGTGAGGGGGCCTGCACGAGTTGGAACAACTGCTGGGCAAGTTTGTTCAGATGATCTGCTCCTGCCCGCCCGAAGTAGATGTTAAATTCTACACGATCGTAAGGCTCATTGCGAAAAGTGGTTTGGATGAGTTCATCAAAATCCAGCGAGTCATCCCTCAGGATTGAGGGGAATCTCAAATCCTGTATGGTAGTTACTTCAGGCAGCACTTTGTGGCCACGCGCTTCTGCCAGCAGTGAAACATAGTAGCCTTCGCTCTGATACTGATAGGACTGGCATAGATTCAGGACCTTCAGGCTTCGATGGACCTGGTATTCGGGTTTTGTGATATACACTTCGGGTGTAACCACATCCACATCGTCGACCTTAAAGTCCCAGTGGCCGGGTTTTTCAACAACGATGATCTTGGGCATGGGGTGGGGGTGTACCTGTGCTCCTGACGGTGATGGAGTGAAGATAGCAAATTCGACAGGGATCTTCTTTTACCTTCGCGGTTCCCACGGGGTCTCTTTGACACCGAGTTCAAGTGCCATGATTCTGCACAGCACAAACAGATAGTCTGATAGCCTGTTCAAGTAAATCCGGAGCGGTTCATCCACCGGAGAAACCTCGTGCAGTGCTATGACCAAACGTTCAGCCCTCCGGCATACGGTTCTTGATACGTGCCCGAAGGATACGGATGGATGACCCCCGGGCAACACGAACGAGCGCAAAGGCGGGAGTACTTCGTCCATGCGATCCATCCAGGCTTCAAGACGCCCGCTGTCTGACAGATCGATCGAGGGAAGGCGCGCCAGTGATGCAGTTTGCTCTGTGGCAAGTCTGGAACCAATGGTAAAAAGCCGGTCCTGTATTTCGAGAATTTCACTGCACCGTTTTTCATTGACTGGCTGGTCTCTCAGAAGGCCCATCCAGCTATTCAGTTCATCAATGGTTCCATAAGCGTCCAGCCGGATGTGAGACTTGGGTACACGGCTTCCGCCGAACAGTGAGGTTGTACCATTGTCACCTGTGCGCGTATAAATTTTCATAGCTGGAAGGTAGTAAAACTTTCAGGCTTGCATGGGGGGTACCGAACCATCGGGCATCATGATAAGCGTGCTCATGTTTCGTTCATCCAGCAATTCGTCGGCCATATCTGCCAGGTCTATGGCCGAAGGCTTCCTGATCCGGTCGAATGTCTCCTCGATAGAGGGAACTCTTCCGAGGTCCAGCAATGTTCTGGCCATCATGATCATGAAGCCTACGTTATTTTCCTCGGCCATGGCGATTTGCCCCAGCATTTGCTCTCGTGCGGTGGCAAGTTGACGGATTCCCAGTTTTTCCGAACGCAATCTGCCGAGTTCGCGGCTAATGATCTCGCGACTGATATCCAGCTTGGCTGGCTCAGTGCCGAAGGAAATAACCAGTAGTCCTGTGTCAGTAAAGGGAACAAATTGCGCCCCCACTGAATACACGAGTCCTCTCTTTTCACGCAGTGCCTGGTTCAATCTGGAATTCATGGCTGGCCCGCCCAGGATACTGATCAGCAAGAACAGAGTCCCGCGGCGCTCATCGCTGCCAGAGAGTGCCGGCCGGCCAATTGCAAAACGAGCCTGTCGGACACTTCTTGTTACAACCTGGTGATCCGGTCTAAAATTCCTGAAGGGCTTCCGTTTTGCACGGCTGCGAAAGGGTGGTACTTTTCCGAGGTATTTTTTAGCCAGCGTGACCACCTGTTCCTGCGAAAAGTTACCGACGCTGGAGAACACAATGCGCCGGCTGTCCAGATGTGAAGAGATGAAATCAAGAAAGTCCGAACGTTTGAATCTGGAGACAGTTTTCGGTGTACCCAGAATGTTCATACCTAATGAATGATCCCTGAAAATGAGGGCATCAAAGACATCCTGGAGTGAGTCATCGGGATCATCATGATACATGGACATCTCTTCAAGGATCACCTGACGCTCGCGCTGCAGTTGAGTTTCCGGGAAAACTGACGCGAAGGCGATGTCTGCAAGGAGATCGAACGCTCTTTCAAAGTACTCTTCCCTGACTGTTGCATAGAAGAAGATCTTCTCTTTGTCTGTGAATGCATTCAATTCTCCTCCCACCGATTCGAGGTGATGATTGATATGAAATGCTTTTCTTTTTCGTGTTCCCTTAAAGGCCATGTGCTCCCAAAAGTGGGCGATCCCCTGGTTGGCAGTCGTTTCGTCCCGGCTGCCTATGTCGAGCATGATCCCGCAGTGGACGATACGCGAGGTGGTCGTTCGGTTGTGAATGACGCGTATGCCATTGGGCAAGGTGTGCAGTTCGGGAATTCTCATAGGGTGCCAAAATTAGTCTAAAAAGTTGTTTCACTGCCGGACACTAATGGCCGAAGACGGTCGATGGTGATGGATAATTGTCAAAATTTTGGGAATTTGAGTGCAGGAGGATGGCATGCCAATTGCGAGCCAGCAAGGATATGGAAACAAAGAAGGTCAAAGCCTGTTTTACAATCACCTTTACCGAACAACAATATGTGCACGCGCGCGCCTATGTGGAAGACATGAAGCGTCACCCGCGCCGCATGTATTGGAGAGGAAAGGAAGGGAAATCAGAAGACGAACTGGTCATGGAGCAGATTGCCCACCGCATCCTGAGCGGCTTCTATCATGATGACCCGCTGAGTGCAGGCAAGTACATTGTGCGACTGGACAGTTCGATGAATGCCTCTGCCTGACGGCTAGATTCTCTCCAACACACGCACGACCAGTTCGTCCATCGCCTCCTGATGGTTCGTCAGGAACTTATGTTGGTTGCGCTGGGCAATGATCAGATTCAGACTCAGCATGGAATGCCCCATTAATTTCCCAAGGGCGTAGTATGCTGAAGTTTC
>JAIBBB010000274.1 GCA_019694905.1 Cyclobacteriaceae bacterium
TGCCTTGCTTCGCATGATTCCCGTGTATCGCTTCAGGGACGGGTTTGGCACCCTTCGCCGCAATGAACAGACCATGACTCGAACAGCAGCCCTGCTGCGTTCGGGCGAAGCAGTGCTGATTTTTGCTGAAGGCAATCACGATAGCCGGCGAAGACTGCGGCCATTACAAAAGGGTTTTGTCCGTCTCGCCATGGATTGCCTGTCTCAACTTCCGGCCCAGGAAAAACTTCATGTTGTTCCCGTGGGCATCCAATATGACTCGCTCGATCAGTTTCGCACACGCGTTTTGGTGCAATTTGGCGAGCCCGTGCTGGTGGAAGCTGAGATGGATCAGGCAGCACTGATTGAAGTAACGGCGCAGCGGATCCGGGAGATGATCCTGCACGTAGAACCATTGGATTCCTATGACCAGCAGATGCAATGGCTTCATGCCAATCGAAGGATTCAAGGTGATCTGATCGCACAGTTGCAGGCCGACCGGCATGTGCTGGCTGCTTACAAGGGGCAGTCTGTACCAATTGCCGTGTCCCACTCAAGACCTCACCTCAATCCACTCTGGTGGTGGGGATTTGTCAACCACCTGTTGCCCTATTATTGTCTGCGATGGATTTTGAGACGGAAAATGAAAGACGCGCAATTTGCGGGGTCACTCAAATTTTCTGTCGGGATTTTTCTGCTGCCGGCGTGTTACGCGTTGCAGACCAGTGTACTGGCACTACTGGGTGCCAGTCCGACCTGGCAGTTGCTGTATGTATGCCATTTGCCCGTCGTGGGACTGGCAGCGCATGCCTGGAGTGTGCCGAGGTCACTTCGCTAGTAGGCCTTTTCTGTTAGCCGGATACCCTCGTCTGCCAGCATCGACAGGATGGGCTCGTAGATTTCGGAAGAAACAGGAATGTGTACACCCCGCAATGCAATCTGATCTTGCATGAGTAGTGTGGCGGCCATGGCCAGCGGCAGCCCTACCGTTCTTGACATGGCTGTGTGGGTGGAGTCCTCTCCGGTCGTGGCCAGCGATGCTTCAATTGTGTGTGTATGTCCAGCCAGTGTGTACCTGAACCGGTGCCACATCACAATGAAATCCTTGTCATGCGGTTCCAGTTTCCATCGTTTATTCAGGATATGCTCAAGGACGGCTGCCGGTGTCCCCGCGGCAAGTCCGATTGGTTCCTCGCTGAATAGTCCGGACCAACGCAATTTACTGAGCTCGGGTCCTTCGGGTGTAAGTTGAAAATGTTCTGTGAGATACTGCTCCGGAGTTTCATCCGGTTTCAGGCCGCAAAAGGCTGCAATAAAGTCCCGGTGTGTCATCTGGTCTACGCGGGCCATCGGGTAGGTGTCATCGCAGCATCCAAGTTGCGCGAATACGTTCCAGGCGCTGCAGTAGCCCTCATGTCGCAAAGTCCCGCGAAGGATCGTTTGAATTCCCTGCAAGCCGTAGGTATCGATGTACTGCAATGAGTCACGGTTCGCATAGCCATCAAATCGACCATGACCTGACACATGGATGGGTGTAGTGCGCTGAAACAACTGCTGGTAGGGGATGTATTTATGGGTTCCATCCTGCAGAAAGCGGGCTGTGCCCTGACCTGCCATCACCACGTTGCGTGGATTCCAGGTGAATTTGTAGCGCCAGGGATTTCCCGGATCTGTATCCGGAGCAATCAACCCCCCTGTAAAGGACTCGAAGGATGTGATCCGGCCACCCTCGCTGCGTATACGATCCATCACCTGCATGGCACTCATGTGATCAATGCCGGGATCAAGGCCGCATTCGTTCAGGAAAAGGAGCCCTTGCTGACGGGCAGCGTGGTCCATGGCTCTCATCTCCGCCGATACATAACTGGCCGTGAGCAAGTGCTTGTGATGTGCAAGGCAAAGCTGCGCCACTTTGGGATGGAGTGTGGCAGGCAGGAGTGAGATGACCACGTCGGCCCTGGCGATGGCGGCTGCAGAGGCAGACTCATTTTGTATATCGAAAGCGATGGCCGTGGCTGTCTTGCTTTTTTGAACGCGTTCCTGAGCGGAGGCGAGTGACAGATCGCCGACGGTCAACGACCAATTCCTGGATTCAGACTGACGGATCAAATAGTCGATGAGGGCAGCAGATGACCTTCCCGCACCCAGTACCAGAAGAGAAGATTTCATGGCCCCAAGTTCGCCAATAGATCAGTATTTCCTTTAGGGTCACCCTGCTTTTTGTTACCTTCATCGCACACCAAAAAGGTATTCACATGAAGGAGTTTCAGGAGTTCAATTCACCGGAAGACATGGACGCAGCCTGCCGGTATCTGATCCATCGGGCGAAGGAAGCCACACAACATGCATATGCACCCTACTCGAAATTCATGGTCGGCGCCGCATTGATGACAGATGACGAGACGATCGTCAGCGGCGCCAATGTGGAGAATGCATCATACCCGCTTTGCATGTGTGCGGAAAGGGTTGCGTTGTATGCCTTTGCCAGTCAGCATACCGGGAAGAAGATCACGATGATCGCTGTGGTGGCGCACAAGCGCAATCACAAGGAACTGGTCAGCGCGTGTTCATGCGGTGCCTGCCGTCAGGTAATGCTTGAGTTTGAGCAGCGCCAGGATTCCCCCATCCAGGTAATTATGCTTGGCCCGGGCGGCAAGTGGGTTAAGTCGGAATCTGTTGCGGCACTGGTTCCGTTCGGGTTCGACAGGTCTGTGTTGGAGGTGTAACTTTGTCATTGCGAGTTTTTTCTGGCACAACGAAATGACTTCAGAGGAACTGTCGGATGATGATCTGGGTAGCATCATTTCCCTGGTGCGGACGCGATACGGATATGACTTCAGCAACTATGCACATGCCTCTTTCAGGCGGCGGGTGATCAGGGTGATGGAGACAAGCGCACTAAGGCCTAATGATCTTCTGACAAAATTTCTGCTGGAGCCCCAGTACGTCGACGAATTTCTGACCGGAGTAACGGTGAACGTCACCGAGATGTTCCGTGATCCGGGCTTGTGGTTGTTTCTGCGTAACTCGCTGCTTCCGGAGATCAGGAGACAGGCACAATCGTTCTCTGTCTGGCACGCGGGATGCAGTTCCGGGCAGGAAGTGCTTTCCATGGCCATTCTTCTCAGAGAACTTGAAATGGACCACCTGGTTCAGATTACAGCCACTGACATTGATACGGTGATCCTTTCGCAGGCAAGGGCCGCCACGTATCCTGCCAAACAGATGGAGGCAAACGTGAAGAACTATCAAAAAGCAGGAGGCATCGGCTCGCTGGAGAGTTATTGCACGGTGGAGGGCAGGCAGGTTCGGTTTGATCAGGCACTGCTTTCCAGGGTAGCCTTCCGAAAACATGACCTTGTGTCAGGCGGTTCTTTTGGAAAATTTGATTTGATCATGTGCAGAAATGTGCTGATCTATTTCAATCAGAAACTGCAGAACCAGGTGGTGACCGACTTTCACGGGAGCCTCAATCCCGGCGGGTTTCTGGCTGTCGGTGCAAAGGAATCGCTGGCATGGTGTGATGTTGCAAATCGGTTCATGGTATTGGACCATGACGAAAAGATCTTCCGTAAAGTGCGCGAGTAAGCCATGAGCAAAGCGCCACAGGAACATCCCCCGGCAATCGTCCTGATCGCAGGGTCTGCCGGCAGTTTTCAGGCTGTGTGCTCGCTGTTGTCGTCGCTTCCCGGGCAATTGCCGGTTGCTGTGGTTGTCTGCATTCATCGGTTGAAGGACGTACGGCATGGGTTTGCTGAATCAGTTATGTCCAGAAGCGGGCGACAGGCCGCTGAACCTGTTGACAAGGAAGTAGTACGCAGCGGAAGAATCTATCTGGCGCCGGCCAATTACCACTTGTACATTGATACTGGACGCACCTTTTCTCTGTCAACAGAAGAGGCCGTGAACCACTCCAGACCGTCTATTGATCTGCTGTTTCAAAGTGCTGCCCGGGTTTACGGACATTCAATGACCGCTATCCTCTTGTCGGGCGCAAACCAGGACGGTGCCATTGGTGTGAAAGCGGTGGCTGCTGTGGGAGGCACTGTGTACATTCAGGACCCTCATGAATGTGAAGTAGGTACAATGCCCCGGGCTGCCGCCGCACTACTGGGAAGCGAGTATGTGATGCGTCTCGCCGCCATTCAGGCGGCGCTCAACAGAACACTTGGCAAAAGACCATGAAGGTGACCACCCGTCCGAATTCGTCAAGGCAACGCTGGTTTGTTGTGATAGTGATTTCAGTCACACAGGTTGTACTCGCCTGGACTGATTTACCTGCGTGGCCATCTGCACTGCTCGCCGTGTGCCTGGCCCTGTTTGCGCTCTTTCAGTGGATCAATAGCACTCCAGACCCGGACCTTTCAGCTCCCTCCGTTGAACGTGATGAACAAGCAGTGGCGAGGATGAAATCGCTCTCTGAGCATTCTCCGAATCTCATCGCCCGCGTGGAACGCAATGCCATCTCCTACATTAACCCATTGATCGAGTCCTATACCGGACTGCCGCTGGACCAGTTCCTGAACAAACAGGTCAGTGAGACCAGGCTTGACCCTTCCGTTCTTGGTCAATGGCAAAACGCCATCCGTGAGGTTCATCAGACAGGTGCAAAGGTGACTGTCGAAATGGATTTTCCAACTTCCCTTGGTAACCGCGTCATGCAGCTGGATGCCATTCCTGAATACAATGAACACAACGAGATCAGTTCAGTTCTGGTGGTATCACACGACATCACTGACAGAAGATTTGCTGAACAGGAAGTAATCACCAGGAGCCATCGTATTGAAGACTCGATCAACTATGCCCGGCGCATTCAGCACGCGCTGCTTCCCAGCAACCGGATCTTGACACGGTGCGTGCCAGACTCCTTTGTCTTATACAAACCCAGAGATGTTGTCAGTGGTGACTTTCCGTGGTTTGCCCAGGTCAACGGTCAACTGTTTGTTGCCGCGGTCGACTGCACCGGGCACGGAGTTCCAGGTGCGCTGCTGTCTGTGATTGGATTCTTCCTCCTGAATGACATCGTCAGAAGCCGTCAGGTGTCCGACCCGGGGCAGATTCTGGATTTGCTGGATGAGGGTGTCACACGCAGCCTGCGTCAGGGACGCGACGAAGGGGCCTCGCGCGACGGGATGGACTTGTCCATCTGCCGGATAGATCCAACAACCCGACAAGTTGCTTACGCCGGCGCACATCGCCCACTTTGGGTATTGCAGCAGGGAGTGCTCAATGAAATCAAGGGGGACCGGTTTTCCATTGGAGGCGGCATCTTCAGGAACCAATCGGTCTTTCATACCCACATACTTCAATTGGCTCCGGGTGATTCTCTGTTTATTTGTTCGGATGGATTTACGGATCAATTTGGCGGACCAGAAAACAGAAAATTGGGCAGCCCCAGGGCACGGCAGTGGCTGCAGGGATGCCATGGCAAGGATCGG
>JAIBBB010000275.1 GCA_019694905.1 Cyclobacteriaceae bacterium
GCCGAAACGACCATCCATTTTATAAAGACATGAATGGACTGGTCTCCTGGATTGAAACGGCAGGTCAGGCCATAGACGTAACCGACAAAGGCGTTGTCACCGACCCCTCGAGGCTTGTCACCATCGACTACTTCAGGAGTCTTCCCGTAGCAGACTTGCTACCATTGGACTATGAACCGGAAAATCTCTCTGGTGGGTCCGCAAGGCATTGAAATTCAATCCAACACACAAAAAAGGCGCCTCCTTTTTGTAACTTTGCCGCGTGAAGAAGCATTCCCTGCTGTTGGTTTTGTTGTTGAGCAGCCTCTTGCTGCATTCACAATCCTTCCGGCACGACATCACGGTCCTTGACCTGACAACCCGTAATGCTGAACCCACCAGCAACAACCTCTTCTCCCTCGAACATATCCTGAAGTCTGCCGGTTTTTCCTACTCCGTCACAACTTCCGTGAATGAAGCCATTGCATCGAAGGTGATTCTTACTGCCTCCCCAATTGAGCCGACAACCCTGAACCAACCGGAACGCGACTCGCTGAAAGCATTTGTTGAGCGCGGTGGCATCGCCATTGTCCACTACCTCAAAGACGCCAAACTTTTCAGCACATTCGGCGTGTCTTCTACCAAATACCTCGCAAACAAGTACTCGCTGACGTTTGATACCGGAGCTTTCCCGGGTATCTTCTCACTGCTGGATGACGACCGCGAGAAAACCATCATGCTGGCCGACTCCACCAAATACACCTATTCCATCGACAGCCGGTACTATGTGCCCACCAGCGCAGATGTAATGGCGCGTTACGAAACCAATGAAGCCGCCATCTGTCATGCGCATACGGGGAACGGCCACGCATACGTCATCGGATTCAACTATGAAGATCTTATCCTGCGTCCGCAGGTAAAGCGCGACCTCAGCGCCTCAAGAGGTTACTCCAATACCTTTGAACCAGCCCAGGACGTCTTCATCTTTACCATCGCCGGTATCATCCGCAAGCACCTCCCCTACGCAATCAACAAACACACCGTGCCATGGCACTACAAAGGCGCCCTGGTGATCACCCATGATGTCGACGCCACCACTTCCATCGGTATGTTCGACGACTACGCCGGCTACGAACGCTCCAACCAGATCAGTGCCACCTACCTGATCACCACACACTACATGCATGACAAGATTGCCAAGAACTTCTTCGACGACAACATGGAAGACCTGCGCAAAATCAAGGAGGACGGCCATGATGTCCAATCCCACAGTGTCTCTCATGTACCGGACTTCGACAATGCCACAGTGGTACCCATGGGACAACCCGGCAACACCCGCGCCACCTATGCGCCTATCTATGATGGTACTGTGTCTTCGGGTGTGACTGTCTTCGGTGAAGCCGAAGTGAGCCGTCAGATGCTGGAGGAAACCATTACCTCCAAAATCACCTGCTTCCGCCCCGGCTACCTGGCGTTCCATTACAAACTCATCAATGTGCTGGACAGCCTGCACTACCCTTTTAGCAGCAGCCACAGCGCCAACGACGTGATGACCAATTTTCCCTTCTTCTCCCATACTGACCTGAGCATGACCGGCCGGCTTACCCGCGTACTCGAAATCCCCAATCACATTTCTGATGTGTTCATGATCGATCCCATTGCAGAAGAAAACTATATGCAAAAACTGGATACCTGGAAGGTCAACTTTACGAAAGCCTACAACAACGAACTCGCGTCGGTGCTGCTCATCCACCCCAATCGTTACTTCAAACTCTACGCACAGAATCTGCTCGTCCAGTATCTTCCCACCGACGCAGTCATTACCAATCTTTCCGAATATGGCAACTTCTGGCTCAACCGCGACTCGCTGGACTTCACCTCGTCCTTGTCAGGCAACCAGCTGACCATCCAGTTGTCGGCAGCAGCCGCCGACCTGAACCCACAACTTTCACTTGTGGTGGCAAACGGAAAAAACGCGCAGCACATCCGGGTCGTTGACAAGTACGGCATGGATGTCCAGTTTCTCCAAAAAGACTGGCACGCCAACGATGTGATGTTGTATCACGATCATCTTCGACCCAACTACACCCAATTCACACTTACCGAAAAGCCGGTGAATCAGGCCATTTATATTTACCCTCACCCTTCCGGTGACGGCAATGCCAAACTTCACTTTGAAGTGATGGAAGAAACCCTCGCTACGGTAGAAGTATTCAATGGTGCAGGGCAAAAAGTTTGTACACCCCTCTTCAAAACCGATGTCAACGCTGGCATTAACGAGCTCAACCTTTTCGACTGCGCCGTCAGCGCAGGGCACTATGTGGTCAGGCTCTCACTGGGCGAGGAAGTTCACACCCTCCACTGGATTGCCCGATAAGTTACCGCGCGCTGCGGCATTTGCACCAGTGCCATAATTTGGCGTACTTTCCCCCTTGTGACCCGTTGAGCGGGTCGACCTAATTAATCCCAATTTCATATGAAAAAGTCTCTGTGCCTGCTGGCGTTGGGTCTGCTGCTGCTGGTATTCCAGGCAGACGCCCAGAAAAAAGGAAAAAGCAAACAAAAACAGGAAGCAACCCCGGCCTCGGTCAAGCCCGAGGAAGGCCCGCAACTTGCCCCACCGGTACGGGTAACTTCTGTGGAAGGCATCACTGAATACCAATTGAACAATGGTCTTCGCGTGCTCCTCTTTCCCGATCCATCCAAGCAAACCATCACCGTCAACATCACCTATCTCGTAGGTTCCAAAAACGAAAACAACGGTGAAACGGGCATGGCACACCTGCTCGAACACATGGTGTTCAAGGGCACACCCAGGCACACCAACATCCCGCAGGAACTGACCGAGCACGGCGCACGCCCCAATGGCACGACCTGGGTTGACCGTACAAACTACTACGAAACATTCAACGCCACGGAGGAAAATCTGAAGTGGGCACTGGACCTCGAATCTGACCGGATGATCAACTCTTTCATTGCCAAGAAGGATCTTGAAAGCGAGATGACGGTTGTGCGCAACGAATTTGAGATGGGAGAGAATGAACCCTTCAGCGTGCTGCTGGAACGCGTAATGTCTACCGCCTACCTGTGGCATAACTACGGCAAGTCCACGATTGGTGCGCGCTCCGACATCGAAAATGTACCGATCGAGAAACTGCAGGCTTTCTACAAGCGTCACTATCAGCCCGACAACGCGGTCTTGCTTGTTGCCGGCAAAATCGATGAACCCAGGACGCTCGAATTGATCAATCAATATTTCGGTTCTATCCCCAGACCAGCGCGGCAGTTGCAGCCCTATTACACCACTGACCCGGTGCAGGACGGCGAACGAGTGGTCACGTTGAAACGCGTGGGTGACACCCAATGGGCTGGTGCTGCCTATCACCTCCCCCCCGGCTCTCATCCCGACTTCGCGGCGGTTGATGTCATGACATCCGTGCTGGGTTCTGAACCCGCAGGCCGGATCTACAAAGCACTCATCGATACCAAAAAGGCAAGTCAGCTGGCTGTATTCAACTTTCAGTTTCGCGACCCCAGCTTGTTTATCGCCTTTGCTGAAGTACTCAAAGACAAATCCCTCGACGATGCGCGCCAGACGCTGACGAAAACGCTGGATGAACTGACGAAAAATCCCATCACAGCAGAAGAAACTGACCGCGCCAAAAATGAAATACTCAAGCAGGTTGACCTCACGTTCAACTCGTCCGAACGCGTCGGACTTGGCATGAGTGAGTACATTGGGATGGGCGACTGGCGCTTGTTCTTCCTCCACCGCGATCGCATCAAAGCTGTCACCGCAGCGGATGTCAACCGTGTCATTGCACAATACCTGAAGCCCGACAACCGCACCATCGGTCTGTTTATCCCCACTGAAAAACCTGATCGCTCTGAAATTCCGGGCGTTCCGGATATCGAAGCCCTCGTGAAGGACTACAAAGGCAATGCCGCAGTTTCTGTTGGAGAAGCCTTCGATCCGTCACCGGCCAATATAGAATCGCGCACGACCCGCGCCACATTACCCAACGGCATGAAAGTCGCCTACCTGTCGAAGAAGACCCGTGGCGAATCGGTGCAGGTGCGCATGACTTTGCGTTTTGGCGATGAGAAATCACTCGCCAATAAAGGAATCGCCGGCGAGTACGCTGCGAGTATGCTCAACAAGGGAACCAGCAAACACACGCGTCAGCAATTGAAAGATGAGTTTGACCGACTCAAGGCCAACGTGCAGATATTCGGCGGCGCCACTCAGGCTCAGATCAATATCGAAACCACCCGCCCCAACTTGCAGGCAACACTGGACCTCGTGAGCGAAATCCTCCATGATCCGATCTTCCCTGCCGACGAATTTGAAAAACTCAAGAATGAAGAACTCGCCGGTATTGAGTCCAGTAAGAGCGACCCTCAGGCCATTGCCTTTAACCGCATCTCACGCCACGTCTCGCCGTACCCCAAGAGCGATCCAAGATATACAGACACCTTTGATGAAGCCAGTGCCGCCATCAAATCACTCGCACTGGACGATGCCAAAAAGTTCTACAAGGACTTCTATGGCGCTGCCAACGGAACGTTGGCCATTGTCGGTGACTTCGACCAGCAAACTATCCCGGGCAGCGTCGCAGCACTGTTCGGCAATTGGAAGTCCCCGGCTTCCTATGCCCGGCTCGCAGCAAAATTGTTTACCGTTCCCACCATCAACGAGTCTGTTGAAACACCCGACAAGGCCAACGCCTTCTTCATCGTTAACTACTACATGGAGATGCGCGACGACCATCCGGACTATCCGGCACTGGTGATGGGCAATTTTATGCTCGGCGGCGGATTCCTGAACTCTCGTCTTGCAGTACGCATCCGGCAGAAAGAAGGCCTGAGCTACGGTGTGGGCTCACAGTTCAGCGCCGGTTCGCTGGACAATGTTGGGAACTTCCTCGCCTATGCAATCTACGCCCCCGAGAACGTAGCCAGGCTTGAGCAGGCCTACCGTGAAGAAATCACCAAAGTGATCAATGAAGGTTTCACTGAAGAGGAACTCGCCGCTGCCAAGTCCGGGTGGTCGCAAGGACGCACAGTGAGCAGAGCACAGGACGCATCACTCGCAGGCACGCTTAACAATTATCTGTTCATTGGCCGCGATCTGAAATGGGATGAACAATACGAAAAAGCAGTCATGTCGCTTACTGCCGCTCAAATCAACACCGCAATGAAGAAGTTTCTGAAGCTGGAAAACATGAACATGGTAAAAGCAGGAGATTTTGCCAAAGCCAAAAAGGAAGGAAAATAATCTGCCATCCAATCAAAAAAAAACCTGCCGCCAATCGGCAGGTTTTTTTTTTTGTTTGTGGAATTCACAAATCCTGAACCCCTTCGTTGCAACACCTCAGGGGGATTCAAAGGTTAACACACCCTTCACGTTTCTTTAATTTAAAACC
>JAIBBB010000276.1 GCA_019694905.1 Cyclobacteriaceae bacterium
CTCCGCTTCCTGCTGGCTGGTGCCATCCTGCTGCTGGTATCGCACGTATACAACAAGGAACGATTGCCAGTGGGCCAGGAGTGGAAGCAGATCGCCATCTTTGGCGCATTCAACACTGCCCTCTATCTCGGCATCTTCATCATCGCCCTGCAGTTTGTGGCGGCCTCCATTACTACCCTGGCGGTGGCACTAAATCCGCTCTTCATCAGTGTGATGACTTCCTTCAGCACGGGCCGTAAAGTCACCGGGCGCGAATGGATCAGCATTGGGGTGGGCATGGTAGGTGTGGGCATTGCCACCTATCCACTCCTTGAGACCAGTCATGCCACGCTCACGGGTGTGGCTCTGATAGGATTGTGTATCGTCATGTACTCTTTTGGTTCAGTCTACTACGCATCTATCAGATGGACGCTTACGCGGATGACCGTCAACGCATGGCAGGTCTTTTTTGGGGGACTCATGTTGTTGCCATTTGCGGCGCTCTTGTATGAGGGCCGCCAGACCTGGAACGCTCCGTTTTGGTGGTCACTCGCCTGGCTGGTGTTCATGGTTTCCATTATTGCCGTCCAGTTGTGGCTTCGTTTGCTGAAGACCGACGCTGTCCGCGCTTCCATGTGGATGTTTCTGGTGCCCGTGTTTGGAATTGTATTTGCCAACATCCTCCTTGACGAACCGTTTACAGTCTTCACTGCTATCGGTGGCGCGATGGTGATTGGTGCCTTGTACATCGGACAGCGACGCTAACCATATCTACGATGGCTATGAAGTTCGTGCTGAAGGGGCTTGAGACACCGCGGTTGCGATTTGACCTCGTCAACCCCGATGCATTTCATGCCTGCATGGCCTTCTTTGAGGATGACCGTACCCATCGATACTGGAAGCGTTCGGAAACCAATCCCCTTGCTTTGGGCAAGCAGTGGTATGAACGGCAGTTGCAACGTTATGCGCTCGACCTGGGCGGGATGAATCTCTTGTATGAAAAGTCGGGCGAGCAGCTCGTGGGCTGGTGCGGACTGCTGGTGCAGGAAGTGGATGGCAGAACAGAATTGGAAATCGGGTATTCGCTGATGCCTTCGGCCTGGGGCAAAGGCTTTGCGTCAGAAGCTGCTACCGCCGCACGGGATGTGGCATGGAAGGAGCAATATGCAACTTCATTGATATCTATTATTCAGGTGAATAACCTCCCTTCACAAAAGGTGGCTATGCGTGTTGGCATGCAGCGCGATGGAAATACGACCTATCAGGACAACGAAGTATACATCTACCGCATCCATGCGGCGCGTTGAAATCAGACATTGACAAATTTCATCACAGCCTCCGGGTAGCGGGTGCCAGCAGCAAAACCTTTCGGAGCAAGAAGGTCGAGTTCTTTGAGTTCTGCGGCGGTTAGTTGTACACTGTCGGCTGCGGTGTTTTCTTCCAGGTATTTCAGTTTCTTGGTTCCGGGAATTGCGAAGATGTTGTGTCCTTGTGCGAGTACCCAGGCCAGTGCCAATTGAGACGGTGTGCAACCCTTTTGTGCAGCAAATGTTTCCAATCGCCTGACCAGTTCAAGGTTGCGCTGGAAATTCTCTCCCTGGAATCGCGGATTATGCCTCCTGAAATCACCAGGTTCAAAATCTTCAAACTTCCTGATTTGGCCGGTGAGAAAACCTCTGCCCAGTGGACTGTACGCCACGAACGAGATGCCGAGCTCCCGGCAAGTGTCGAGGAGGTCATCCTCCGGATCGCGGCTCCAGAGCGAGTATTCAGTTTGTAACGCGGAGATCGGGAAGGTGGCGTGCGCCCTGCGGATGGTGGCGCTGGATGCCTCGGACAGGCCGATGGCCCGCACTTTGCCTTCCTTGACCAGTTCACCCATGGCTCCAACGGTTTCTTCGATAGGCGTCGACTGATCGACGCGATGCAGGTAATACAGATCAATCACATCCGTGCGGAGTCGTTTGAGACTTCCTTCGCAGGATGATTTGACGTATGCCGGTTTGCCGTTGTATGCACGCACACCGGGGTTGGCCGGGTCGCGAACGATACCAAACTTGGTGGCAAGTGTCACGTGCTTTCTTTTCTCACCGAGTGCATTGCCAAGCAGCATCTCATTCGTGTAGGGACCGTACATGTCTGATGTGTCGAAGAATCTTACACCCAGATCCAATGCACGGTGGATGACCTTGATGGAAGTGGTATCATCGGTGACGCCATAGAACTCGGACATTCCCATACAGCCGAGTCCGATGCGCGTGGTGATCAGTCCTTGTTTACCAAGGGCGGAAGTTCTCATAGTCATAGATACTTATCGTGATAGCAGCGAATGGACAAGTGCGAAGAGTTCTTTTTCCTGATCCGGATTGCTTTCAAGGAAGGAACTGTCCGGCAGCTTGATTTTTCCATCGTAGAAGGCAAAGTAGGAAGTCTCCCGTTCATACACCAGTGTCACTTTCAGATAAGGTACATCACCAGGTTTCATCATGACGGGTCCGTGTTCGGGAAGGCGTTCGAGCAGTTCCAATACCTCGCGAACCGACTTGTTTTCCGGGATGTCCATCGTCCGTACAGCTGGTTTGCCGGCGTACTCATCAGACGATACGCGGAATTCTTCTATGATCAGGCGTTTGGGCATCGGCACCTTTACCGCACTGATGTAATTGGTGCTGGAAGGTTCACGCATTTTCCTGTGGATGACCTGCAGGGGCCCATGGCAGGCAGTGAAAATGAGCAGCACGGCAAGGGCTGGAATCCGCATGGTGGAAGGTAGCCATAAATGGCGAAATCGCCTCTGCCGGACAGACGCGTGGAGATGTTTCATACGCTTATCTTTGACTGATCAACCAGAATAATTGTGCCAAACTCCCGCGCGTTGGAGGATTTTTTTGCCGGAAAGTCGCAACATGTAGTGGGGCTTTTCGACCATTTTGTGGCTGAATTCAGAAAAATTGGCCCGGTGACCATCCATCCTGCCAAAACAATGATCGGGTTGGCCACCCCCAGGAAGCGCATCGTGTATGTCACGAGGCTCGGCAAGGACTTCATGACCGCGGTATTTCCTTTTGACCGCGCGTATCCGGACCAGCTTTGTTTTGAAAAAATTGCCAATGTTCCCGGCGATGTTCAACACAACCACTATTTCCGGATGATGTCCAAGAGCGACGTCAATCCTGAAATCAGAAAGTTCATGAAGTTGGCGTGGGAATTGGGAACTTAGCATCTTACTGCAGTTATGAGACGAATCTTGTTAGGTATCCTTTTGTTGGTAGCCGGGTGTTCAAAGAAATCGGACCCTGCACCCACACCCACTGTCTATTATCCGACCGCTGCGACATGGGAGACCGTGACACTTGCGTCATTGGGATGGAAAGAGAGTGGCCTGACGGACCTGCGTACCTGGATGCAAGGGAACGGTAGCCGGGCGGTGCTCGTGTTGGTCAACGGAAAGATTGCGATTGAAGAATACGCGGGCAAAGAGCTTACGACAGCTAATAGTTTTTCTGCCAACAGTTTCTGGTATTGGGCATCCGCAGGGAAAACACTCACTTCTGCTTTGGTCGGTATCGCGGAAGGTGAAGGGAAAATCAACTTACAGGCGAAGACCTCCGACTACCTCGGCACGGGGTGGACAAGCCTGACTCCAGATCAGGAGGCGAAGATCACGGTGTTGCATCAACTTACGATGACCACCGGGCTGGAGGACTATGCGACAGCCAATCCTTCCGGTGACACCGACTGCACCACGCCTGCATGTCTGATCTACAAGGCCGATGCAGGCACACGGTGGGCCTATCACAACGCTGCTTACACACTGCTCGACGGCGTAATCACCACCGCGACGGGAAAAACGATCAACAGCTATGCGTCCGACAAATTACTGAAACCCATCGGAATGGATGGCAGCTACTTCAAATCCGGATATAACAACGTGTTCTACAGCTCGGCGCGATCCATGGCGCGTTTTGGACTTTTGCTTTTGTCGGATGGGAAATGGGACGGCACCACCGTGATACCCGCTGCCTATGTCTCAAAGATGAAGACAACTTCACAATCGTTTAACCAATCGTATGGGTACCTGACGTGGCTGAACGGCAAAGCTTCCTTTATGGTTCCTCAATCACAGGTTGTGGTGCCTGGCGCACTTTGCCCTGGCGCGCCAGCCGACATGTTCACTGCCCTGGGAAAGAACGGTCAGATTCTCAACGTCGTGCCCTCGTTGGGACTGGTGGTGTTGCGGATGGGGGACTCATCAGAAAACGGACTTGTGTCCTTTACCGTTGGCAACGAATTGTGGGCGAAACTCAACCCCATTATTGGACGCTGACGCGGCCCGGCAGACGATCACTGATTGCGTTTGATCCGCTTGATGAGGATGTGGCGACAGGAACCAGTTTCTGTGTAGGCGAGTTTCACTTCCAAAGGATAGGTTTCCTTTTCCAGCTGAATGCCGGAATTCTCAGGAACAGATTGGAAGCGGTAAACAGTACTGTCAATCTGAATAAGATACCCATCGCAGCACATGCAATAGCCGAGGTCTCTTCCCTGGATGGTGCCACGCACCGGGTACGCGGCTTCTTCAGTCTTCTGAAAGCAACCAGCCAGCGAAAGCAGTGCAGCCACGAGGCAAATGGAAAGCAGGATGCGCATACCCCTTAGACACGGTAAGTGCCACCTGGGTTGGAATTCAGTTTTATTATTTGTGGCAATGGCGTATTCGCTTACATTTGTTTCCAGATGAAGCGCAGGGCACTTGACGCAGTGCCGGCACCGCATTCCAACATTAAGGAAGAAATTGGGAGTGAGGTTGTCCTTCTTGTGTGGGGTCCACACATGCCTTAATAGAAATCAGAGATGGTTTTTATTTGCTATGGGCGACATTCAAAAGGCAGTACGAAATCAGCAACCGGGTTCGACCCGGCAATTCTCTATTGTGTCAATCCAAATCTTTCCGATATGAACATTCGCGTATTTGAACTGGAGCGTGTGCAGTCGCTCTACGAAAACACTGTGCCGATCAACCTGACCGAAAGCGGATTCCATCCGTACTCGCTGAAGGAATTGCTGTCGCCGGAGCAACTGGAGGTAGTGACGAGTGCGGTGCTTGGCTACGGACAAACGAATGGTTCTATTCCGTTGCGGAGGACCATTGCTGACTTGTATCCGGGTATGACGGAAGACAATGTGCAGGTGACGAACGGTTCGGCGGAGGCTAATTTTGTCGCCTGTCACACGCTGCTGAAGCCTGGTGATGAGGTGGTGATGATGGTGCCCAACTACATGCAGATGTGGGGCATCATCGAAGAAATGGGCTGCACGCCGAAGCGATTTCACTTGCGTGAGGAGCGCAACTGGGCGCCGGACCTCGACGAACTGGAAGCGATGATGACACCGAAGACACGGATGATT
>JAIBBB010000053.1 GCA_019694905.1 Cyclobacteriaceae bacterium
CTTGACTCTTCTGCCGGCGGCGTGTGCCGACAAACCGAACAACCCAAGACAGGAGATGAGAATGGACATGCCTGCCATCGCATTGAAGATCTTGCCGCGCTGGCCTTCTGCTTTGTAGTAGTTCTCCCAGTCCTGACTGAGGAAGGCGTATTTGAAAGGATACTGCGGCGCATATTCATGAGCCAGGGCCTCGACTGAACGGATCGCGGCTTCTGTTTCATGTTCGCGCGCCCGGATGATCAAACAACTTTGATCGCGTGGCCGGATGTGAAGTATGAGCGGATCGATGGGTCTGTACAGTGAGCCAAAGTTGAAGTCTTTCACCACTCCCACAATTTTTCCTTTGACCTCCCACAGTGTAAGATCTTTGCCGGCTGTGCCGTCGCGGTAACCCATTTTTTCTGCTGCCCGCTCGTTGACGATGTAGTTAAGGCTGTCGCTGACGAGTGCGCGGTCGAAAGGACGGCCTTCAGCCATTTCCATCTTCATCGACTGGATGAAGTCGTAGTCTACGTTCAGGACACTGAAGAGTATCTTTGTTTCCGGATCTTTTCCTTCCCAGTGCACGGACGTCGTGGAGTTGCCAATGTCAATCGGCAGCTGGCCCGAAGCAGTCACCTGGGCGATGCCGTCGGCCCTGAGCAGTCGTTCCCGGACCGTCTCATATTTTCCGGGCATGTCACCATCCATCCACAAGTAGAACAAGTTGTTGCGGTCAAAGCCAATGTCCTTGTTTTCCATGAATGCCATCTGCTGGTACACCACAATCGTGCTGATGATCAGAAAAATTGACAGCGTAAATTGTGCCACCACGAGCACTCGGCGGAAAGCAGAGGCCGACCGGCCGCTCTTCAGCTGGCCTTTCAGAATCTCCACCGGACGAAACCGCGACATGAACAGTGCTGGGTAGCTGCCGGCGAAGAAAGCCGTGATCAACAACATGGCGGCGACTATCAGTATCAGACGGCTGTCAAGAAGATTCAGGGCAAGATGCTTGGAGGCAAGTTCGTTGAATGCAGGCAAAGCGATGGCGGCAATCAGGAGGGCAAACACAGCACTGAGCAGGACAATGAGCATGGATTCACCCATGAACTGCCTGAAGATCTGCGCAGGGACTGCACCAATGACTTTGCGCATGCCTGCTTCTCTTGCGCGTTGTCCGGCTTGCGCTGTGGAGAGGTTCGTGAAGTTGATGCAGGCAATCAGCAGCACGACGAGGGCGACGATGAAGAAGATCCGGACATATTCGATGCGGCCACCGGCCTGCTTGCCGTTTTCGAAATCACCATACAGATACATGTCAGCGACGGGCTGTACAAACAGCTCGGTGGTGGTTTCTTTAACATGCTCACGGAGTTCGTGGCGGAATTTCTCTCCGAAGGCCTGGACATTCGCGCCCTCTTTCAGGAGAAGGAAAGTCCGGATGTTGTTGTTATCCCAATGCTCCAGCCAACTCTTGTTCTCGTCCCAGAAAAACTGAAAGGGCAGCAGATAGTCAAACTGGATGCTGGACTGGTGCGGAATGTCCGCCAGTACGCCCGATACCGTGAATGTGGTTTTGGTGTTGAGCACCAGCAATTTTCCCAGGGCCGGTTCTTTTCCAAAATACCGCTCGGCCATCGCCCTGCTGATGACCACGCTGTTCTTGTCTTTCAGTGCCGTGTGCGGGTCACCTGCGAGGAATGGAAAAGTGAACATGTCGAGGAAGTCCTGGTCTACATAGCGACCCTTTTCTACGAAGCGTTTGTCATTGTGTTCAAACAGGTTGTTGGATTCCCATGTGAAGCGCGTAGCAAGTTCAATCTCCGGGTATTTCTCTTTGATGAAGGGGGCCATGGGACCGGGTGTGGAGTTGAACGTGTAGACCCTTCCGTCTGTGTATTGCTGGTTCTCCATCACGCGGTAGAGCCGGTCGCGATGGGCATGGAAGTGATCCACCTGATGCTCGTCCATCACCCACATGAAAATAAGCAGGCCGCTGGCCATGCTGAAGGCGAGTCCGGCGATGTTAACCAGTGAATAGAGTTTGTTGCGCCACAGGGCACGCACGGCCACGCGCAGATAGTTTCGGATCATGGTTGCAGGGTTAGACGAAAGACACAATGGGTCAATGAAGGTTGCATCATTTCATAGAGTACTGCCGGGAGTGAACAAGGTTACCCGCCGCTGGCATAAAATTGTAGGTGGCCACTTTTTTTATCCCGCCCGGTGTTTCAACTTGTGGCCATGAAGCAATGGTTGTTCGCGCTAATTCTCTTTCCTTTTTCAGTCTGGGCAGTAGACCCCTATCCGCGGCAGCCGCAGTTGGATGTCCAGCACTATGTTTTTCGGCTGGCCTTATATGATTCAACTGACGTGGTGACAGGTCACGCTTCTGTCACCATCCGGTTCGTTGAGCCGGTGACTTCTTTTGAGCTGGATCTGGTAGGCAAGGAACGCGGCGGCAAGGGCATGGGTGTGACTTCAGTCCAGTTGAATGGAAAGTCACTCGCCAGCACATTCCGTGGCGATCGCCTCGTGATTCAACTCCCGGAGGCTACTCGTCAGGGTGAGCGAAAAACTTTTGAGATCAGGTATCAGGGCATACCGGCGGACGGACTGATCATCGGCCGCAACAAGTTTGGCGACCGCACCTTCTTTGGCGACAACTGGCCCAACCGGGCGCATCACTGGCTTCCAACCATCGACCACCCCTCAGACAAGGCGACGGTGGAATTTCTGGTGACTGCACCTGAGCAGTATTCAGTCGTGGCGAACGGGCTGCGCACCGAGGAGTACGCATTGCCGGGGCGCATGAGATTGACGCATTGGAGCGAATCCGTGCCCTTGCCCACCAAAGTGATGGTGATTGGCGCCGCGCGGTTCGCCATCCGGGAGGAAGGTAAGGTGGAGGGTATTCCGGTGCAGACATGGGTGTATCCGCAGAACAAGGATGCAGGATTTACCGACTACGCGATTGGTGTACAGGTGCTGGATTATTTCCAGCATCACCTTGCGCAGTATCCTTTTGAAAAGCTGGCGAACGTGCAGAGCACGACACGCTATGGTGGCATGGAGAACGCGGGCAACATTTTCTATTTCGAAAACAGTGTAAACGGACTCAACCAGCGGGAGACGCTGTTCGCTCACGAGATTGCCCACCAGTGGTTTGGCGACAGTGCCTCTGAAGGCGACTGGTATCATGTGTGGCTGAGCGAAGGCTTTGCTACTTACCTCACCCATCTGTATCTGGAACATACCTACGGCCGAGACCGGATGGCGGAAGAGTTGCAGGATGACCGCAGGCAGGTGGTTGCCTACTTCCGCAAGAATCCTACGCCCATTATTCAATCCGGTGAAACTGACCTCACGAAATTGTTGAACACCAATTCATACCAGAAAGCAAGTTGGGTGCTGCACATGTTGCGGCGGGAAGTGGGCGATGAGAATTTTTGGAAGGGCATCCGCGCTTACTACCGGAAATACCAACTGTCCAACGCACTCACGGATGACTTCAGGGCCATCATGGAGGATGTATCTGGCCAGTCGCTTGAAAAGTTCTTCCGGCAGTGGTTATGGCAGCCGGGCCATCCTCAGTTGGCCATCCAATGGCACTACGATGCGACCAAAAAGACGGTGGAAGTGGATGTTTTGCAAAAGGACAAGGTGTTTGAATTCCCGTTGGAAATCGGGGTTTTCGAGGCCCCTGAATCGGTCCCGGTGGTTCAAAAACTGCTTATTTCAGGCCAAAATCAGCATTTTTCCTTTCCCTCGCCCCGGCCGGTACGGGTGGTTGCCGACCCGGGGACATGGCTGCTGTTTGAGGGCAGCTGCACGGAAACAGCCAAGTAGCCAATTGCTTTGCAAATCCCGTTATTCGGTATACCTTTGCACTCCTTTTGATAAACACCTATGGCAAACCATAAATCCGCAGAGAAGCGAATCCGGGCAAATGAGGCAAAGCGGGTACGCAACCGCTACCAGTACAAGTCCACCCGTACGCAGATCAAGAAATTGAAAACCACTACCAAGAAAGATGAGGCTCAGGCCTTGTTGAAGGAGATCAATTCCCTGATCGATAAGCTCGCGAAGAAGAACATCATTCATTGGAAGAAAGCCGCCAACCAGAAGTCTGCTTTGGCGAAGCACGTCAATAAACTGGCTTAAGCCGGTTCGGATCGCAACTCGTCTGTTGCGAATGATCCCGAAAACCTATTTTTCCCTTCCTCGCTTCTGCGGGGGAGGGTTTTTTTATTTGTTGGCCGTTGTGCCCAAGGCAAGTTCGCTGATGGGCTGACCCGTGCAGCCATTGGGAAACTTGATGCGCAGCAACACAGACAAAGTGGGTGCAATGTCGGTGATTGGATGGTACAGGTCACTGCTGCCCTTTCGGATGCCGGTACCGTAGAACACCATGGGTACATGGGTATCGTAGGCGTAGCTTGACCCATGTGTGGTGCCCAGGGTACCGGCGGAGTTCACCCAGCCGGGTTCCAGTTCAAAAGCGATGTCGCCTGAACGCTTTGCATTGTAGCCGCGGATGATCATGCCTTTCACGCCTTTCTCATCATAGGCGCCCTGCCGCAGGAGCGCCCGCGTGTATACCTGCGCAATGCCATCATGTGCCAGCAGGAAATTGGTGATGAGTTCTGTGGCGATCACAAAGTCGATGCCTGAACTCTTCGGGTCTCCGTCAAAAAGCTCCGGGTTGAGAAAAATCTGCTGGTTGTAGATTTTTTCAATCACTTTCTTTCCGGGAAAGTATTTCTGCAGAAAATCACCGAGTTCGGTCTCCAGGGCAGCTATTTTGAAATTGCCACCTGGAATATTCCAGTCCTTCAATCCCTGTGCAATGTCTGCAACCGCGTGATCGGCCGTAAGAAAAACAACATACTGTCCGGCGCCAACGCGTTGATCGAGTGTGGTGAGCAGGTCTTCGATGTTCTTGTCAAGTCGCAGGTAAGTGTCTTCCACTTCGATGGAGTTGGGGCCCATGGAGTGTCCGATGATATCAGGTGTGGAGTATGAAATGGTGAGGAAGTCGGTCCACTCATCCTTGCCCATGGTTTCCGCTTCCACTACTGTCTTGGCGAGTTCAGTCAGCAAGTCGTCCCCAAAGGGCACGTAGTTGATCATGTCGAGTTCACCGTTTTGCTTGCGGAGTTCTTTCAGGTTGTAGGGGAAGGTGGGTTTCTCTTTGCCCTTCAGCTTCACTTCATATTGACTGTCATCGATGCCACTTTCTTTGTACTGATCAATGGGCAAGAGCGTTTTCCATTCCTGATTGAGGTACTGGTCGGCCAGTTTTCGGTTATTAAAAATATCCAACCATTCCGGCGTGCCCTGCTTGTAGTACGTGCTGGTGATGAAGTTCCCGGTGCCACCATCGTACCAATAGGCACCGTCGGGAGTATGCCCTGCAGGCAACACTGCACCGCGGTCCTTCATGGAGATGCCCACTACTTTGGCGCGCCGCTGGGTGGCAATTTCCAATTCGTCGGTGATGGTTGTGCTCAGCATTCTCCATGGTGATACGTCGCCGTTGCCATTGGGCGATCCCACCGGCTTCTGCCGCTCGTCGCCGACGCAGTTGACCATGGTGCGCGACACCTTGTCGTACCAGTCATTGCCAATAATGCCGTGGATGGCGGGTGTGGTGCCGGTGTAAACAGACGCATGTCCCGGGCCTGTAAAGGTGGGTACGTAATTATAGTGCGCGTTGGTGAGCATGAACCCGTCGCCGGTAAGCCGGTTGAAGCCGCCTTTGCCAAATTTCGGCGCATAGCGATACAGGTACTCTTGCCGCATCTGGTCTACGACAATGCCCACGACCAGCCTGGGTGTTGTCTTTTGTGCCTGCACGAGGGGCGCGACACCCATTATCATTAGACCAACAGACAATGCCTTTCCCACACTAGACTTCATGACGATCAATTTTTGAATGGTAAACTTACAAATTATTGATGGTAGGCGTTTCCCGCCGGTGGAAGCGTCACACTAATTTTCACTGCACGTGATCTTCTCATAATCTTCCTGCTCGATCAGCTGGCGCCTGATTTGTTTTCCTGTTTTGTCGTAGAAGAGCACAACAATGATGCCGGCTTCTTCCACTTCTTTTTCGCACCTGTACACGGGAAGATCAAGGGTTCCGGTGTTGGCGATTTCGTGAAAGGTGGGACCGAGCAGTGAACCATGCCGGATGCTGTACACACCGATAAAGTGTTCGCGCTCATACCTGATAACGGCGTCGCCGTCGGGGGTGGCGATCACTTCAAATGAACTGACCCGCTCAAGCAAGGTCTCCAGCGTTTCGTTGTTTCTCAGCGACCATCCATATGGCAGGCGCACCCATGTCAGCGTGTCATTCCAGTATTGCATGTCCAGGAATTCAAACTTGCCGGCGGGCTTTCCATCCGGATGGAGCAGTCCGCACTTGCCATCGCGGTAGGCTATCCAACCCAGCGTACCAAAGGGGACAAGGTTGCGCTCATAGGCGGGCTTGATCAGCAACTGATCGTGTAGGCGAAGCGCGCCAAATTTCTTGTCTTTCAACAGCGAGGCGAATCCGTTTTGTACAATGATGGCGTCATAGTCCGCCGGCAATACCACTTTGCCCTGGAGGTTGACAATGCCCTTGCGGGTACCTTTCACGACCTCAAGAAGTTGATGCCCGATGGGTTGAACATCATCCCAGTTTCCCGAAAACAGTCTGTTGCCGTGCTCATCGAATACAATCCTGCCTTTCTTGCCGGACTGGATGAAGATCACCAGCGAGTCTGGACCTTTGCGCCAATGATAGTTTTCAGTTGCCTCGATGGAAAACCGGCGCGTGGGAAGATACAGCCTTGTGGAATCGCGTTTTCGGGAACCGGCAAAAGGACCATCGGTCCACAGGCTGTCGGCGTTTGTTTCCAGCACTTTTTTTGTGGTGAGTAATACAAGTAGTGACTGTTTGCTTTCTTCTGCCAGTAGCCACGGCTCGCGCACGGTCACTTTGTCCAACGCCCGGCCTGAGAGTGCGGGAATTCCCTCGACCCAGGTTTGGCCGTTTTTGCTGCGGAGAAATCCAAAGCTGCTGAAGGTGAGTGCCTGGCGGTCCATGGGTATGATGGCCTCGAGGTGTTGGTTGATCACACCTTCCAACGCGCCATTGCGGATGTGGATGGCACTGTCGCCCCACGCCCGCGCTTCGTCGACGACGATGGGTGCAGGCAATTCCACACGATCTGCTGTGGCATGAACAGAAGAGGCAGGGTACAGGTATTTTTTTCCACCCCGGCCGAGCACGATCACTTCGTCGATGGCGTCAATGTCTTCATATTGAAACGGAAGCAGGACCCAACCGTTGAGTGCGATCAGTCCCCAGCGTTGCTGCATGTTTTCGAGCGCCAGGAAGCGATCCGCCACCAGTCGTGCACGCCGCACCGGCTGTTCATATCGCCACCCGCCTTTGTGCAGCAACCACCTGACGGAGTCACTGCCTGCGAGGAGAAACCCGGGAGCCACCACCTGCGCAGTCAGGCTGTCGCCACGAAAGAGCATCTGCCCCAGGCGGGTGATGAGTCCTTCACTGGTCAGAAGGACATCGTCTTCCACGGGACCGCATTTGTATTCTTCAAAGATGTCGTTGAACCGCGCGGGCATCTGCACAACGCCCTGCGCATCCATGAAGCCGAAGCGTCCATCCTGATAGAAGGGCAGCCAGTAAGATTGACTCCGGCTTTTCCACAATTGCAGCGAGTCGCTCCATTTCAGACTTAGTTCTTTGTTGTCTCTTGTCAGAAAGAAGAGCAGTTGTTCCGCTCTTCGGGCAGAGGCTGCCTGCGGATAATGCCTGAGGAAGGCCTCAAAGTCGTGTGGACTTCCGCTGGCAGTGGAGATTCCGAAGATGGCGGCTTCCGCTTCAGCGCGGTAGGGACTCTGCGGGTTGTCCTGCAGGAATTTTTCAAAGCTCTTCAGCCGCCGGTCTTTGGTTGCCGATTCAAACACCAGTTTCTCGTAACGCTGCAGTGCTTCCGCACGCCTGTGACTTGCCGGGTATTCCGTCAGGTAGGTTTTGAATGCTGCGGCAGTGTTTTTTTTCAGCGTTTCGAGAAAGGCAACCTCATCGCGAAGCTCCAGTGCGGCACTTTTTTCTGCTGCATCGGGATGCTTACGGACGAAGTCCTCGTAAGAAGTAACGGTATTGATGGACTTCGCCAGTTCAAAGGCTGAACTGTCGATATTGATTTCCAGCTTCTCCAGTACGGTGCTGTCCAGCGGTATTCGCTGCAATCGCTCTCTGTCGCGCGGCAGCATTTGCCGGTAGGAGGCTGCCGCCACACGCAGGTGGTGCAGGGATGAATCCAACTGATGGTCAGGATTGCCCTTCTGATAGAAGTAAACTGCATACAGGTAGTGCCCTGAAATACTCGCCGTGTCCTTGCGAAGGGCCCGCTTCAGCAGCTGGTTGGCTTTCAGCCATTGCTTCTTTTCAATTCTGGACGCTGCCTGGCGCTCCCAATTGATCTGGCCTGCTGCAGTGGTTGCCAGGAACAATAGAAGTGAGAGGAAGACAGTGATGCGCATGGGACCCGAAAAGTAGACAAAAAAAGGGGTTGCTCGTTGTGATGTTACAACGAACAACCCTTGTCAATTGAACAGGAGTACCCATCTTTTTTTCCGGCAGCGACGGATACTGGCGATGAGTGGATCGCCTTCTTCGCCACTGCTGATGGAAAGCGCAGCCTTGTAGGCGGCGATAGCCTCACGGTATTGCTTCCGCGATTCGAAGGCAAGTGCCTTCAGTTCGAAGAGTGCTACCCGGTGGGTCCTGGCCACCGAGAGCGCACGCTCCACTACGTCGAGGGCCTGTTCACTGCGGTCCGTTTTCATGTACAAGTCAGCCAGGTGCAGGTACGGCGCTGTATTCTCCGGCGCAAACCGGATGGCCATGTTGAGGTGAAGCTCTGCCTGATCCCGGTTGGGTGTGTAGTACCAATATGCCCATCCGAGGTGGTTGTGCAAATTGCCGTGGCCGGGTTCCTCATACAACAAGCTTTGCATCACTGCCAGTCCTTCCTGTACCTGGTCTGCATAGATCAGCTGGACCGCATCTTGCAGACTTTTGTCAATCCAGTTTGTGTTCATAACCTGTTTTTTTCTGTTACTCTTTTTTCTGTCTAGTCCTCTGCGGGTGTGTCGTCACCACACATGCGGACAATCTTAGGCTCAAAAATTCCGACGATGTCCACCAGTTCGTGCTGAGCCTTCATCACGTGGTGAATGTCCTTGTACGCCATGGGCGCTTCATCCAGGCCACCGCCGAGCAGTTCCACATCGCATCGCTCCAACTCCTGTCGCAACATCTTGCGGGTGAGCGTTTGTTTTGCAGCACTGCGCGAAAGCAATCGCCCCGCACCGTGAGACGCTGATTGCAGCGACTGGTGGTTGCCTTTGCCGCGGACGATGAAACCCGGCGCCGTCATGGATCCTGGGATAATGCCCAGCACACCCTCGCCTGCAGGTGTTGCGCCTTTGCGATGGACGATCACCTCTGCTCCGTCGGAAAGTTTCTCTTTCCACGCGAAGTTGTGGTGGTTCTCCACGCGAAACAGCACCGATGTGCCAAGCGCATGGACCAGCCCTTCGTGGATCAGGTCGTGATTGGCTTTGGCGTAGGCGCCGGCGAGATTCATCGCCAACCAATATGCCTGCCCCGCTTCTGTGTCCATGTCAAGCCAAGCGAGTTGTTCCGCCTCATGTGGCAGATGGCACACGGACTTCGCCACCTTGGTATAGTAACGCGCGATCTCCGCACCCAAAGCCCGCGAGCCGGAGTGTGACAGCAACGTCACATATTTTCCGGCGGCCAGCTTCCACGCGTTTCCTTCGGGCAAATCCGTCAGCCCGAATTCCACGAAGTGGTTGCCACTGCCGGAGGAACCAATCTGCCGAGCCGCCTTGCCGTGCAGCGTCTGCAACAAAGGCAACTCCCGGAAGGCCGGGTCATCTAACACCGCATGCTCCCTGCGTTTGTCCGGAATCTCCCGGCCAAACCAGGTGTGGTTCACGAGCGCCTGCTTCATCGTGGTGCGATGACGCTGAAAGTACTTTTCCTCCAACGCCAGCACACTCATGCTCATCCGGCAACCGATGTCAACACCTACACCATAGGGTATCACTGCGTTGTGCGTGGCCAGCACGCCGCCGATGGGAAGTCCATAGCCCTGGTGGGCATCAGCCATCAACGCGCCGCCGGCAGTGACCGGCAACTTCATCGCGATTTCCATCTGGTGCCGCGCCGATTCATCCACATGCTGGCTCCCGTAGATGGCATACGCCATCCGCTGACTCCGCAATGCATGTGCAGAAGACTTCCTTTCAACCGGCAGCAATTCCTGCGCTGCCCGACTCCATACCTCATGTGTCAAAAAGGACGTGGGACTCGCCAGCACCGCATTGAGTTGCGCTAAAATGATTTCGTCGTCTTGTTTGCGCAGATGACGGTGAATGGTATCCAGTACCATCGCCACCGCCCTGCCGGCGGGAAATCCCATCCGTTCGATGTCTTTCCCGCTCCATACTTTTCGTTTCATATTCTCCTCTTTTGCTTCACTTACGGGCAAAGCGATTCCGTCTGTCCTTGCGGATAGAAAATTTGATTTCAAAGGGTCCGGAAGTCAATAAAAAAACCCGGACATGGCCCGGGTCGTCAGAAAGTTGTGCTCAGATCGAACACTAACTGAAAACCCAGGTCATTCTCACCAGGCTGCGTGTCGCAGCGTGATTGAATCGATATGGTGCTTTTTGTATCAGCATGGCGCAAAGATAAACTTTCATGTGCACACGAAAAGTTTGCGACGGAAAAAAAGATGCACGCCCCGGAATTCAGGATTGAAATTGAAATATATTTGTGCCCCTCACGGGGTCATAGCTCAGCTGGCTAGAGCGCTACAATGGCATTGTAGAGGTCGTGGGTTCGACTCCCACTGGCTCCACTTTCAAAGGTCGCAGCGATGCGGCCTTTTTCATTTTGCTCCCGCCAACGGTCGTGATCTGACACACAGCTCCCTGCAATTCTATTAGTGTGCTCTTACCTGGCGCTTTGCCTGATCCAGCCTCCTGCCCAGGTCTGTAGTAAATTTAAGTCAATGAATATCAATATCTTATAATTTAATTTAGAAATATTCTAAATAGTCATTGTGTAGGAATTGGCGACTCATAGTTTTGTTGTTTAGAATAAATCTAAATAAAAAACCTATGAGATTACTATATATAGTGTGGTTCGCTGCACTGACAGGCCTACCGCACCTAATGAGTGAAGCCCAAACCATCCCAGTATCGGGACGTGTACTGGATACACAACGTCAACCGGTAGTGGGGGCGCACGTTCGGCTTGCCCGTACATCCGCTTTTGCCATCGCCGATTCGACCGGTGCATTTCAACTGAAGGCCGTACCGGTCGATGAACAGGAGTTCGTGGTGACAGCCGTCGGTTTCGAAACGCTTCATCACATGATGCCGCTTCGGAGTTCTGACGCAGTGAGCCTGCAGTTCATACTGCGTGAACGCACGGAGATATTGAATCCCGTGGAGGTGTACGGCGTTCGCTCAATCACAGGCATGGGATATCTCGACGAAGTACACCAGGGCTTCGTCATGGCAGGCAAAAAGACGGAGGTGTTGTTACTCGACAGCCTTGATGCCAACACTGCGCAAAACAATCCGAGACAGGTACTCGGCCGCGTGCCCGGCGCAAATTATTCTGAAACTGAGTCCAGCGGATTTCCTTCCAACGGCATTGGCTTCCGCGGGTTGAATCCTGTGCAGTCGGTGGAGACCAATACGCGGCAGAACGGATACAACATCACCTCTGATTTGTTTGGTTACCCTGAGAGCTATTATCTGCCTGCACTCGAAGCGGTAGAACGAATTGAAGTTATTCGCGGTGCATCGTCGCTGCAGTTCGGTCCGCAGCTGGGTGGTGTTATCAACTACATCATGAAGCACGGCGGCAGCAAGCCGTTGGAGATTGTTACACAGCAAACAGGTGGAAGCTACGGCCTTTACAATTCCTACACTTCAGCAGGTGGCCAATCGGGTCGTTTCAATTATTTCGGCTATCTCCAGTACCAGGGTGCACAAGGCTGGCGTCCGAACAGTGACTACCGGAAAATCACAGGCTTCGCGAAAGTGGAGTACCAGTCAGGTGAGAAGTTGAAACTGGGCCTTGAGTACGCCGTCTTGCGCAACCGCATTCACATGCCTGGTGGACTTACCGACAGCATGTTTGTGGTCAATCCCCGTGCATCTTTCCGCTCGCGCAATTGGCTCACGACACCGTGGAATTTGCTGACAGCGACCATGGTCTGGACACCCGCCCCACGCACCACAGTGCGCGTGCAGTCCACAGTCAACCTCAGTGCACGCGACCTGGTCTGGCGCAACGAAGAGGGCGGACCCCAAACGCCGGATGACATTGACCCGGTGACCAACCGCTACGTGAATAGGGAAGTGGGCCGGCAGCGCTTCCGCAACTCGACCACTGAAGCGCGGTTGCTCGCGCACTACGGTTCGGCTGCTCACAGCCACACACTTGCCGCTGGCATTCGGCTCTACCATGGCAGCCTGAAGCGCCAGGGCGGCGGTGAAGGCACTGACGCCACTGACTTCGATCTTACGCTGGTCGGCCCGGCCTTTGAATACGACTTTGATTTTTCAACAACCAATGTGGCGCCCTTTGTAGAAAACACATTTCGCCTCGGCGATCGGTTGTCGGTGACGCCGGGCCTTCGCTACGAATTCATCTACTCAACCATCAAGGGTTATAACCCGAGCGCTGACGAAACGGCCGTCATCCGCTCTGACCGCTCCCGCAGCCGGCACATCCTGCTGAGTGGCGTGGGGATTCAATACCGAACAGGTACTGCAACCAACCTTTATGCCAACGTCGCGCAATCGTATCGACCCATGGACTACTCCAGCCTTGTTCCGTTCGGAAGCATGGTGACTGTCGATCCGGCGCTGAGGGATTCCAAAGGCTACACCGCCGACCTGGGCTTCAGAGGTTCGGTACAACGATTTTTGAATTTTGATGTCAGCGCTTTCTACCTGGGCAACAATGATCGCATCGGTGTGGTCGAAAAGACCGATGCATCAGGAATCAGTTACCCGTATCGCACCAATGTGGCCGACAGTCGCCACACGGGAATGGAATCCTATGTGGAGTTCAATCCGGTGCGGGCCTGGAATCCCGCGGCGCGCTGGAGCCTGAGCGTCTTCAACTCACTCGCGCTCATTCGTGCGCAATACGTGTCTGGCGAATTCAGTGGCAACGATGTGGAGTATGCGCCACGGCAGATCAACCGCACAGGTGTCCAATGGAGTGTGCCCCACTTCTCCACCACGCTCGTGATCAGCAAAACGGCGCGATCCTTTGGTGATGCATCCAATCAGATTTCACCATCAGCGGATGCAATTGCAGGACTGATTCCGGCCTATACGGTGCTCGACTGGTCCGCGTCGGCTTATCTCGGAAACTATTTGCTGAAAGCCGGCGTGAACAATCTCACTGACGCCCGCTACTTCACTTTGAGGGCAAATGAGTATCCAGGTCCCGGGATCATTCCTTCGCTGGGTCGGAGTTTCTACTTCACTGTGGGCGCGAAGTTCTGAAGAGGGGTACTAGCCAATCACCTGGTTGATTACCCGGCGGGCATTGCCTCCCAGCACCTGATCGGCTTCGGCGGCGGACATTCCTTTTGCGAGGAGTGCCGCCCGCCAGTCGTCCAACTGGAGGTAGGAACTCAACACGGGTTTGAAATTGCCGTCGATGTCCGTGCCGAGTCCAACATGGTCTATGCCTGCGACATCCACGAGGCGTAGTGTGTTGTCGACGAAATCATCAAAGCTGGTGTTGAACCCACTGGGCCATGCGCCGATGACGCCGCCGGTAGCTGCCACGATTTTGGCATGCTGGGGTGTGATGGCTCTGCGCGACAGCGGCCGGCTTCCTTCTGCCTGCAGGATACTGTGGGAGAGCATCACCGGCTGCGTGGTGAGCTCACATACCGCCTTCGTAGTCTCGAAGGACGCGTGGGCCACATCGATGAGAATCTTTGAGGCATTCATTTTCCGTACTACTTCTTTTCCCGCAGCGGAGAGCCCCTGATGAGCGGGGTTCTCTGTTTGAAGGTCGCCGAGTTCGTTGGGATGGTAGTGCACCAACTGAATGCTGCGCACACCATCGGCAGCCATTTCGCTCACGCGTTCCGAACTTCCCTCGAGAAAATCACCGCCTTCGCTGGCGAGGAAGACTGCCACCGTTCCTTTGCGGCCGGCGAGGTCAAGATCTTTGGCACTCCGCGCTACCGTCAGCTGGTTCGCGACGAGCAGTTCACGAAAATTTGCAAGCTGGCGCTGATACTCTTTCCACCCGGCACCCTTTTCGTATCCGCCGATCAGTTCAATGCCCGCCGGCCCGGGTTTGATGTTGGGCAGGTCGGCGACAAGACTGAAGAAGGCGCCAGTCACTTTGCCAGATTTCATCTCGCCAATCGTTTTTGCCACGCCGTTGTCGCCGCCATAGCCGGGAAGCCCGCGGGCGGGAAAAAGTCCGGGATGTGCGTGCAGATCAAATCGCACAGCCGCTGCGCTGTGTGCCCAGCCGTGGGTCCAAGGCTGCAAGGCAATGCCGGCGGACAATCCGGCGGCGCGGCGAATAAAACTTCGGCGTGAGATCATGGTCAATGGTTAATGGGACTCCCGCGCCTGCTCTTCCATCTGCAGCCATTTTTTCTCCAGCATCTTGATGAAGTAGCCGCCCACTACTGACCGCGCCTGGAATCCAACCTGTTTGCCGTCGGTGGTTTCATGCCAGTCGCAGAGCGGCACACGTGTCGGCGTTTCGGTGGCGAACTTGTAGATGGGTTTGATGAATGCTTCGAAGTCTTCCTGTCGGTCTGCGAGCGTAGCCGTCCAGATAATCCAGTCGGACTTGGTGTAGGTGCGCCGGCCGTCCAGCGGAAGTCCAAAGGCATTTTGCTTGTTGAGATAATAGCTCACTTCTGTCTGGTAGACTTCCTTCGGAAACAGGTCCAGTTTCAGCAGCTTGTCCCACACCAGGTTGTACTTCTGGCTCCAGGTTCCCTTCTTGTCGAACGTGAGTGAGTAGTGGTCGCCGTCAGCAGCCATCGTCATCCAGCGTTTGGCCATGTCGCGCGCCAGCGTGAGGTATTGCTTGCTGGTGACGGTATCGCCAAGCACACCGGCCATCTGTCCGTAGGCGCCAAGTGCCACGATGGCCTTCACTGATAAGTTGGCGTTGCGCGCAAGGTGACCTGCAAAATCGTCGGTGCACAGTTGGTTGGCGGGATCAAATCCTTCTTTGCTCAGATACTCTGCCCACGTGGTGAGTGTCTTCCAGTGCTTGCGCGCGTAGTCGCCCGACTGTTGGTCCTTGACGATGGCGGCGGTGAGGATGATCATGTTGCCGCTTTCTTCCACCGGCATGTCCTCGGGATATGTCTGGCCATTGGCAAGGGGATAGGTGCCGAGGTCGTGGGCGGCAAAGGGTTTGGTCCACTTGCCGCTCTCGCTGTAATAAAAGATGCCGTTCAGCATGCCTTCCATCAACTTTGAATTGTAGATCAGGAACAGCGGTGCGCTCGGGTAGGTGACGTCGACAGTGTTGATGGAACCGTTGCTGAAATTCTCTTTCGAGAGGAAGAGCAATTCGCCTTCCGGGCTGGTGGTGAGTTTGTGTGCAGCGATCGCTTGCCGGTACGCCATCACGCAGAGTTTGGCGTATTGTTCACCACCGCTTTCGCGTGCGTGTGTGTAGAGTTCCTCGTCAAAATCATTGGAGGCATTGCGCAGACCGAAGTAGGCGGCCATCCAGCGGGGGAAGCGCTGTTCCATGGTGGCGGCGGACGACTTCCAGTAGGCCGGGCGGTTGTCGCCAAAGTATTGCACCGAAGCGATGTCATCGTAAGCGAGCACGGCCACGCGGTGGTTGTTCTGGTTGCCGACCTGGTGCAGCTTCCATGTGGTTTCAAGTGCGAGGGAAGTGCCTGTGACCGAAGTGGAGCGCGCCGGCCCATCGGGTGTGATGATTTGCTGCGATACGTCCGCGCCTCCGGGCACACCGATGTACAAGTACCCCCAGTCGATGCGCACATCGTCACCCTTGCGGCGAAGGATGGACTGGGAAGTCGTCCCCGCCTTCAGCAGCAGCATCTGTTGAATGGAAATCTGTTCGGCGCGAACCTCCTGGGCAGGAGTGTTCACTGTAAGATCAGTCGATGCAATCAGCGACAGTTCGACGTCGTGCTTGTTTCCATCCGTGGACACTACCGAAAACGTTACGTAACTCACCGGTGATGACAGCCTCTCAAGGTCCTTCATCAGCAGCGGCGAGAGGAAATTGACATCGACATGGACGGGGCCACAGCGGAACTTGTAGCGTGTCTGGGTGGCGGAAATTTTGAGTCCGATCTGTTCAGCCCTCTGCACGGCAGCAGCGGGCAGGCGATCCACGATGCCGGCGTCGAGATAGCCTGGACCACCGGTATTGACGCCGTGCATAGCAAGCACATTGCGGCCGGCATGCAGGGAAGCTTGTGCAGCACCCGTGATCGGAATGTACTCGTAGCCGCCGTTATAGCACGGCGCGCACGAGAAGATCTTCACGCCGTTGAGGTAGACGTCGGCGTCATCATCGTGGCGCAGTTGCAGAAAGAGTTGGTGGATGTCGCCGCCGGACCAGTTGAATTCCTGGCGGGTCCACACTTCGCGCTCTTTCCAGTTGCCGCCTTCGGACGACAGCGGCATCTGGGTTTGTTCCCAGCGCTGGTCTTTGAAATCGGGGAGGTACCAGTTGGCAGCTGGCTTTCGGTGCGTTTTACGACCGGCGTGCCCTGCATTCTCTGCGGTGGGCAAAATGGTGGAGTACACCGGCGCCGGTGCGCCGAGGAGGTGCCAGGTTTCGCCATCCACCACGGCGCGTGCCATCAGCGGCTGTTCCTTGCCGGTCCAATGCCGGGTGGGCGCATTGCCGATGGTGTCATTGAACGACCACACACTGAAGTAGGGGTCGTGTGTGAGCAGGGGGTATGCGGGTGCGCGGTCGACCTGAGCGATCACACCAACATGACATCCCAGGATCAGAGCCAGTAAGACAGGGTATTTCATCGCTTGAAAATATCAATTCCCCGCGACAGTAGCATATGGCCCGTGTATCTTAGCTTTGCAGCCAGTTCGTTTTTCGTCAGGGTGCCCATGAAACGCTCCAAGAAGATCTTCCTCGCATTCGTTGCCGTCTTTGTGGTGATGCTGGTGGTGCTGAGTGTGGACATCAGCCGCAAGACCACCTTTCCGGGGTCAAAATCGCAATTGAAAGAGCGCATCAAGAAACAGTTTGGCAAGAAGGACACCGTCCGTTCCGCCCCGGCAAACGCCACTCATCGGCCTTAATGTTCATCCATCCCGCCGGAAGGCAGATGGTCGGACACGGATTGGGCAGCGCGGGCCGGTTTTATTATCTATATTAATGTTTAAAGATATGGAGCCTAGGCTTGGGAATTGCAAAAGCGCCCTGTGGCCGATGCTGGTCGTAGGAGGACGGGCCATTTAT
>JAIBBB010000054.1 GCA_019694905.1 Cyclobacteriaceae bacterium
CACCACAGCAACGGAACAGACGAGGTCATTGTTGTCAATCACACATACAATGCGAACCAGATTGAATGGTTCAAGGCCGGATCTGCGCTCAACGCAATGGGACAAGCAAAGGCAAAGGCGAGCAAGCCGGCCAAGGCTGCCCCCAAAAAGAAGGCCGCCGCAAAGAAGAAGCCAGTAGCTGCTCGGAAACCGGCTTCGAAGTCGAAGCCAGGCAAGAAGGTTGCCCGGAAAAAGGCGGCGAAAGTTGTCAGGAAGTCAGCCAAGAAGTTGACGCGTAAACCGGTTAAGAAGGCAGCAAAGAAATCTGTTAAGAAATCCAGACGCTAGTCAGGCGTTGGTCAGGCAGTCCAGGAAGGCCGGGTTACCGGCCTTCCTTATTTCCTTAGAATAACAAACTCCACCCTCCTGTTGAGTCTGCGCGTATCTTCAGCGTCATTCTCGGCAATCGGTCTGGTACCACCATACCCCTTCCCGGAGATCCGACCGGCAGAAATCCCATGACTCACCAGGTATTCCTTTACCTTCTCCACCCTTTCTCTGCTGAGCTTTAGGTTGTGCTGGTGCAACCCCCGGTTGTCAGTGTGTCCGCCCAGTTCAATCTCAACATGCGGATTTGACTTCAGAAATTCGACTACCATGTTGAGCTCATCCGAGGACTCTTCCAGCAGGTTGGAAGTGCTCTGCTGGAACAGCACATTCTTGAGATTGACAGTGGCTCCCACTTCCACAGGCTGAAGTCTGAAATTCATGACCAGTGTTTTCATTTCGTAGGTATGAATATCCAGTTTCTCATAGTTGCCAATGTAGCCGGGCGCCTCAACAGTCACACCATACACACTGGTCGACGGTATTTGAAGCGCATAAAGTCCGTCCGGGCCTGAATTGACTGCAAAAAGGGTGTCACTCCGGTAGTGTATGCTGGCAATCAGTGGTTGGCTGCTTCGCGCATCCATCACTTTTCCCGAGATCCTCACCAACTTCTCTTCGGCTTGCAATGGCTTTTCTCGTACGAGGGGAACAATTCTGACTACCGTATCCACAGCGTTTACCCGTGACGGCACGGATCTGATTAAGGAATCAGCAACGAGTTCGGGGGTATGCTGGCGGATCTCTCCATATCCATCACTGTTGTGCGTGGACATGTACAATGCAAAGCCCTGCTCAGGGAAGGTGTGGTAGAACATCTCACGACCTTCTGAATTGACCCTTGATCCCATGTTCACGGGAAGACTCCATTGCTGCCATGAATCATCCAGACGCTGGGAAAAATATACATCGAAGCTGCCATACCCTGCCCGACCGTTGGATGCAAAGTACAATGTGCGTTGATCTGCGCTGAGCCATGGCGTCACTTCCTGCGCCGGCGTATTGATTCCCTTTCCGAGATTTCTTGGCTCTGTCCAGCCTGTTTCGGTGCGAAAGCAGACATACAGATCCTCCTGTCCTTCTGTTCCATAAGATTCTGCAGCAAACAAAAAGACAGAACCACCAGCTGCCACGTGCCCACTGGTATGCGATGAACGGTTACTAAAGTAAGGAATAGACTCCGGCACTGGCGCCGACCACCCTGTACCCTGGCGCGTCGCCACTGATATCCCCTGGCCATTGCCAGGCCGCTTCCCGTCATAGTGCCCGGCGAGGTATACTTGATTGCCGCTCAGTCCGAATCCCAAAACGGCGTTGTAGCCACCATGATTGAGGGCAGAAACCGGCTCAGGCGCCGACCATACACCATTCTGGTTGCGGGTCACCCAGATATCACCAGGATCCTTCTTCCCTGCTGTGTTCAGGGGATGACGCGCCATGACAAAGTACAGTTCCCGGCCATCTGGTGAGAGCACCGGGCACATCTCATCCCAGGCTGAATGGGGTGGCGTCAGCCTGACTCCGGACTGGCTAAAGCCCTGGCAGGACATGGCAAGGATCAATACCGTAATGACTACTGACTTCATTTTCCAAAAATAGGACATTAACGGCTTACCCATTCATTCCCACGCCACGAGAATCGCCAGGGTAACAGGGCGTCTTGTCCGGCGTATGCAATTCCAATCCGGGTGCTTACCTGAACCGGAGGCCGCTGCCCTTCATCACAAATCCAGATTTGCCGGCCACACAGCGATACGCCATTCAATGACAGATCAATTCCCATGGCACGCGTCAGCTTGCCCGGACCGCTGGTGATCCGATCCGGCCTCTCTGTCAGCGCCCTGTTCATCATGATAGGCAATCCAGACCGGGGTTCCAGGGCTCTGATCAGCACAGCTTCAGCATAACCCGCCCTGTGTGTCACAATGTTGAACAGATTATGAATTCCGTAGCAGCGGTAAATGTAGGCGTGCCCTCCCGCGTCAAACATGACCGAATTGCGCTTTGTGCGTTTGCCTTGATACGCATGACAACCTCGTTCCGTCTGAGAATAAGCTTCCGTCTCGACAATAATGCCCTCACAATGAAAGCCCCCTATCCGGCTATGCAAGCGCATACCAATGAGGTCGCGAGCGATGTGCACAACATCTGTCTGACGGTACCACTCCGCTGAGATTTTCATATCGAAAGAAGCAAATTAACCACCAATCTTGCCACCCGTTTTTTGCTATCTTTGGCGCCATTCTAAACAACAACATCCATGAAAAAACTATTCACAATCATGCTGGTAGCCTGCGGTCTATGGGCTGAGGCCCAGATTCAGACACCTCAGGCAAGCCCGGCGGCAACGGTGTCCACCGTCGTTGGTTTGACCGATGTCAAGGTTACCTACTCCAGGCCCCGGATGAAGGGTCGCAAGATTTTCGGCGAAGGTGCTGACGCGCTTGTTCAATACGGCAAGATTTGGCGTACAGGTGCCAACAACGGAACACGCATCAGTTTCAGTGAAGATGTCAAGGTTGAAGGCAAAGATGTGCCCAAGGGCGAATACCTGATCTTCTCATGGCCAGGTGCAACAGAATGGACTATTTCCCTTTACAAGGATTTGGAACTTGGTGGGAACACCGCTGACTACGATGCAAGCAAGGAAGTAGCCAACTTCAAAGTAAAGTCAGAGAAGTGGGTCGAAAAGACAGAGGCTTTCACCGTGGAGATTGCTGACATTGCGAGCAACAGCGCATCCGCAAAGGTGCAGTTGCTGTGGGAGAATACTTCAGTGAAGTTCACAGTTGCTGTTGACTTCGATTCCAAGGTCATGAAGGCTATTGAATCAGCCACTGCTAGCTCTGGCGGCACCTACTACGCCGCTGCATCCTACTATTTCGATAATGGCAAGGATTTGAAAAAGGCACTGGAATGGGTGACCATCGCAGCAAATCAAAACACTTCTGCGTTCTGGATCTGGCTCCTGAAAGCACGCATTCAAAAGGCGCTTGGCGACAAGAAGGGGGCTATCGAATCAGCAACCGCCTCTCGTGCTGCTGCTGAGAAGGCTTCTAACGCAGACTACGTAAAGATGAACGATGACTTGATCAAGTCTCTGAAGTAATCTTCGTTACATGTTCTAAAGGAAGCCTGGCCTACGCCGGGCTTTTTTGTTGCATGCGGCTATTCTCCAGGAACTGCCAGATCAAGGCAACCAAAATGACAACTATGCAACCAATGTAGTTGTAGTGCAGGAAAGCGACCATGTCACGTTTGAAAAAGTACAAGTAAAGGATTGTGGCTTCTCCTGCCAGTCCGCCGATGAAAACAGCGGTAGACTTGATATACCTGATGTAGAAAGCACTCAGAAATATGCCCAGAATGGTGCCATAGAAAAGTGAACCAACGATATTGACAAACTGAATAAGGTTCTCAGCCTGATTGGCCAACGAGGCAAAAATCATGGCAACGACTGCCCAACCCACCGTAAACCATCGGGTCGCCTTCACATAGTGTATGTCGGTACGGTTACTGCTTATTGACCTTCGGTAGATGTCAACCATTGAGGTGGACGCGAGTGCGGTAAGCTCGGAGGCAGTAGAAGACATCGCAGCCGAAAAGACGACTGCGAGCAGAAACCCAACCAAACCCGCAGGCAGATGCGTCATGACGAAATTGATAAAGACGTAATCTTTGTCCTGCACCTGAGCGCCAGGCACTGCCTCGGAAATGGAGCGCTTGAGTTCTGTGCGTGCACCCAGCTCCTTGTCTTGCAGATCCCTCCATTCTGCCCTTTTGTCCATGATGCCACTCTGATCATCCACCCGGATCGCAGAAGCCAGTTCCCTGGCCTTCTCACGCTTGAGCGCAAAAAGGCTATTGACATATGCCTCCTTGCGAAGAATGGTATCTCTTTGGTTACTCTGCAGTGCCTTCGTATACACTGACTGATTGTGAAAGGCAGGAGGCATTTGAAACTGGTAGAAGAGAAAGACCAGGATCCCAATGTACAGAATGACAAACTGCATTGGGATCTTCAGGAGCCCATTGAAGATCAGGCCCAGCCGGCTTTCACCAACTGATTTTCCCCCAAGATACCTGCCCACCTGCGATTGATCTGCCCCGAAGTAGGAAAGAAACAGAAACAGTCCGCCGAGCAAACCAGACCAGATATTGTACCGGTCAGACAGATTGAAGTCAAGACTGATGAGATTCAGCTTGCCCATCTCACCTGCCAACCTGAAAGCCTGGCTGAAACTGGCGTGCTCAGCAAACCCGAGATAGGCGATGTAGCCAGTCATCAGCATGCCAAACATGATGATGGTGAGTTGGTAGCGCTGTGTTAAACTGACCGCCTGCGATCCACCGCTTACCGTGTAGATCATGACCAGCATGCCGATGAGCAAAGTAGTCAGGTGAATGTTCCAGCCCAGAATGGTTGAGAGTATCAGGGATGGCGCGTATACTGTTATTCCCACACTGAGTCCTCTCAGAAACAGGAAGAAGACCGCAGTCAGCGTTCTGGTCTTCACATCGAATCGCCCTTCCAGGTACTCATAGGCAGTATACACCTTCAGCCTGTGATACAATGGCACGGCACTAATACTCAGAATGATCATGGCCAGGGGCAGGCCGAAATAGAACTGGAGGAATCGCATCCCGTCTTCAAACGCCTGTCCAGGCGTAGAAAGAAAGGTGACCGCACTGGCCTGTGTAGCCATAATGGAAAGACAAACGGACCACCAGGGCATTGACTGGTTACCCAGCAGGTAACTGTCCATGCTGGTCTGCTTCCGTGATTTCCAGGCACCATAGCCGGCAATAAGCAACAGTGTGCCAAACAAAATGACCCAATCCAGCAGACTCATTTGAATGCGCTGGTTATCCAATAGTACAATGCGAACTGAAGGAGCGCTATTCCGGCCACCAGCCAATACCAGCCCGACCAGGATGAAAAAACAGGGGGTTTATCTTCCATAAATCTGTTACTGCCCGTCACAGTCCGGAAAGATATATAATAGGTCTGTCGCTTGCTACTGGATTGTTGCCGGCAATTCTTTAATTTCGCCAGTCCTGGAGCTATTTCAAGACAGCCTGAGCTATCAAATACCCCAACTATGCAAAACCGCAGACTTCCAATTATCATCCTGACAGTCATCGCCATCTTTGTTTTGATGGCTCTTTCATCCAGTCTCTTCTATACCATCGAAGCTACGGAACGGGCAGTGCTTTTTTACCCCTTCGGTTCTGGCCTGGACAAGGGAAACATTGAAGGTCCCGGCGTGCACATGAAGGCCCCCTGGAACAAAGTGTATGTGTACGAAGTGAATGAGCGCTCCTCTGATGAGAACATGGACGTCCTGGACAAGAGTGGAATGTCGTTGCATGTTGACATCACTGTTCGGTTCTTCCCGATGCCAGACAAGATTGGTTTTGTGCACGAGAAATTCACCAGGGACTATGTCAATGTGTTGATCATCCCTGAAGTACGTTCTACCGTCCGGCAAGTGATGGGCCGTTACACCGCCGAAGAAATCTATTCAACCAAACGCGCTGAAGTAGAGTTGGCTATCAAGACGGAGAGCGAGAAGATTCTGAATGCCAACAATGTGAATGCAACTGCTGTATTGATCCGCTCAATCGTGTTGCCGGAGCAGATCAAGTCAGCCATTGAAAACAAGCTTCAGCAAGAACAGGAGGCACTTGCTTACCAATTCCGTCTTGACAAAGAGAAGAGCGAAGCTGAACGCAAGCGGATTCAGGCTGAGGGCGAAGCTCGCGCAAATAATATTATCAATAACTCTTTGTCGGACAAGTTGCTGAAAATGAGAGGCATTGAAGCCACTCTGGAGTTGTCTAAATCGCCCAACTCGAAAATCGTGATCGTGGGTTCATCGAAAGACGGAATGCCGCTTATCCTCGGCAACAACTAGCGATCGATTCGAGAGTCATGTTCAAGCTCCGGTTCCTGAATTGGCGCACGAAAAAGGCGTTAAGAAAGAACAAGGCCCTGCGGACGAGTACGCCTTACCAGGCAGCCCGGCAGATTGGCATCCTGTTTACGGTTGAGGACCGCGCTAAACATGATGACGTGAAGCATCTGGTAAAGAAATTTGAAGCAGAGGGCAAACAGGTGACTGTGCTTGAGTTTCTCCCCAGGAAGAAGGAGAACTATGAATTCATGTTCGACTATTTCACGTTCCAGGACCTCGACTTTTGGGGGAACTTTGACAGTGCTCCTCTCCTCAGATTCATGGACACGCAGTTTGACTATCTCATCCATCTGGACAGTGTCCAAAGTCCTTACATGCTGAATGTACTGGCGAAGTGCAAGGCCCATTGCCGGGTGGGAAGATTTCAGGAAGAGACCAGCAGTTATTTTGAATTGATGATCTCCTCCGGGGGCAATTTCAGGCTGTTTGTCGACACCCTGCACAGCTATCTTACGAGAATTAAGTGACAACTGAGTGTCAGAGCAGTAACCTACTCATTGAAGATCCAAGCATGAAGAAACTCCACGGTACAGGTGTCGCCCTCGTTACTCCTTTCGACGACCAGGGAGACATCGATTATACGGCACTAAAACGCCTGCTCAGGCACACCGCCAAAGGTGTTGACTACTATGTGGTTCTCGGAACCACCGGCGAATCGGCCACATTGTCGAAACACGAAAAGCAGGGAATACTGGATTTCGTAAGGAACCATAACACCGCCCGTCTACCCATTGTATATGGCATTGGCGGCAATAATACCGCGGCGGTCATTGAAGAACTCATGGATACGGACCTGACTGGCGTTGATGCTCTCCTGTCAGTGAGCCCTTATTATATCAAGCCTTCCCAGGCTGGAATCATCCAGCACTATGAGACAATTGCAACCGTAAGTCCGGTACCCCTGTTGCTGTACAATATCCCTGGCCGGACCGCCAGCAACCTGACCGCTGACACGATCCTCACCCTGGCAGACAATCCCAGGATTATTGGCGTAAAGGACTCCAGCGGCAACATTGAGCAGTGTATGCGTGTGGCGCGCCAGATGCCAAAGGACTTTTTGTTATTGTCCGGAGACGACATGCTCACGTCCACAATCTATGCAATGGGTGGAAGTGGAGTAATCTCTGTACTGGCGAATGCCTTTCCCGTGGCCTTCCGGCGGATCACTACAGCAGCACGTGAGGGCCAGTTGGTCAAGTCCAGCCGATACCTGATGCAGTTCCTGGAGATCAATGGATTGATGTATGAAGAGGGAAATCCGGTTGGCCTGAAGTGCCTGCTCGGTCACATGGGACTCATGAGGGACAATGTACGGCTGCCGCATGCACCGGCATCGCGCAATTTGTCTGAGCGAATCGTGCGAAGTTGGGAGGAAATAAAAAAGGGCTAGCCGAAGCCAAAGCCCTTTCTGATAGATATAGTACTTAAGACTACTTTGCAGTATCCTTGTTCTTAAGATCCTGAACTTCTGCACGGATAGCCTGTGCGAGGTTCTTGAGATCCTGCATACCCTTTCTCACCCGTGTCCCGGCAGCGCTGTTACCCTTTACATAGAATTTTTCAGCATCTAGTTCGATGGCGGCTATGAGGCTTTTCAGTTCTTCAAATTTTTTCATTGCTATAGGTGTTAAAGATTAAACGATGGATTCGCTATGCTAATTTAGCGAAAGAACCGTAAAAACAAGCCCCAAATGCATTATTTTGGGCTATCGGGTCACCGAAACCAGCTCTTCTTTTCGGTAATAGCCCTTGTCCAACTTCTCTTTCAGTGCCGAGAAAGCAGTCAAAGTCTCTGCGACATCCGACATCGTATGAGCGGCTGTAGGAATAATCCGGAACATGATAACATCTTTAGGCACAACCGGATAGATCACAACAGAGCAGAAGATATTGAAGTTTTCGCGGAGGTCCATTGCCATGTTGGCCGCTTCACCCACACCCCCCTTGAACAATACAGGGGTAGGCGGTGATTGGGCATCCCCTACGTTGAATCCTCGCTCCTTCAAACCTGACTTCACTGCACCCATTATCTTCCGCAGATTCTCCCGGAGTTCAGGCTTTGTCTTCAGCAGCTCCAGGCGCTTGAGACCACCAAGGACCAGCGGCAACGGCAGGCTCTTGGCGTAAATCTGTGACCTGACCGTATAGCGCAGATACTTCAGGATGCGCTTGTCACCTGCCACAAAGGCGCCGATACTTGCCATGGATTTGGCAAAAGTTGAAAAATACAGGTCTATCTGATCCTGAACGCCCTGCTCCTCTCCGACTCCGGCCCCGGTCTTACCCATGGTTCCAAACCCGTGTGCATCATCCACAAAGAGTCTGAAATTGTACTTCTTCTTGAGTTCAACAATACCTTTCAGGTCACCCATGTGTCCAGACATTCCAAATACACCTTCGGTAATCACCAGAATGCCACCGCCGGTTTCATCAGCGAGTTTGGTCGCCCTTTGAAGTTGCTTCTCAAGGTTTTCCATGTTGTTGTGAGGGTACACGAATCGCTTGCCCATGTGCAAACGTACCCCATCAATTATGCAGGCATGACTCTCAGAGTCATAGACGATTACGTCTTTTCTATCAACTAAAGAATCAATGATTGAAAGCACACCCTGGTAGCCGTAGTTCAAGAGCATGGCGTCTTCCTTTTTGACGAACGCGGCCAACTGCTTTTCGAACTCCAGGTGATGAACGGAATTGCCAGACATCATTCGGGCACCCATGGGGGCGGCCAGTCCGTACTTGGCTGTCGCTTCGGCATCAGCCTTCCGTACCTCCGGATGGTTGGCCAGACCCAGGTAGTTATTGAGGCTCCAATTGAGCACCTCTTTGCCGTTGAATCGCATTCTGGGACCGATGTCTCCTTCCAGTTTGGGAAAGAAGAAGTAATCATCGGGTAAGTGGGAGTATTTAGCCAGCGGATCGGCATCCATCCTGAGCTTTTCAAAGAGGTCAGTCATGATATTGTAAGGTTAAAAAAACGCCGCAAGTTACACTTTTTTCATTTGGAGCCGGGCAGAATGGAGGTCAGAATGGTAGGGCCAGCAGATGACGAAAGTCATGTGATTTTGCACACATAACAAATGCTCAAAAAAAATGCGAGATTTATTACACAAGAAAATGGCACTTTACTAAATTTAGAAAAGTAATTGTTCCGCTTAACCTCTCAACTCTTTTAAAACTGAATTTCCCATGGCAAAAAAAGCAAAGAAGGCCGCTAAAAAATCCAAGGCAAAAGCCAAGAAGGCTGCGAAGAAGACCGTGAAAAAGGCAGCAAAGAAAAGTGCAAAGAAGGCCGTGAAAAAGGCCGCGAAAAAGAAGGTAGTTGCCAAGAAGCCGGTAGCGAAGAAAAAGGCTGCACCCAAGAAGAAGGCTGCTCCTGTAAAAGTGGCTGCCCCTGTGGCCGTTGCGCCTGTTGCGCCAGCTCCTGCACCCGCTCCCACCCCAGCACCTGCTCCTGCGCCAACGCCGGATTTGTTTGGAGGTTCAGGTTCAAATTAGACCTGCATTCAAAGACATCAGTGCATGCGAGCCGAAAGGCTCGCATTTTTTATTTGTCCTGATACCACTGTGCATACATGGGATAATTGCGCGCGGTACGTTCGATCACAGCCTGCATTTCAGGCCCTGCATCCTTCACCCGTTTGGCGGGTATGCCTGCATAAATACTCCCTGATTCTACCACAGTACCGGGCAACACAATGGCCCCTGCAGCAACCACCGCGCCCTGCTGCACGACCGCGCCATCCATAACAATGGCTCCCATACCAATCAACACGTTGTTTTCAATCGTGCAACCATGCACAATAGCACCGTGAGCAATGGAAACCTTGTCGCCAATCACCGTCTTGAATTTCTCATAGGTACAGTGTATTATGGCTCCATCCTGAATGTTGGTGAAACTCCCTACCCTTATCGAGTTCACATCGCCACGGACCACCGCATTATACCAAACGGTGCACCCCTCACCCATCATCACATCACCCACAACCACGGCGTTCTCTGCTAAAAAGCAGTTGACTCCAAAGCTGGGTGTGAACCCACGAACCGTCCTGATGATTGCCATAATTCCCCTTTTTCCGGGCAATATATCCAAAAGTGACAAGTTGTCACTATACCAGCCATGTTGTAAATTTGCGGCTTAAGTCAGTTTGCATTGAAGCCCATCGAAGATATTGAGATTCTGAACGATCACAGCATCGAAAGTCAGCCGAAGCATAGTTCCCGCAAAGTGTACATTGAAAGCTATGGCTGTCAGATGAACTTCAGCGACAGTGAGATCGTGGCCTCTATCCTGAAAAAACAGGGTTATGAACCAACGACAGTACCTGAAGCTGCGGATCTTGTATTGCTGAATACATGTTCCATCCGCGACAAGGCCGAACAGACAGTGAGACAGCGGCTTGGTCAGATCAATGGTCTCAAACATCAAAACCCGGGACTGCTCGTAGGCGTGCTTGGATGCATGGCCGAACGGCTCAAGGAACGTCTTCTTGAGGAAGAGAAAATTGTGGACCTCGTTGTGGGGCCGGACGCCTATCGGACGCTGCCTGATCTGCTGCAGCAGGCAGACGATGGAGTGAAAGCCGTCAACACTTTCCTTTCCAGGGACGAGACCTATGGGGACCTTGAACCCGTAAGATTGAATTCGAATGGTGTCACCGCATTCATTTCAATCATGCGCGGATGCGACAACATGTGCTCTTTTTGCGTTGTGCCATTCACCCGGGGACGTGAGAGAAGCAGAGACCCTCATTCGATTGTCAATGAGGCGAAGGATCTGTTTGCAAAGGGTTATCGCGAGGTGACCCTGCTTGGACAGAATGTAGATTCTTACAAATGGAGTGAAGCAGAAAACAACAAGGCACGTCTCGAAAAGGCAGGTTTATCTGACACGGTTGGTTTTGCGCAACTTCTGGACATGGTGGCGAGAATCGATCCCCGGCTCAGGGTGCGGTTTTCAACCTCTCACCCCAAAGACATTACCGATGACGTCTTGCATACGATGGCTGCTCATCCCAATGTGTGTAAGTACATCCATCTGCCTGTACAGAGTGGAAACTCAAGAGTACTTGACCTGATGAATCGTGGGTATTCACGTGAATGGTATCTTGAGAAAATCAAGCGCATCCGCGAAATATTGGGTGAGGACTGCGGACTGAGTTCTGACATGATTACCGGGTTTTGTTCAGAAACTGAAGACGAACATCAGGAAACGCTCTCGTTGATGGAGTCCGTTGTTTTTGATTTTGCTTATATGTTCCACTATTCTGAGCGGCCGGGAACGCTGGCGGCCAAAAAACTGGTAGATGACGTCCCGGCCGAGACCAAAAACCGACGCCTGCAGGAGATCATCCAGGCCCAGGGGCGACACTCACTGAGACGTTACCAGCGGGAGATTGGCACTGTTCAGGAGGTACTCATCGAAGGACCGTCACGCCGCTCGCACGAGAAGTTGCAGGGCAGGACCAGTTCGAATAAGGTGGTGGTTTTTCCTGCAGAGAATAAAATCAAAGGACAATACGTCCACGTACTAATTGAGGACTGCACCTCTGCCACTTTGCTGGGGCGCATCATCGACCGGTAACCATGACTATCACAGATTCGGAAATCCAGAACACCAAGTTACGCTTCGGCATAATCGGAAATGCAGCCTTGCTCAACCACGCAGTCCGTGTGGCAATTCAGGTAGCCCCCACTGATATGTCGGTGTTAATTACCGGCGAAAGCGGTGTAGGTAAAGAGTCCTTCTCCAAGATCATACATCAGTTGAGCGCCCGCAAGCATGGCCAGTTCATTGCCATCAACTGTGGCTCTATACCGGAGGGCACCATTGATTCGGAGTTGTTTGGTCACGAAAAGGGTTCTTTCACAGGCGCACACGAGGCGCGAAAGGGGTACTTCGAAGTGACCAACGGAGGCACCATTTTCCTCGATGAAATTGGTGAAATGCCGCTGGCAACACAGGCCCGCCTGCTCAGGGTGCTTGAAAATGGTGAATTCATCAAGGTTGGGTCCTCCAAGGTTCTCAAAACTGATGTCAGGGTGGTCGCAGCTACCAATGTGAACCTGCTTGGCAAAGTGGAAACCGGCAAATTCCGCGAGGATTTGTACTACCGACTCAACAGCGTACCCATTTATGTTCCGCCGCTCAGAGAGCGTCAGAAGGACATTGAGTTGCTGTTCAGAAAATTCGCAACTGATTTTGCAGAGCGTTACAAAGTCAAACCCATATCACTTACCGAGGATGCCCGGGAAATACTGATGCAATACCGGTTTCCGGGAAACATTCGCCAACTGAAGAATCTGGTCGAACAAATCTCTGTACTCAGCGCAGATCATAAGGAGATCACGGGCAGCATGCTCCAGGACTATTTACCAAGAGAATCCAATCTGCCTGCACTTCACCGCGATGCTCATGGTCCTGATCTCTCAGAGAGAGAACTCATGTACAAAGTCCTGTTCGACATGAAAAAGGACCTGACAGAACTCAAGAAATTGGTTCTTGACAGCGTCAGCAATCCGGCGCAGGCCGCCCAGTTGCTCAAAGAACACAGTGGCCTTTTCGAGGGACTGCAGCCACGGCCCACCGGCGAAGCCGCAGAACCTGTTGTATTGAACCTCACCCCATCTCTTGCGGAGAACAAGGAAGATGAAATTGAAGAGATACAAGACATCACTCACGAAGATCAGGACGACTCACTTTCAATCGAAAAGAAAGAAAAGGAACTGATCATGCGGGCACTGAACAAAAACAGAAACCGCAGGAAAAAGGCGGCACGGGATTTGGGAATATCCGAACGTACCTTGTATCGGAAAATCAAGCAATACAACCTGGAATGAACCGGCGCATCTCAACTATTACCCTGTTGTTTGCATCCCTGCTTTTCCTGGCTCCGGGATGTGGTATCTACACAATGACTGGCGTTGCAACGACTGCCAAGACAATAACCATTGACCAGATCTTCAACAATACCGACCTGGCACCGGCAAACCTCGCCCAAACATTTTCAAACAGACTCAAGGACTACTATCAGCAGAATTCAGGGCTTCGTGTGGTACCCGAGGTTGGTGAATTGGCTGTTGAAGGGGTGATCACTGATTACCGGTTAAGTAACATGGCCCCTACTGCATCAAGCACCAATGCCGGAACGAGCCCGGCAGCATTGACCCGACTTACCATTGCAGTGAAGATCACATACACAGACAACCTTGAGCCCAAGAACAGCTTCAAGGACAGGCAGTTTTCTTTCTACCGCGACTTCGACAATAACCTGTCATTCGCATCCGTTCAGGAGGATCTGGAGAAGAAAATCATGGATCAGATTCTGCTCGACATCTTCAATGCCACAGTAGCCAACTGGTAGCGTTCGCCGCAATTATTCTGCAAACCCTGCCTGAACAATTTAGTGCATTGGCCTATATTTGTTGATTCTGTAAAAGCCTGCATACGAACATGATTTCTGACTTTATTATCTGGAATGCCAGCCCTGAGATTTTCAACTTTGGCAGCATTGCACTTCGCTGGTACGGACTACTTTTTGCGTTGGGTTTTCTGGTTAGCCAGCAAATCCTGTACTACATGTTCAAGAAGGAAGGGAAACCTGACAAGGAGGTGGATTCGCTGACCATCTACATGGTTGTGGCCACCGTGCTCGGTGCACGACTTGGACATGTCTTCTTCTATCAACCCGAAATCATCTGGCAGGATCCATTAGGTATTCTGTTGCCCTTTCAGTTCACTCCTACATTTCGCTTTACAGGCCTTCAGGGGCTGGCCAGTCATGGTGCAGCCATTGGTATTTTGTTTGCACTTTGGTTGTATGCGCGCAGGCGCAAAGTGAGTTATCTGGGAGTGCTGGATCGGATTGTCATTCTGGTAGCCCTCACGGGAGCATTCATCAGACTGGGTAACTACTTTAATTCAGAAATCATTGGCAAACCCACAAACTCTTCCATGGGGGTTGTGTTTGTAAGCCACCTCACCGATGCCATGACCAGCCCGGATGGGGCCAACACCATTGTTGAAAGTGTAGGCATTGTGAGGAACAATGACATGCAGCCACTTCCGGAAGGCAGGGTGCCGCTTTATGTGTATGTCTTCTTCAAGCAGGGTGTAACCGAAGCCCAAATGCGAAACTACTGCACCAGGCAACTCAAGACCTATCTTACTTCACTCAATGAGTATTTCGAAGAACCCAGTCTCCAGCCAACTGATTTTGATTTCACTATTGAGAAGAACGGTGCATTGACTGCCAAAGTGAGAACCTGGGGCATTGCCAGACACCCGGCGCAGTTGTATGAGAGCATTTCATCTTTGCTCCTCTTCTTGTTTCTTTTCTGGTACTGGTCCATAAAGAAGGGGGCCACACCAGAGGGTCGCATTTTTGGCATGTTCCTGATTATTCTTTGGGGATTGCGATTCAGTTACGAATTCCTGAAGGAAGTTCAGGTTCCTTTTGAAACCCGACTTCCTCTCAACATGGGGCAGTTCCTGAGCATCCCGCTTTTCGTCGCCGGCGTCATTATACTGATCAGGTCATACCGACGTTCTGTAGACACGCCTGCCTCCTAAGCTTTTGAGTGCGGGCAAGCCCAGGAGCAAGTATCATACATGACCCGGAAAGCCTTCTTGCTGTTCTTCCTGGTGGCATCGCACCAATTGGTTGCCCAGAGCCAGCCAGCTCCGGACGATTGGCTACGAGTCAATAGAATTCTTATCGTGGGTAACAATGTCACCCGAGACAGAATCATTCAACGTGAGCTATCACTTCATGAAGGCGACAGCATCAGAAGAGACAAGCTGGACACTGTTCTCCTCCTGGACCGGAACAAGATCTATAACCTTCGGCTTTTCAACACTGCCTCCGTAAGAGCGCTGGAATTGTCGTCAAGAAGCATTGATCTGCTTGTAGATGTCAGTGAGCGATGGTACATATTTCCAATACCCATTTTTGAATTGTCCGACAGGAACCTTAATGAGTGGTACCAGAACTACAACCATGACTTTACACGGGTAAACTATGGGATGCGACTCTACCACAACAACTTCAGAGGAAGAAATGAAAAAGTGATACTCTCTGCCCAGTTTGGCTTCTCAAGACGATTTGAATTATCCTACCGGATTCCTAATCTCGACGCACGTCAAAAACGCGGACTTCAGGTTGATTTTGAATTCGCAGAACCCAAGAATGCAGTCTACGCCACAAAAGACCACATCCTGCAATACCTGCGGCTAAATACCACTGTGCGAAGATCCGTTCTCGCAGGCATCAGCATGACCTTTCGGAAGAATTTCTATCAAACCCACGGGGTGCGCGCAGAATTCAGGTCAACCAGAATCGCTGACACCATCGCATACCACCTCAATCCCAACTATTTTGGGAACGACCATACTACGCAATGGTACACCGGTCTATCCTATTCATTTGTTTCAGAGCACCGCGACGTGATTGCCTATCCGCTGCATGGCTACCAATTCACAGGGCTGTTATACAAAATGGGGTTGGACCTTGGTGATCAGGCGAATCAATCCATCGCAATGGCGACCTATGCACACCATCTTGAAATTGGACCCAGGTGGTACTTGTCAAACTTTAGCGTCGGATATCTGAGCAGGCCCGATAATCCTACTTATGCGCAATTTGGTGGCATCGGGTACCGAAGACAGATCATCAGAGGATATGAAGTGTATGTGGTTGAAGGGCCTCAGTATTTTCTCAATAAAACCACGCTAAAGAAACGGATATTCAATCGCACCTACACATTGGAAGATATGCCCTGGGAACAGTTCAGGCATCTACCACTCGCAATCTACCTGAAAACTTTTGTTGACTTCGGCTATGTGCAGAACTATCCCTACTATCAGGGCCTCGACCTGAACACAAGACTCTCCAATTATCTGTTGGGAGGTTTCGGCGTCGGTCTTGATATGGTCACAGCCTATGATGGCGTTTTCCGGTTTGAGTACACGATGACCCGTGAAGGAAGGCATGGTTTCTTCTTCAACCTGAAGAAGGAATTCTAGTACCTTTTGTAAATCCTCTTCTTTCCTTTCCTGTATTGATACCATATGCCGACGGGTTGCCCGGCAACATACTGCCCTGTGAAAGAAATAGCTCCGGAATCGTCATAGAATGTCCACACCCCTTCCTCCTTTCCGTCGTGATAAGTTCCCTGCTGGACCATGTTTCCATTTTCGGCGAATGCGGTGGTGAGTCCTTCCGGCACACCTCCCAGGTAGGCTATCGCTCGCTCCAGTTTGCCATTGGGATAGTAGTGCTTCCAGGTTCCGGCAAACTGACTGTGCACATAGGTGCCTTTCTTCTGCAAGGCCCCGGTTTCAAAGTAGTAGAACGATGAATCCTCCAGATTGCCCTGTACCCAGGCCTCTTCTGCCTGAAGCAAACCGTTCGGAAAATAGTACCTCACATCGCCGTGGAGTACACCCGATAGATAGAATTCTTCCGCACTGACCTTGTTGTTTGGGTAGTAATACACCCATCGCCCGGATTTCTGACCTGCCACACAGGCTCCACGCTGCTTAATGCCACCCGTTGGATAGAACGCTACACTGTCGCATTGACCAAAGGCACAAAAATCGGGTAACACTACGCCTGTTATCAGACTGATTATCCCTAGAATTTTGGAAGTGCTCATTTGGCGAATCCCATGACCTTGCGAGTAATATTACTACTTCTTATCCAATCGCCACTGCTGGTCGCCCAGACCACCGATGCGTTGATTGGCGCACGCGCAACCGCACTAGGATTGTGCACTGCAACGCTGCAGGATGACCATTCACTGCTGCACAACCCTGCCGGTATTGCTGCTCCTGGCAAAACAATGCTCTCAACCTCTTTTCAGGTTTTTCCCGGAATGCCAGATGGCTTTCATAAAGGTGCAGCCATTTTCACTTTGCCGATGAATGGATGGGGCGTGGGCATGGCAATGACATCCACAGGCGATGCACATTACCATGAGAACGGGGCCCTGTTTGGACTGGCCCACCTGATCGGAAACACCTCGCTCGGCATCCGGGCATCATTGTATTCATTTCAGAACGAATTGACGGGCGCTCAATGGCGTCCCGGACTCACCCTGGGCGGGATTACACGTCTAACCGAGAACGTCTCAGTAGGTGCATACATCAGCAACCTGAATGCAATCTATGCCCGCCAAGCCTGGACTGCCTCCATACCTGTTCGAATGTCAGTAGGCTTGCGCTGGCACGTGAGCCGTTGGG
>JAIBBB010000277.1 GCA_019694905.1 Cyclobacteriaceae bacterium
GCTGATATTGAAATCTTTTAGAATAGGGAATCTGATCGCATGATTTTCCTGCCGTGAGAATGAAACAAGCGGATATCATTGTCCTTTTTCAGTGGTTGCAGCCGATCACACTTGCCATAGGCTTGCCGGAAGGCTCCTATTTTCCGCGAATTGAGGGCCTTGTGCCGTATCTTCTACCCGGTTTTAGGGCCACTGACAAATTTCATTTGGCGGGCATTTTGATGAATGGACGTCTGAAGGCTGTTCCCGGTATATTTCGTATCTTTGCCGGCTCAATTTGAAATCAACACCCTGAATCAGTTTTATGGAGGTTAGTAAAATCCGGAACATCGCCATTATCGCCCACGTCGACCACGGCAAAACCACGCTGGTGGATAAGCTGTTGCACGCAGGACACCTTTTCAAGGCCCACGAGAACCCTGGCGAACTGATCATGGACTCCAACGAACTGGAGCGCGAGCGGGGTATCACCATCCTCGCCAAGAACGTGTCGGTGCGCTACCACGACTATAAAATCAACATCATCGACACCCCTGGCCACAGTGACTTCGGCGGCGAAGTGGAGCGCGTGCTCAACATGGCCGACGGCTGTCTGCTGCTGGTAGATGCGTTTGAAGGCCCCATGCCCCAGACCCGCTTTGTATTGCAGAAAGCGCTGCAACTCGGCCTCAAGCCGATTGTGGTGATCAACAAAGTCGACAAGAAGAACTGTACCCCCGACGAAGTGCATGAGGCCGTGTTCGATCTGATGTTTGCACTCGATGCCAACGAAGACCAGCTCGACTTCCCCACCTTCTATGGTTCTGCCAAGCAGGGTTGGATGAGCGCGGACTGGAAGCAACCTACGACAGACATCACCGCATTGCTCGACGGTATCATCAAATACATCCCGGCACCGAAGACCGAGGAAGGGTCACTTCAGTTGCTGATCACCTCGCTTGAATACTCATCCTATATCGGTCGGGTGGCCATCGGTCGCGTGCACCGCGGCGAGCTGCGCTCCGGCCAGAACATCATGCTGATGAAGCGCGATGGCGTGGGTCAGGTGAAAAGCAAGATCAAGGAATTGTACGTCTTCGAAGGATTTGAAAAACAGAAGGCAGAAGTGGTGAAGGCCGGAGAAATCTGTGCCGTGGTAGGTCTCGAAGGTTTTGAAATCGGCGACACCGTCGCGGACCCGGAAAAGCCGGAGGCAATGAAGTCCATCGCCATCGACGAGCCTACGATGAGCATGCTGTTCACCATCAACGATTCGCCCTTCTATGGCAAGGAAGGAAAGTTTGTGACGTCCCGTCACATCAAGGACCGCCTCGACCGCGAGCTCGAAAAGAACCTGGCACTGCGCGTAGGTGACACAGGCTCAGCCGACAGCTTCATGGTCTATGGCCGTGGTGTACTCCACCTTTCCGTATTGATCGAAACCATGCGCCGTGAAGGCTACGAACTCCAGATCGGACAGCCGCAGGTGCTCTACAAAGAAATTGACGGAGTGAAGTGTGAGCCAGTGGAAGAACTGACGATCGACCTTCCTGAAATCAATGCAGGCAAGGCCATCGAAACGGTATCGCAGCGCAAGGGTGAAATGCTGAGCATGGAACCCAAAAGCGACCGGATGATCCTTCGCTTCCACATCCCTTCACGCGGTATCATCGGCCTGCGCAACTACCTTTTGAACGTCACCGCCGGCGAGGCTGTCGTGACCCACCGCTTCAAGGAATACCAGCCCTTCAAAGGCGAGATTCCCGGCCGTATCAACGGTTCGCTCATCAGTGGTGAACTCGGCGAAGCCATCCCGTACAGCTTGCACAACCTGCAGGACCGCGGCAAGTTTTTCATCGATCCGAACGATCCGGTATACGAAGGCCAGGTAATTGGCGAACACAGCCGTGGGGGAGACCTCGTGGTGAACGTCACCAAGACCAAGAAGCTGACGAACATCCGCGCCAGTGGCTCTGACGAGAAGATGCGGATTGCTCCTGCCATCAAGTTCTCACTGGAAGAGGCGTTGGAATACATCCAGAGCGATGAATATGTGGAGGTGACACCGAAGTCCATCCGTCTTCGCAAAATCTATCTCTCCGAAAACGAGCGCAAGCGCGAACGCAACAAGGCAGCTACTTCCAATGCGTAAATGGTTCCTGTTGCTTCCGGGACTGTTCCTGGTGGTTGCCGGGGCATGGTCTCAGACGATGTCCCGCGCCAAGTCGTTCGAGGTGCAGGGTGACACACTCATGCGCAATGAGCAATTTGCTGAGGCGGCTAAACTGTTCACTAAATCCATCGAAATTTCCGGCCTCAAGGAACCGGGAGATTTTAATGCACTGTACAAGCGCGCCGTGTGCTACTACCAGAGCGAGCAGTTTGACAACGCGTTGAAAGACCTGGAGCAGTTCATTCCCAATTTCCCTAACGCCCGCCAACCCTACATTTTGCGTGCACTCATCTACCGTGAGATGGACGAGCAGGATAAAGTACTGGAACAGCTTGAGCAGGTGACGGCACTCGGGGATGCCGATCCCCGGCTCACCAAATGGAAAGCAAGCCTGCTCATCGAGGCGGGCCGGTTTGAACAAGCCAAGCGCGATTTGCTGGCCGTGCGCGAAACGGAAGATGATGCGGAGACGGAGACCTATCTCGCTTTCGCCTACTTCAACATGAACCAACCGGACTCCGCTATTCTTTGTATCAACAAGTCCATCGAACTGGATGTGACCTATGCACCGGCATACCTCTATGCAGGTACCTTTCTTGTGCAGGCGCATCGGTACGATGAGGCCATCACCTACCTCAACCTGGCCCTGCGGCTGGACCCCAATAATGCCAACGCGCTGTTTTATAAGGGCGCCGCTCTGATCGAACAGAAGAAGACCGACGCGGGTTGCAGCTGCCTCTCCCGGTCATTCTATCTGGGCAACGATGACGCCCAGGGGTACCTTAAGGAATACTGCTACGATATCGACGATTAGGATTATTCTGTCCCGTTCGATCTAATCGTCTGTACTGTTAGGCGACTGTTGGTTTGGAACCCAATCTTTTAATAGACACAAAGGCATTCCAGACGACGGCAAGTCCGCCAAGGAAAATATATACACGTTCTGATTGACTTAAGGGACACCAACCAGTTGATAGTGCCTTCAAGCAAAGAGCACCTCCGCCAACTGCTGCCTGGGAGGCTAAGACAATACCAGCAACGTTTAGAAATGCTATTCCTGATCCATGATTCCATGCATAGATGAAGAATACCACAGCAGCAATCGCAAAACCCACGTAAATGGTGTGCTCGTTGGCCAGCGTATCCGGATCCATGCAAGCAGGACTAAATTGCCTTAGTTGTATCAGGCTTCTTGATCATTTTCCTGATGTCAGGAACAACAAGGATAATTGCTCCTACTATAGCCGTGATCCAGGCTACTTCAAAAAGACTACCCAGAACAGCGCCTCCAAATGCACCAGAAATGGCATCTCCAAGGACTCCATAATGTGATTCAAGTTTTCTCACGGCTCGAATGATTGTTCGACAGGAGGGCAGAAAATTGGTCCATGTTACGCAAGTTTCAGCGCTATAGTAATGGTAACGTTACTAATTCTGCAAAAGTTTACATTTGATTTTGGACCGCTTTTTGCCCCAGGATCAAATATTTCACTGCATGATCCCTGACCCGATCGCCTGTGAACATAGCAGGTCGGTTCATGCCAGATTTCAAGCAGAAACCTACCCGTAGTGCTGGGTTCACTTTTCAGCCCTATTTCTTGTAATTTTGTGGGGTAGTTGATCGTTTTACCCCTAAAACTGGACATGTTATGAAGCGGTTGATCTGGTGCTGTATGGTGGTGCTTGGTTTCTGGTCCTGCCAGCCCCATCCTTCTATGAGTGAACTCACCCGGCACATGGTAGTACAGACGCAGTACGACAATACCATCGACTTTACGAAGTATGCGACGTACGCGCTTTCCATGGATACCCTGGGATTGATTTCCAATTCCACTACCGATACCTTGTTCATCACCCGACCGGATGAAGACTATCCGAGCATCATCACGGACCTGCTGAAGAAGAAGATGGATTCGCTAGGTTATACCAAGCAATTCGTCAAGCAGAAACCTGATCTGCTGCTGACAGCTTTCATCGTCGACAACTACCAGGTGTTTCAGTCGGTGGTGTATCCCAACTACTACTACGGCTACCCCGGCTACTACTATGGCGGGTACTATGGCTATGGCGGGTATTATGGCTATCCCTATGTGAACACCTACTCGTCGAGCAGTGGTACGCTGATCATGGAACTCGTCGACCTCAAAAATCCGCAGGCCAATAAATTGAAAGTAGTCTGGGTCGCCAACATCGGCGATCTGTACGAGACTCCCAACGTCTACAAGAAATCGGTTGACGCGGTCAACCAGGCTTTCCGGCAGTCCACCTACATCAAGCGCTGACCATGAAAAAACTCGTTGCAGCATTGTTGTTGCTGGTCAGCACCAGCGCCTCTGCCCAGATTATTTACGATAAGATGTTTGGCCTTGCGTACGACATCAACGTGCCCAAGTCGAATCCTGACTTCATCAAGAACACCAGCTACCGCGGCGGAAAGTTCATCTACCGCCAATTCATCAACGAGCATTTCACGATGGGTGGCGACTTCAGTTACGCCACCTACAACGACTACACACCGCCGGCGGTGTACACTACGCCCTCCAGTTCTGTCTACACCGACTTCTACAACTATGCCTATAACTACTCCATCATGCTCGGTGGTGAGTATTTCTGGCGCACGGAAAAGAACATCAGACCGTATGCAGGGTTCGGTTTTGGCGCAGCCTACAATCAGTATGCGCTTTTTTACAACATTTACTCCGACAAGGTGAGTACGTGGGGCGTGCTGCTGCGACCCCAGGCCGGTGTCCAACTGCGATTTTCTGAGAAGTCAAACTGGGCGGCTATGGCAGGTTTGCACTACGACTACTCTTCCAACAAGAACAAGGACTACGGCTACAACGGTTTTACAAGCCTCGGACTTCAAATCGGTCTCGTTTACCTGGATTGGTAATTGGACCGCTGGGTGTGAGAAAGATATTCTGTATCTTTTGGAATTGACACCCCACTGATGAAAGCCGATCTCAATCAGCCTTCCATGATCCGGGCCTGGTGCATGTACGACTGGGCCAACTCTGTGTACTCGCTCGTCATCACCTCAGCGATCTTTCCTGTTTACTACCAGGCCATCACCACCAATGCTGACGGGAGCGATCAGGTGTCGTTCTTTGGCTGGCAGGTGGCCAACTCGGTTTTGTATTCCTATGCGCTGTCCATGTCCGCGCTCGTGTTGGTTCCCTTGTTA
>JAIBBB010000278.1 GCA_019694905.1 Cyclobacteriaceae bacterium
CGGACAAAAGGGATGTACAATCGCCCACGGACTTCCAAAGCCACGTTGCCATCATAGCCTTCGCCGAGCTCTTTGGCATCCCATACGATTTTGCGGTTACGGCCGGGTGCCACTTCAAGACCCACCGCTCCAGAAACCTTCTGCAAGGGTGAAATGAAATTGTCCTTGGAAACGAAGACTCGCACCGTATAGGTGTGATTCTCCACAGAGTCGATCAGATCATAGTATAGATTGATCTTGTCACCATCCAGTTCCAGCCGGCGGATATCAAATTTCTGCGCAACCACTGAAGAGGTCAGCAAGGCAAAAAAGAACAACAGGTAGTTTCTCATAGATTCCTCAGTTGGCGCTTTTCATGATAAAAACAAAATCGCTGGTAGACTTGTCGTCGCCGAAACTTCCAAAGCGAGGCTCTGGCTTCAATTTCTCCACGTAGCTGCGAATCTCCGTCAAAGTCAGAATTCTGTCAGAACCTCTGCCCTCGCTGAAAGCCTGGAGCAACTTCAGCGTGAACGGTGAGTGCTTTCCCGGAATACCATCACTGACATATTCTTTACCGCCAGAAGTGAGGTACTTGCGGGTCATCTGATCGAGCTTGCGAACGATATATTCCGTTTCTGTAGTCTCACCCATTTCCATGCCCCTGTGACTTGCAATAACAGGATCGAATGTTCCTCCGAAACAAACATCCATCGCCAGAAAGATATGCTGGCACGGTATGTTGTTGATGATTTGCCGGAGCCTGCTGTGTGCGATGTAAGAAGTCTTTGCCTGGTCATTCATCAGGGAATTTCTTGCCACCACAAAACCCTCACCGAAGGTCTCATCAAAGTAGCCATGGCCTGCAAAAAAGATCATCAACTGGTCCTGAGGCTTAAACTTCCGCTCTGCATAATCCCGAAGTTTTGTGAACACCTCATCCTGATCCGGGTTTTCCACAATCTCCGTCTGAAAGCCATACCGCTCAGACAGTACTTTGGCAATGCTTCGGCTGTCATCAATGGGGTTCACCAGATCATTCCAGTTGTCATACTGATCGGTTGCAAAAATCAGCAAGTAGTCCTTCCTGTCAATGGAAACTGCATCGGCAATGGCGTTTCTGCCCACCAACACAGAACGTGTACTGCTTACTTTACCACCCTGCTGATTTTCAACCAGGAATGTAATCTCATTCTGGCCATCCTGAAGTTTGATGAACTGCTTGAAGCGCTGGGTTCTGGTTTTTCCAAAATCAAGCGACTTCCTGCCCGCAGGAGAAGTGCCGTTGGTAATGAGAATTTCCACAGACTTCAGTTCAATCTCGGAAACCACCACCGCCTCAATCTCAATGCCGTTCTGCTGACTGTTTGTAAACTCAAGAACAGGTGCCACCCAATAAATAGAAGGAAGCACCGTGAGTCCACCGGGCTGTTTAAGATTGATGTGGATCTGGTTGGTTTTCTGATTGAACCCCTGCGCCCGCAAAGACTCAATTGCCAGCCCATTGGCCAGCATCAACACCAGTATGATAATGCCGCGTGTTTTCATTTGATGATGATTTTGCGTGTCTGTACAGTATTGATATTTCTCGTTCTCATCCGGATCAGATACAATCCTGGCGCAAGTCTGCTGCCGAGATTATCATGTCCATTCCAACTAATTGTATGTCCGCCCTTGGACAATGCCCCCGGCGCTAAAACCGTCATGCGCTGTCCCTTCATGTCAAGTACTTCGAGCTCGGGCACTTCATCTGTTGCGAGCATGATTGGGATAAGCGTCTCTCCATCAGTGGGATTAGGATAGGGCGAGCCCAGCACATGGCCAGTCAACATCAGTTCAGCAGCGGTAGCCGCATAGTGGATTCGAATCAATCGGGCATGTCCATCGAACTGAAGTTGCTGTTGCTCTCTCATATTCACCGTTGCCCCGGACTGTTCATCCACCAACCAGAGTTGCGCTTCAGCAGGCATCGGCGGCAATGACCAGGTAAGTGTGCATGTCTCGGGGCCAAAATTGCTCTCAAACCTGAAGTTCCAAACGGCTGAGCGCGACTCTGGTACAACGTCCGTAGTATAGTAAGGCGTGTATGACTGCGGGTGCGTGGTATTCAATTCCAGGTACTTGAGGAAACGGGGGATTTCCATCCGGTCGTAGATGTCTTCATCCGGGTTTGCGCTTCGGCTCATACCAAATCCTGCGCGGTCATTGTATGACTCTCCCTGTTGCAACCTCATCTGAACCAGCCATCCATCCGGAAGCGTGTTTTGCATCCTGCCGGCGGGTACCTGTTTGATGGAACGGGGGATGGTGAGTTGTTCATCGGCATCCGCATACACAAAAGCTCCCTGCCAGGGCTGCAGAACCGATTTTGAGGCCGTGAAGCTGATCGTGGCAGGTTCATACGTGTACAGTCCGGAAACTCCGGTGGCACCTGGATTGAGCGCGAGTACATCCTGCCAGCTGATAGGGAAGTTGTACGGGTTACCGATCTGATTCCATCCCCGCACCAGTTCCAATGTAAAATTATCGGAAGGATTCAACGTGCCTTTGACGGGTACTTCGACCGCTTCAAGGGCATTAAACCAGTATCCCTTGCCTTGCTCAATCTTAGCGAGGCCTTCCGTGTAATTGACATTCCCCTTGCCTTCCTGATACTGAATCAATCGCCATTTGTCCTTCTTGTATCCTCCATACCTGGTCAAAAGCGGTGAGAACACGTCTTCAATGTTTGCGTTGGGCAATACCATGGGTACAGAGATTATCCGGTAGTCCTTGAGAGTACCTCCAAAAGCCAGGCCCGGCAAATTGAGAGGTAGCGTCGTGACGTGAATCGTATCCGAAAAGTCGCTCGTAGAAACTTCTGTGGGACTCCAGCGGAAATCAGCTGTCACGCGGTATTGATAGTTTCTGTTGGGGTTCAGGTTAGGGACAGTAACCGCATTCTGAACGGTTGAATCCTCAAAGACAATGGATTCAAAATTATCATCACTGACAGTCAGGTGATAGCCAACCGATCCCTTGATGGGCGTCCAATTCGCCTGGAATGCAGTTGCCTTAATTTCAGTAGCCGGTTTGGCCACTGGCGGAGCAAAGTTAGTAAAGGCGACAGCGGGTTCTGAGGATGGGGAGGTGCCTCCGACGCCATGTGACCGTACCCTGAAATAGTAAGTCGTACCCTGGTCCAGGCCATCAATTTCCGGGTAAGGGCCAGGCACTTCAAGGTTGTCATACCCCGGCAGCAGTGTGCGAAAACTGCGTGTGAGCGATACATCGATAAAATAGCTGGTGGCATCACTATCCTCCGACCAATATGGAAAGAAGCTGGATTCAGTGGCGAGGGCATCATCCAGATAGTAGTAGTTGAGATAGGGGATGTTGGGAGCCGTGATCGTAGTGACAATGTTGGAGTTGGGTGATGTGCCGTTCTTGTTATATGACCGGATACGAAATTGATACTCGGTGATTGGACTAAGATTCTTCACTTCATAGCTGGTGGTTGATCCGGCCGCCCAGACATTATAGAGTACATATGAATTGAAATAGCTGTCACTTACATCTATAAAGTAACCATCGGCGTTGGGTACCTGATTCCATTGAATCGTAAAAGAATAAGACTGGTCACCGGGTAATGCGTCGAGGACGAGCGGCGGTGCTGAAACATACAGCGATAGAATTTCAAGTCCACTGTTAGCAATGCTGGTCACAAAGGCGTAACCATCTACCACAGCGATTGCAAACGGGTTGTATAACAATGCATTACCCTGGCCGTTTGCCACGAATGTATGATGGACAGGGACGGCGGGGTTACTGATGTCAACCACTTCAAGGACCGACCCGAAATAAGTTGTTATCAGCAGGTTCTTCTGGCTGACAGCAATATCCTGACAGTAGTTTAGCACTGCTCCACCCTGTTGATCTTCAAGCAGGGAGCTATGGGCCGGAGCCAGAGGATCCTGCACATCTATCACCTCCAGCGAATAGGGGTTGGCGATATAGACAAATCCCCCGTTGACCACGAACGCATTGGGATTCTGGATCACAGCGCCACCATCTCCATCAGAAAGAGCCGCTGCGTGCACAGGTGCTGTGGGGTCAGTCAGATCAAGAATCTCCAGGGCGTTGCTTGTAGCTACATACAGGTAGTTGTCCACAACCTGTATATCGGTGGGGCTCACCAACGTGGCTCCTCCGTCTCCGTTAAGAACACTGGTCAAGTGAACAGGGAATGCCGGGTCAGTGATGTCAATGACTTCAACAGCATCGCTCAAATAACTTGCCACGTAAGCAGTGGTGCCGCTAATCGCGATAGCATAAGGGAAGTTCAGCATTGCGCCGTTTTCACCGTCACTGATTCTGCCGGTACTTACGGGGTTCGCGGGGTCCGTGATATCCACAATCTCAACAGAATTGTAATCCGCGTTGAGGATGTATGCATAATTACCTTCGATTGCTATTGCGCTGGGGCCGCCGATCTGGATTCCTGCCTGACCGTCCTTGATCCCTGCTATGTGAACCGGAAGGGCTGGGTTGGATACATCGATAACCTCCATCGTATTATCCTGATCACTCATGACAAACGCATACGCCCCTGTGATTGCCAAACAGGAGGGATTGAGCAGCAATGCACCGAAGTCTCCATCCTTTACCGTTGTCAGGTGAAAGGGATGGCTGATATCAGTTACATCCAGAATCTCCACCGCGTCCGATGAGTTACTGACCACGAAGGCTGCTCCATATTGCACGTAAACACCGTATGCATAATCGAGCACCGCGCCATCTGTACCCGAAAACACCGAGCCAGCAACCACCGGTGCAGTTGGGTCTGTGACATCTATAAGCTGAACGCCGTTGCTTTCACCTGTGGCTACATAAATTACGCCCTGATCAAAGTGTACACTTACAGCATTCAGCAGGTGGGCTTCGTTGTCTCCATCTATGACGGCAGCCACATGGGTCGGGTGTGCAGGGTCAGAAATGTTAATAATTTCCATGGCCGCACTTTCTGTGCTGGCCACGTACAGAAAATCACCGAAGTATGTCAGCGATTGCGGGTACCCGAGCATTGCACCACCATCGCCATCTAACAGCGCCGCCTTGTGTCTGGGCTTGGCCGGATTGTGAACGTCAATGACTTCAAGCGCATTTGACCACGCACACGACACGTACGCAATGCTGTCCTTGACGACCACCGACATTGGCCCATATAACTGCGCACCACCCGTCCCGTCGCCAATCACAGACACATGCCGGGGGGTAGCAGGTTTGCTTATGTCCAGAATCTCAAGTGCATCTTCGTAATAGCTGGTGACATACGCATAGTGCCCATCTACATATACTGAGGTGGGATACG
>JAIBBB010000055.1 GCA_019694905.1 Cyclobacteriaceae bacterium
GGTATTTTGATATTTGATGCGGATCATGACGTTGACAATGACTTGTACCTTGCGCGTGGCAGCTACCAATATGAGGCAGGGTCTCAGTTCTATCAGCATGTACTAGCCATCAACGACGGAAATGGAAATTTTCGCCTGGACACAGTGTCTATCGGGAAGATCAAAACTTGCTCGGGGCCGGTAAAAGCTGCCGACTATGATCAGGACGGTGACCTCGACTTGTTTGTGGGTGGCAGGGTGCTTCCGCGCGCTTACCCGAAGCCGGACCGTAGTTATATACTTCGCAATGACACCAAAGTAAAGGACAAACCGGTATTTACTGATGTTACCGCTGAACTCAACCCGGAACTGCAATATCCAGGCATGATCAGCGATGCGCTCTGGACCGACTTTGATGGAGATGGGAAGATGGATTTGTTGTTGGCACCTGAGTGGTCTTCTTTGCTTTTATTCAGGAACACGGGCGCCAAATTCGAAAATGTTACACAGCAGTCCGGTGTTGCCGACTTTAGAGGCTGGTGGACCAGTCTTGCAGGGGCAGATGTTGACCAGGATGGAGATACCGACTATTGGGCAGGCAACTTCGGTGAGAACATCTATTTCAAGTGTTCTTCCGCAGAGCCACTTACAATCTATGCGAAGGACTTTGATGGGAATGGATTATATGACCCCTTCATTTCATGCTATTGGAGGGATTCAACAGATCAACGCCACGAGTACTTCTATCACACACGTGATGACATGATCAAGCAGCTTGTCATGATCAGAACCAAATTTGAAACGTACGCTGATTTTGGCCGTGCTACTGTCGACAAGGTGTTCACGGCAGAGGAGATGAAGGGTGCCCAGATTCTCAAAGCCAACTGGATGGCAAGCAGTTTCCTCGAGAACCTCGGCCAGGGCAAGTTTAGGCTTGTCAAACTTCCGAAGGAGGCGCAATTGGCGCCTGTCTATGGTATGTTGCCTTATGACTACGACCAGGATGGATTCACTGATCTGCTGTTGGTGGGCAATGACTTTGGTATGGAGTTGCTTCAAGGCCGGGCTGATGCCATGAATGGCCTGGTACTGCACAACGAGAAGGGAAAAGAATGGAGATCGGTGGGCCTTGATGAAAGTCATTTCTTTGTTCCTAAAGATGCCCGTGCTTTGAGCAGGATTCGGGTAGGTGAAAGAGAGTGGCTTCTTGCCACACAGAATAGGGACTCCCTGAAAGTGTTTATGTCCAATCGCACCGCCTCCGCTTCCATTGCTGTGCAGTCCGATGAGGCGTTCGCCAGGCTGATGATGGCAGATGGGAAGTTTGTTAAGACGGAGTTTTATTATGGACATTCCTTTCACTCGCAGGAGCCCCGAAGACTGAACGTATCAGAACCAGTTACTGAAGTTGTGTTCTATAATTCAAAAGGAGTTGAGACAAGACGTACCAAGACTAAATAGAATGAGTATGAAATACCGCTTAGCATTGTCGGTGGTTGGCCTTTGCATGATGGTCGTTGGCTGCCAGAAGGCCACCGAAGTGACATATTCTGCCACTGACGCGACACTGCTCCATCGCTGCGAAAGGCAATTGACGGAACTGATTATCCATGATATTTTTTCGCCGCCAGTGTCCAGCAGGGTGTACGTGTATCCAAGCCTGGCTGCCTATGAGGCGGCGCGGTTTGCTAAGGCCGGATCACCTTCTATTACAGCCAACCTCCGGGACTTTGAAGCGATTCCTGCACCGGAAGGTGCACACGACTTCCGGATTTCGGCTGTTCGCGCTTTCTGTCAGACAGCCAAACGGGTAGTTTTTTCCAAACCAGAGATACAGGCGTTTGAAGATCAACTGCTTGCTGAGTTGAAGGACCAGACGACCGAGGAGATATTTAACCGTTCAGTGGAATTTGGCACCCGGGTTTCTGACGCGGTGATCAAGCGGTTGTCCACGGATAACTACCAGGAGACGCGCGGAATGGACCGTTATGAAGTGAAAGCTTTACCAGGGTTATGGGTACCTACCCCTCCTGATTACGCAGACGGCGTTGAACCGCATTGGCCGCAAATGAAGACCATGGCGCTCGATTCCAACTCGCAGTGCGATGTGGCTCTGACCATTCCTTACAATGAGGGCAAGTCGAGTGATTTCTGGAAGGAGCTGACAGAAGTGTACGAAATGGTCAATCGTGTCAAAGAGGGTTCTGATGAGATGGACATCCTCACTTTCTGGGATGACAATCCATTCGTATCAAGACACAAGGGCCACCTCATGTTTCAGGATAAGAAGATGACACCGGGTGGCCATTGGATGGCGATCAACCGCATCATGGCAATCCACAACCAATTGGATTTTGTGGCGACGGCAAATTCATATGCAGTTACATCCGTGACACTTTACGATGCATTTATTTCCTGTTGGAATGTGAAGTACTCAACCGCCCGCGTTCGCCCGGAGACAGTGATCAACGACAAAGTTGATAAGAAGTGGGTGCCCCACCTGGTGACACCACCGTTCCCTGCCTTTACGAGCGGACACAGCACAGTGTCAGCCGCCGCTGCAGAGGCGCTCACCTTCCTTTACGGTGATGCTATCGCATATACCGACAGTACCGAGAGGGAATTCGGTTTGTCCGTGCGAAATTTTTCGTCATTTCGAGAGGCAGCCTTAGAGGCCTCCATCAGCAGGGTGTATGCTGGTATCCACTACCGCTCCGATTGTGAGTTGGGTAATGTGCAAGGCAGAAAAGTAGGTGCTGTTGTGTTTGACAGGTTGACAAAAGGGAAATGAGCGAACGGAACATTCCTAGAGACCTAAAATCTTCTTAATCCTGGCATCATTGGACAGTACCACCAGCGCTTCTTTCAATTCGTTGTCGTAGCGGAAGGATGATTCAATCATTCCGCGTTCGCTGTAATACCTGGATGTGATCTCCTGCTCAAGAGCCCGCTTGATAGACTGTTTCTGACGTATGAGATCGCCTTTGGCAACCTCCTGGGTTTTGGCCCTCAATAGTTCCAGGGCCAACTTGAGTTCTTTTTGCGCTGGCTCTTTTTCTGTTTGGTGAATGAGTTGCTGTATCCTGGTATCGACGGGGCTTTGATAGGGCACCTCTTTGGATTTGATCCAGTCGAGGAAATCCTTGTATTCCCCGTCCGTCAATTCGAAAGCTGAAGCCATCGCGATAGTGGGATGTTGGAGTGCATAGGCAGTTGCATAGTCGAACAATAGCCCTTTTGCCTGCAGGACTTGCGTGATAGTAGGTTGCGCGGCAGAAGCGACTTGCACATCAGGGGCAATACCACCCCCGTCATAAACCGTTCTCTTGTGGGCAGTCTGGTAGGCCTTCTTGATTGAATCAGGCACAGAACTAACACTTCCATCTGCACGCCTCTTACTGTAATCCAGTGCTTGTATGCAACGGCCGGTGGGTGTGTAATATTTGGCAATTGTGACTTTAACCTGCCCTCTGTAGGATACGGGATAGTTGGTTTGCACGAGTCCTTTTCCGAAGGACCTTTCACCAATGATCACTGCGCGGTCATAGTCCTGCAGTGTGCCGGCCACAATTTCAGAAGCTGAGGCACTGTGCCTGTTAATGAGTACCGCTACTGGTATGTCCATGTCTAGGGGAGCCGTTGATGTTTCATAGACATGGTTGTTATCCTTAACCTTGCCTTTCATCTCTACGACCAGTTTGCCCTTAGGCAGGAAGAGGTTGCAGATGTTCACGGCTTCGTTAAGCAGACCTCCAAGATTATTTCGCAGATCCAGCACTATCCGGGTGGCGCCCTTGGCTTTCAAATCAACTATTGCCTTTTTCACTTCCATCCCTGCGTTTGGAGAGAAATCAGATAGAAGCACATAGCCGACACGGTCTCCTACCATGCCTGAATAGGGTACATTGTTGATCTTGATTTGTTCGCGCTTGAATGGGATCTTGAGCGGTTCAGACACTCCTGGTCGCTGTATCGTCAGGGTGATGGTGGATCCTGTGGGGCCGCGTTGCAGCAGGCCCGCTTCGTCTGACGAGATCTTGCGCAAATCAACCCCGTCTATTTCAATAATCTCATCACCAATTTTCAGGCCGCTTCGTGCCGCAGGATACCCATCGTACACCATGGATACCACGGTGCGTTTGCCCAATTGACGGGTCACCGCACCAATGCCACCGTACTCAAGATTGGATACCATTCTGAAATCCTCGATCTCATCTTCTGCAATGTAGTTGGTGTATGGATCGAGGGACCCCAGCATGGCATCGATACCCGTTCTTGCGAGTTTGTTGGGATTGATTTCATCAACATACAGCGCGTTGACCTCCTTGAATAGCGAAGCGAAGATCTCCAGGTTCTTGGCAATTTCGAAGTATCGTTCTCCGGGAGGGGTAAGGGCGAGCAGGAAGAGGCTGCCAGCGAGAACTCCACAAACCAAAACTATTCTTCTCAATCGTTTCATAAGTCTGGACAAATTATGCTTAATCGCCCTGAGTTAGTTTCCACGCAGCGAGCCGCTCAGACAACAGCCCTGACAACCGACCAAAGTTAACCCATGAATCGGTAACGTGGTAGAGTGTTGGCAACCCATGTGCCAGAAGTTCCCGGTAGTCTGTGAGATATCGCTGATCTGTATAGTAGTCTTGTGTGAATTTTAGCCCTTGTGTGTTGAAATAGGAGGGTGCCAGCTCTCCATCCAGGGCCTCACACAGTATCGTGCAGGATATTTCCCTGCGGGTAAAGCGATAAACCAGCCCACCGCAGTCCTCCAGGAACTGCTGGGATACCAACTGTTGACCAATGCACCACCCCAAATACATGCCAATATGGAGGTAGGCCTGTTCGATAGGCAACCCTTCGGGAAGCGGACCGTGGAAATGGCGCTGGGCGCTGTCGAAGGAATAGCTTTCCCGGGTTGGATTTTTCACGTTGCAATCTATCAAAATGGCAACTGTGCCACGATAGTAATTTTCCGGTTGAGAGGTCACTTTTTTGCGTTATTCGCCCATTCAGGCTATATTTGTCCCAACACCCATAACGATCTCATTATGAGGCACTTTTTGGCCATGGCAGCCATGGTATTGATTGTGACGGAAACTGCCTTTTCGCAGCCAGCCAATGACAATCGCGCTGCAGCAACCGACGTTACCTCACTGATCAATACCTGTTCTTCAAACGCTGCCTATACAACACTCGCAGCCACCGCCGACCAATCGGCAGGCACCTGTGCGGCCAATGGACCTAACTACAACGTATGGTTCAAGTTCACTGCCACTGCCACAGGCTTCATCAACATCCAGCGAAAAACGGGTGGCGCCTTTGGGACCCAGCAATACGGGTGGCTCACTTTGTGGGATGCCGGGGGTACGCAATTGGCTTGTACACCGTATAACAACCTTCAGTATGGCACCATGGAGCTCAGCTACCTCGGCCTCACCAATGGATCCACGTATTACATCTCTGTCGACAACTACACGGGTACCGGTTATCGGGGGACGTTTACCCTATGTCTGAATGATGTAGTCGACTATGATTACAAGTCGGGTGCCACTGATGTGACCAGCCTCATCAATGCCTGCTCTGCGAATGCAGCATACACCACTATTGGGGCTTCTGCCGATCAGGCGGCGGGCACCTGTGCCCCCAACGGCCCCAACTACAACCGGTGGTTTCAGTTCACCGCCTCTGCCACCGGATTCATCAACGTACAACTGAAAACGGGTGGTGTACTGGGTACCATGCAATATGGCTGGGCAACGCTCTGGACCGGAGCAGGAGCGCAACTCGCCTGTACACCGTACAACAGCCAACAAAGTGGCACCATGGAATTGAGTTACCTGGGCCTCACACCGGGTGTCAACTACTACATCTCGATTGACAACTATGTCGGCCTCGGCTACCGGGGAACATTCTCTCTCTGTTTGAGTGATGTGGTGGACTACAACTTCAAGTCCGGGGCCACGGATGTAACCTCACTGATCAACAGCTGTTCTGCCAATGCCGCATACACGACCCTCGGTGCCTCAGGAGATCAGGCCGCTGGTACTTGCGCACCAAACGGTCCCAACTACAACCGGTGGTTTCAGTTCACCGCCTCAGCGTCTGGCTATATCAATGTGCAGTTGAAGACAGGTGGTGCGTTGGGCACAATGCAATATGGGTGGGTCACCGTCTGGGATGGCGCAGGAACGCAATTGTCCTGCTCGCCCTATGTGAGCCAACAGTATGGCACAATGGAAACCAGCTACCTGGGCCTTACACCTGGTGCCACGTACTACATCTCGGTGGACAACTATGTCGGGGCCGGATATCGGGGAACCTTTTCTCTTTGTTTAAGCGATGTGATTGACTACAACTTCAAATCGGGTGCGGTCGACGTAACATCTCTTCTGAACAGTTGTTCTGCAAACGCCGCGTATACTACGGTGGGTGCATCTGCCGATCAGGCCGCAGGTACATGTGCCCCGAACGGTCCAAACTACAACCGGTGGTTCGCGTTTACTGCTTCCGCTTCAGGCTTCATCAATGTGCAGCTCAAGACAGGCGGCGTTCTGGGTACCATGCAGTATGGTTGGGCCACCCTCTGGGACGGGGCCGGAACCCAATTAGCATGTTCGCCCTATGTCAGTCAGCAGTATGGTACAATGGAAACCAGTTATCTGGGACTTACCCCTGGAGCAACGTACTACATTTCTGTGGACAACTATGTGGGCGCAGGCTACAGAGGAACCTTCTCACTGTGTCTAAGTGATGTGATTGACTACAATTATAAGTCTGGCGCAATGGACGTCAATTCCCTGATCAATAGTTGCTCAGCTAATGCGGCGTACACCACGGTGGGAGCATCAGCAGATCAGGCTGCCGGTACTTGCGCGGCCAATGGCCCCAATTATAACCGTTGGTTTCAGTTTACCGCTACGGCCACAGGCTTCATCAACGTCCAGCTGAAAACAGGAGGTGCTCTGGGTAACATGCAATATGGTTGGGTCACCCTTTGGACAGGCGCGGGCGCACAATTGGCCTGTTCGCCCTATAACAACCAACAATTTGGTACTCAGGAACTGGGTTATCTTGGGCTTACACCTGGGGTCACTTATTATATTTCCGTTGACAACTATGTTGGGGCCGGTTACCGCGGCACTTTCTCACTCTGCCTGAGCGATGTGGTGGATTACAACTTCAGGTCTGGTGCGCTGGATGTGACGTCTCTGTTCAACAGTTGCTCCGCCAACGCAGCCTATACCACCATCGGCGCCTCCGCTGATCAGGCGGCCGGCACTTGTGCACCCAATGGTCCGAACTACAATCGCTGGTTTCAATTCACAGCCTCCGCCACAGGCTTCATCAATGTTCAGTTGAAAACAGGGGGTGCCCTCGGCACCATGCAGTACAGCTGGGTTACCCTTTGGGACGGGGCGGGCACCCAGCTGGTTTGTTCTCCTTACAACAGCCAGCAATATGGCACTATGGAAATCAGCGCCCTGGGCCTTACTCCGGGTGCAACGTACTATGTTTCTGTTGACAACTATGCTGGCGCAGGTTACCGGGGGACATTCTCAATGTGTTTCAGTGATGTTGTTGATTACAATTTCAAGTCAGGGGCGACGGATGTGACATCACTCATGAACAGCTGCTCCGCCAATGCTGCTTACAGTACCATTGGTGCATCGGCCGATCAGAGCGCGGGGACTTGCGCACCCAACGGTCCCAACTATAACCGCTGGTTCAAATTCACGGCTGGAACCACCGGCTTTGTCAATGTTCAGATGAAGACCGGAGGATCTCTGGGTACCCTTCAATATGGATGGGTCACCATCTGGGATGGCGCGGGTACTCAACTGGCCTGCTCCCCGTACAACAGTCAACAGTATGGTACCATGGAGGTGGGGTATCTGGGCCTGACGCCAGGCAATGTCTATTACATATCGGTAGACAACTATGTGGGTGCCGGCTATCGCGGTACCTTCTCGATGTGTTTCAGCGATGTGGTAGACTACAACTTCAAGTCAGGAGCCACGGACGTATCATCGTTGATGAATACCTGCTCTGCCAACGCTGCTTATACCACTGTCGGTGCCTCTGCCGATCAGGCGGCGGGCACTTGCGCTCCCAACGGACCTAACTACAACCGCTGGTTTAAATTCACCGCTACCAGCACCGGATTTATCAATGCCCAACTCAAAACTGGTGGCGCGTTTGGCAACATGCAGTACGGGTGGATGACGCTTTGGACAGGTGCCGGAACACAGTTGACATGCACTCCCTACAATAGCCAGCAGTTTGGCACCATGGAACTTAGCTACAACGGGCTTTCACCTGGCACCGTGTACTACTTGTCGGTTGACAACTACGTTGGTGCGGGTTACCGCGGAACCTTTAGTCTTTGTGTAAATGACATTCTCGATTATGATTACTACGAGGGCGCGTATGAATTGACGAACCTCAATAACTGGTGCTCGTCAAATGGTGCATTCACAACGATTGGCGCCGGCGCCGACAAGAACGCAGGTTCTTGCTGGCCCAATGGACCCAATTACAACCGCTGGTTCAAATTTGTGGCGGTAACGGCTTCGGCGAATATTCAGCTTTCAACGGGTGGAGCTGCCGGGACACTTCAATATCCATCGATGGCATTGTGGCAAAGCAATGGCACCACTCAAATCGCCTGTTCCAAATACACCTCTCAGTATGTGGTACCCGCAATGGTTGTGAATTCACTGGTTCCGGGAAATACATACTATATCTCCGTAGACAACTATGTGGGGGCGGGCTACCGCGGCACATTCAGGTTGTGTATTAACAACGTGGGCACTACCTACTATTCACGGGCATCCGGTACCTGGAATACCAATTCAACCTGGTCGGTTGCGGGTTATGGCGGAGCTGCAGCCACGTCTTTCCCCACTGGTGGTGATGTGGCGCTCATCCAGGGATATGATATCACAGTCAGCTCCGCTCAGTCTGCGGCCCAGATTGACGTGAATGCTGCAACCGCTAACACTTCGCTGACGGTTGACAATGCGACCTTGACCGTCAACGGACAGCTTTCATTGATTAACTCGGGTAGTGCCTTTACCGGTGGGATTGTCATTCAGAACAATGGCCGCATCAACGTCAATGATGTTTTGAATGTGACACGAAGCGGCGGTAGCCCGACCTTTGGTGTGACAGTCAATACGGGCAGTACGTTGGCAGTCAACTCCGATATCAACTTCACCAGTAGCGGAGGGTCCGTTGCAGAGACTCAGCTGACGGTGAATGGTACGGGCACAGTCACCACCAACCGGGACCTCAACCTGACTTCCACAGGAGGAACCCGAATTCATCTGGTCACTAATAATACATCACAACTTTCGGCCCTTCGTGACATCAATTTTACAGCCAATGCAGCCGGCCTTGAGTTGATTGAATTGAACAATACTTCCAGGCTCAACGTCGGGCGCAACATCAATCGGGGTGCAACACCTTATGGTTCAATACTCTCTAACGCGTCCTCTTCGGTGGCCTACAATGGCGCTGTGTATGTTCAGAATGTGGCTGGTGATGCCGGTTCGGGCGGTGATTCCTTTACGTACTACAACCTGATTATCAACAATACAAGGCCACTCAATGCGGCCCTCACCCTTACCGGTGCACTGAACGTAAACGGAACCCTTACGCTGACATCAGGAATCCTCACAACTACATCTACCAATGTGCTCAATCTCAAGAATGCATCGGTGAGCGGACTGGGCAGTACTACATCATACATTTCGGGCCCCATGACTTATGAGGTTGCCTCCAGTGTAGCCGGAACTACCCGAAATTTCCCGATCGGTAAGGGCACCGACTACAGACCGATGGTATTGACAGTGAGCCATACCAGTGCCTCGTCAGTCATTTACACGGCTGAGCATTTTGCTTCCTCTGCTGCTGCGTTGGGCTATACACTTCCTCCCACTGTTGACAGAGTGTCCGGCGTGCGCTACTGGCGAGTGACCAGCTCTGATCAGTCGGTGCTTGGTTCCGCGCAAGTCAGATTGTACTATGGTTACGGCACCGACGATGGAGTCACCTCTCCGGCCAACCTTACCGTTGTCAAGAATATAGGCGTGGGCACCACCTGGTTTGATGTAGGTGGAACAGCCACGGGAACGGCACCTGGCAATATCCTTTCGGGTACGTTTACGTCGTTTTCAGATATCACCATTGCAGACCTCAACGGAGGCGGTAACCCGCTGCCAGTCACACTCAGCTCCTTTACGGGCGAGTACAGTGGCGAGTCTGTATCGCTCAACTGGACCACGTCAAGCGAACTGAACAATGACTACTTCCTGCTGGAGCGTTCGACCGATGCAAGGGAATTTGCAGTGGTAGCACAGGTTCCGGGGTCGGGCACAACCACCGATTCCCATAGCTACCATGTTGACGATTTGCAATTCTTGTCTGGTATCAATTACTACCGACTGGTACAAGTGGACATGGACGGACGCAGACATCCTTCACAGGTGATCGCTGTAACAGTAGATCTTGCTGCGCAGGTACTGAGAGTTTACCCGAATCCGGTAACAGGAAGTGAATTGACAGTGCAGTGGTTCGGAATGGATGATTTGTCCCCGCTTGTGATTCGTCTGACCAGCATTTCCGGAAAGACAGTGCAGAAATTCGAAGATCACGGCACCCTCAATGACAGATCAGGAATCAAGATTGATACCGGCGGCCTTGCATCCGGAATTTATATCTTGTCCGTTACAGGCCCCCACTCCAGCATGTCACGCCGAATAATTATACCCTAGCGGGTACTTGGCTCGTAAGGATGCAGCAGGTCTTCAGGCAGCAAAACATTGTTCTTCCTGTTTATGTCGGCCATTCTTCGTGTGGGGTCTATCTCTATTTTTGCAATCTGCGATAGCTTTTGTGAGAGTTTGAGTGTGTAGGTGGGGTTTACCCATGGCCAGGGCTGTAACACCGTACGGGGCACCGCAGGGCTTTCTACAGGCTTGTTTCCCATCAGTTCGTTCATGGAAATGTAGATAAGTTCATGTGTGCCATCCTTGTAAGATATTTCGAGGTCAACGGGCATCGGGAAGTCCCCAATTCTGGCCAATGTCAGGTAAGAACTGCCTTCTGACTCTGTGAGATTGCTGATGCCATAGTCAATACGGCGGGTCGTCTGAATCCAGTAACGAAGGTACCACTGCAATTGCAGTCCTGATGTCTTTTCCATCACACGAATGAAGTCGTTGGGCGTGGGGTGCTTCATTTTCCAGGTATTGTAGTAGACAAGCATACCTTTTTGAAAATTCTGAGTGCCTATGAGGTACTTTAGTTGATTCAGGAAAATGGAGCCCATTGAATAGGCGGAAGTGCCGTATGCTCTGTTCGTGTTGTAATGATCCGCGTGCATCGAAAGCGGCTCCTGCAATCCACTCTGCACGAGGCTGAAGTAGGCATTGTAGCTCCCATCATGGGGGTTATTCTCCCCAAAAATTGCGGCTTCGGCTTCACTGCTGGCGAAGTCTGTAAATCCTTCATCCATCCAGGGGTAAAGTGATTCATTGGTAGCCAGTGTCATCTGGAACCAGCTGTGTGCCACTTCATGTGCCATGGTGCCGAAGACTCCTGCAAAACTTCCTTCTCCGAGTATCATCGTGCACATCGGGTATTCCATACCCCCGTCACCGCCCTGGATTACCGAATAGGTATCGAAGGGATATTTGCCAAAATGCTCGTTGAGGTATTCAAATACTTTGGGACCCAGGTCCCTCATCCGACGCCAGGTCTCGGTAGTCTTCTCATTTTTCTGATAGAAGAAATGCACTTCGGGGCCATTGGGGACCTGCGCGACATCATGCGTGTAGTCCGGGTCAGCAGCCCAGGCAAAGTCAATGACATTCTTTGCCACAAAATGCCACAGCAAATCTCCGTTGGGGCGCTTCACAGGGGTACCGGACTTTTCATAGCCGTAGCCCACCTGCTCAGGATTGATGAGACGGCCGGTTCCGGCGACCATGTAGCCGGGGTCCAGATTGATCTTCACATCGAAGTCGCCCCATACGCCATGAAACTCTCTTGCAACATACTGGTTCGTGTGCCAGCCCATGTAGTCATACTCGGCCAGCTTAGGGTACCATTGCGTCATGGTAAAGGCGATCCCTTCCCTGTTGTCACGGCCGGACCGCCGTATTTGCATCGGTACTTGTGATTCAAAACGCGAGTCGAAAACGGTCTTTCCTTTGGGAAGTATGGGCGCCGCAAGCGTTACTTCCAGTACTGTGCCATTGACGAGCATTGAGACATCCTTGCCATCCTGCTTAAGGGATACTACATGTTGGTATCCGATCTCGCTGTCAGTCAGCTTAGAGATCCGGTCCTGCACCCTCCGGTCAGGATCTGGCAGATTGCGCGAGCGCACGTCCATCATGCTGCCCGGCTGAAAGGCATTGAAGTACAGATGAAAGTAGACTTTTCGCAGGGTGTCTGGCGAATTGTTGAAGTACACGATGTGCTGACTGCCCTTCACAAGGTGGCTGCGCACATCCAGGTGAATGTCCATGGTGTATTCCACTCGTTGTTGCCAATAGGCTGATTGGGCAAAGGATACGTGGGCGAACAGAATAGCCAGCGAAGACAGAATAAGTCTCATAGGTAGGAGTTGTTTTCTCAATGTATGCAAATGGCGGAAAATTGAAAAGACGGGTCTGTAAGATCGTTCAGCGCATGCTGATGAACCTGGTGATGCTCAGAGACAGAAATCCACCATCTGTGGTGGTGAGTGTTTCTCCCGGCAGTGCTTTGGGGATATTGTAGGTGTAGCTGGTGTTGAAAGTCCAGTTCCTGACCGTCACCAGAATAGGCAACGACAGGGAGTAGTTCATGATCCCGTAGACCGTGTGGGTTTGCGTTTCAAAAAGCGGAAGGCCATGCCGTTGTCTGAAAATCATCCCGAGGATGGTTTTGGCAAGAGGCACCTGCGTGGTGACTTGTTCCGTCCCCGCCAGAACATAAAACGAAGGCAGGATTGAAATGCGAGTGATCTTGTGCCAGTTCCTTTTCTGGATGTTGAGGAATATCCCGGGCATCAGGCGATGAGCCTGCTTGTCGCCGAAGTAAAAGGAATAGTCGAGGCGGAAGTTCAACTTTTTGATTTCTGCGAACGCGGTAACGGTGAAGTTGTTGTTGTAGGCTACGTAAGTACTGCTGCCGCTCAGGTTGTAGAAATACCTGGTGTATTCACCTATCAGAGACCAGCGCTTGTGCCGGGTATACATGTACCCGACGGAAGTCATGGTGAGGAAGTAGTCAGGATCATATTGCTGGCTGTAGTATCCTGACAAATCTGCAAACAGGCCAGAGCGATGGTAGTAGGTGGCGCCGCCTGAGAGCCCATATTTGCCAACTTCAAAGGGTCTGCCGGCTGATGTGATGTTGCTGTTGTAGCTCGTCCGAAGGGCGAGTTGCGATTTTTTGGAGAGGTCTGTGGCCGGGGCCGCCAGCAGGCTGTCGATCAGTGCAATGGTGGAGTCAGACCCCAGGGCTGCCTCAGCTTCAGCGAGGATTTCGCGCGCTTTTCGTGCAAGTGAATCAGTGACCGCCTGTTGCCGCGTTTGCGCCTGCAAAAGTCCGGTAATTAGAAGAAGGGAGAGGAGGAGGGTAAGTTTTTGCAAGTACAAACTATTTGTTGCCCCGTTGCCGGAGATGCTGATTCCTTTCCCGCAGCGTTTCCTTGCGCTCCTGCATGACCCTGCGTTGCTGAAGTTGATTGAGGATCATCCGATGGAAGTCGCGCTCTGCGCCGCGGAGATTCAACAACTGTTGAGCGGTGATGATTCTCAGGAATCGGTCTGAATAGTTTTTCTCCAGGTCGAGCTCCCGTTGTTTGATGGATAGCCCCTGGTTAATAATTTCCTGCTGCCGGGTAGGGTCCGGGTTCCCTTTCAGTGATTCGGTGGCCTGACGGAGTTCTCTGCGTAGTACAGCCCGTTGATCAGAGAATTCCTTGTAGACAGGCCAGAATTTTTCAGCCTGTTCCGGACTAAGGCCCAGGCGGGTGCTGATAAGACCAATCTTGGCGGCCTCCACTTTTTCACGGGCCTTGGGGTCTTGTGGCACCACCTCCTGTGGGTCATCCTGAGCAACAGCCGGGGATAACGCCACCAGGGTAAACAGCCAAATGATCCATGTTTTCATGCCTGTTCCAAAATTAGTTAATTCTGCTTTCCTTCTCCATCTGTTCCAGCAATTGCTCGTCGAGCCCGGCATCGCCCATCGCGTTCATTTCCAGTGCACTGGTTTCCGCGTCATCCAACTGAATTACCTCCAGCAGGTCATCTGTATTCAGATCAGAGTCATCCAGGTAGGCAACCAGTGATTCAGTGGGGAGAGACGCCAATACCTCTTCGGGCGTTTGGTCGGGGCTCTGAAGCGCGATACCAACCCAGACCAGCATGGCTATAGCCCCCACCGGAACTGCTATTCTGATGGCCACCGGAATGCGGGGCAGCCATGCCCAACCGCGACTGGCTGGTTCAGGGTCCTGCAAACGCTGTTGCAACTTCAGGGGCAGCGATTCAAAATAGCCCTCAGGTGCTTCAAAAACGTTCTTTTTTGGTATGTCATCAAGCCTTTTCATGGCACTGGTTGGACTGGTTTCTGAGTCAATAGTTTAATCTGCGGTCAGGAATTCTTCAATCTTTTTTACGGCGTGGTGGTAGCTCGCTTTCAGCGCGCCTACGCTTGTGTCGGTAATCTTCGCAATCTCTTCATAGGGGAGATCTTCAAAGTACTTCAGGTTGAAAACCAGGCGTTGCTTGTCGGGCAGTGTAAGCAGGGCTTTTTGCAGTTTCTTTTGAATCTCATCGCCACTCACCAATGGACTGTTGTCGATGTGGGCAATCATATCAGTCTTTACATCGTCAAGGGAAAACAGGAACCGTCGCTTCTTCCGGTTCAGGAAACTAAGACATTCATTGGTGGCTATCCGGTAGATCCAGGTGTACAGCTGACTGTCTTCCCTGAACTGGTCGATATTGCGATGCACCTTGATGAACACTTCCTGTGTCACATCGTCGGCATCATCGTGGTCGATCACCATTTTTCTGACCAGCCCATACACCCGTTGCTGGTAGGTGCGTACGAGCATGTTGAACCCGTAGTTGCGGGTTTCCGGCTGGCGCAGTTTCTGGAGCAGTTCGTGATCTTCCACGGAAAATTTCCGGTTCAATATACCGGTTCTGGCATTGAGTTGGCAATTCCTGTGCCGTGCGCGATTATTGTATCATGAAAAAGCTGGTCGTGTTGTCTGGCGCCGGCGTCAGCGCAGAAAGTGGCATACCAACCTTCCGTGATTCAGGAGGCCTGTGGGAAGGACACAGGATTGAAGACGTGGCTACGCCCGCTGGCTGGGCGCGCAACCCTGAGCATGTCCTCAACTTCTACAATGAACGACGGAAAAGGGCATTGGCCGCTCAACCCAATGAGGCACACCGCATCATTGCTGCTTTGGAGCAGCACTTTGATGTTGCAGTAGTTACTCAGAACGTGGATGACCTTCACGAGCGGGCGGGTTCGACCAATGTCGTTCACCTCCATGGAAGTCTCTTTCAGGCGAGAAGTACTGCGGACCCCACCCTGGTTTATCCAATCCGAGGCGAAGCGTTGAACCTCGGTGACTTGTGTGAGAAGGGTTCTCAGTTAAGACCTCACATTGTGTGGTTTGGTGAGACCGTGCCCGCCATGATGGAAGCGACTCAAATCACTTCCCAGGCCGATGTGCTGGTTGTGGTTGGTACGTCGCTGGTGGTCTATCCTGCCGCCGGGCTGGTTCACGAGGTGCCGGCAGCGGCCCGGATTTTTGTGGTCGATCCAGGCACGCCGGACATCGTCCGAAATGAGCGTACGGTTTTTGTCAGAGAAAAAGCCTCGCGGGGAATGGCGGTGGTCAGGGAAATGCTCCTCGGCTACTGAAATCAGAGCTCGAAGACCTTCTCCATCAACACCCACTTCTGTCCAGGCAGGGCATTGGGCAACGCAACCTGGTATTTCCACATCAGTGTTTCCCACTCCTGAACTTTAGGGTTGGCTGCGTCCATCGCCGATTTGCGCTCCAAGGAAAAATTATCGCCTGCTTCGACAATAAGAAACAACCGGTTATGGGCCCGGTAGATCTGCATGTGCTCAATGCCTGCATCGCGCAGACTCTTCAGTACTTCAGGCCAGACCCTGGTGTGATATGCATCGTAATCCCTGAATACCTGGGGATCATCCACCAAGTCCAGTGCAAGACAATATCTTTTCATAAAGAACTGCTATTTAGACAAATGGTTGCCGAGACGATGGCCTGACCAGCCGTAAAATACAACAAACAGAAAGCAAACTGCGGGCACAACAAAAGAGGCCTGCACTCCATGTTGCTCAGAGATCCAGCCCATAACCGGGGGTACAATAGCGCCGCCCACAATTGACATGATAATGAAGGAAGAGCCCAATTTGGTTTCTTCGCCCAGATTGCGGACACCCAGCGCAAAGATCGTTGGGAACATGATGCTCATGAAGAAGTTGATGCTGAGGACAGCATAGACAGCGGCATGACCTTGTGCGGCAACGCCTGCAAGGCTCAGCAGACATGCGATGACACCATATACTAGCAACAGATTCGGTGCTTTGAAGCGGCTGAGCAGCCAGGTACCCAGAAATCGTCCAACCACAAACAGTGTGGTGCCAATTACCAGATATTGTTTGGAGGCGGCTTCACGGGTCATACCGGGAAGAAGTTCTGTGACATAGTTGATCGTGATGCCCCAGATGCCTGCTTGCGCGCCTACATAAAAAAGTTGAGCAATGATAGCCCAGGTCAGGTGTCGGTTGGCGAAGATGCGACGGTTGAAGATCAGCTTTCCTGAGCTCGCAGGCTCAGGCATTCTGGAAAGTGCGAACAACACCAGTATGACAAGTACCCCGACGGCCATGGCGGCGTAAGGACCAATGACGGCGTGCGCTGCCTGTTGACGCTCCTCCATGCTCTCCATCGTGCCTTCGTTACCTGCAAATATGAATTGCCCTGCAATCCATGGACCCACGATGTGGGCAAGACCGTTGAATGACTGCGTAAAATTCAGCCTTGTGACGGCCGATTCACTGGGTCCGAGCACGGTCACATATGGGTTGGCGGCTGTTTCAAGAAATGCCATGCCGCTCGCCATGATAAAAAGAGCAACCATGAAGAGACCAAATGTGAGGGTGGTCGCAGCGGGGATGAAGAACAGAGCACCCACCACCACAAGCCCCAGACCGAACAAGATCCCCTTCTTATAGCCAGAGCGTTCCATGAAAAAGCCTGCCGGCATGGCAATCAGGAAATATCCTAGATAGAATGCCGTTTCGACGAGCATGGCCTGTGCCCTTCCAATGCGGAAGACGGGCTGAAAGTGGGCAATCAGGGCGCCGTTCAAATTGGCGGCAATCC
>JAIBBB010000279.1 GCA_019694905.1 Cyclobacteriaceae bacterium
GATTTGGCGCGTTCAAAGATTGTCCGTTGAATGTCAGCGAGCAACTCGGGGATGAAGGTGACAATTTCAGCCGCCTTGACAACTTGTTTGGCCTTGGTGTCACGTCGTGCAATCTCTACAGTGCCATTTTCAAGATCACGAGGTCCGATGGCCATTCGCACGGGTACTCCCTTGAGTTCCCATTCGGCGAACTTGAAACCTGGCTTGTGTGTATCCCGGTTGTCGAATTTGACGGACAAGCCCTGACTGCGAAGATCCTTGCTCAAGCCATCAACAAAAGCAGAAATGCGGGACAGCTCCTCATCGCTCTTGAATATGGGTACAATCACAACATGGATAGGTGCCAGTTTGGGCGGAAGGATCAAGCCATCGTCATCCGAGTGGGCCATGATAAGGCCGCCAATCAAACGTGTACTTACACCCCAGGAGGTCCCCCAAACGTGATCAAGTTTCCCTTCACGCGACGTGAACTGCACATCGAATGCTTTTGCGAAGTTTTGACCCAGAAAGTGAGAGGTGCCGGCCTGAAGCGCTTTGCCATCCTGCATCAACGCCTCGATGCAATAGGTATCGATGGCGCCGGGAAATTTTTCACCTTCTGTTTTCACTCCTTTGATAACAGGAAGTGCCATGAAATTCTCCACAAAATCGGCGTATACATCCAGCATCTGGCGTGTTTCTGCCACGGCCTCCTGCGCCGTGGCGTGAGCCGTGTGACCTTCCTGCCACAGAAACTCTGCGGTGCGAAGAAAGAGGCGGGTGCGCATCTCCCAGCGGACCACATTGGCCCATTGGTTAATCAGGATCGGAAGATCGCGGTAGCTTTGAATCCACTTCTTGTACGTATTCCAAATGATCGCTTCACTGGTTGGCCGAACTACCAGTTCTTCTTCCAGCTTGGCTTCCGGGTCTACGATCAGCTTGTGTTTGTCCTTTGGGTCAGTCTTCAATCTGTAATGCGTGACAATGGCGCATTCCTTGGCGAAGCCCTCGGCATTTTTCTCTTCAGCCTCGAACATACTTTTAGGCACAAAGAGCGGAAAATAGGCGTTGACGTGGCCGGTATCCTTGAACATCTTATCCAGACCTTGTTGCATTTTTTCCCAGATGCTGTAGCCGTACGGCTTGATCACCATGCAGCCTCTTACGTCTGAATTCTCTGCCAGATCTGCCTTTTTGACCAGGTCTATATACCACTGTGCATAATCCTCGGCCCTGCTGACTAGTTCTTTTCCCATCTTCTTTGGTATCTTTTTTGCTTATTCTTGCTTGAATGCCCGGCAAAGATACAGGCCTTGAAAGCACGCAGGCTGTACCGCTGCAAATAAAAAGTGGTCGCATCGGGCACCGGCCACCTGGAAATAGCGTTAAATTAGCAGGAAGCAAAATCTGCCATTATGAAAACAAGATCGGTTCTCGTAGCAGGGTTAGTGGGGTTGTCATTTCTGGCGAATGCACAGAAAGATGAGAATGACGACATGTATTTCAACCGGAAAGACCGCGCCAAACTGAATGCAGGCAAGTCATTTCTGGTCCGGGAGACCGCTGCAGCCAGCGTTAACACGGATCTGGCGTCCAATGCGGGCAATCCAACGGATACCTATTCAGGCCGTTCGGTAAACCCTGAGTATGCAGGTCCATCAACGGCTACTGCCAAACAACAAACGTACTTCCCGTCGGGATTTAACTACAATCCCACCGGTGTGAACAGCAACCTGTATAATAACTACAATTCATCATACAACAGTTCTTACGGCTGTAACTGCTACGGGAGCAATTATGGCATGGGCTACAATCCCTACATGATGAATGGCTTTGGCTATGGGTATTCTCCCTATTCCAGCATGTACTCCAGCATGTACTACAGCCCATACTCCATGTTCAGCCCTTACTCGATGATGGGTAGCGGCTGGTCACTTGGGTATGGCTACGGAAGCTATTACGGATATGGTAGTCCGTACATGTTCGGCTACTATGGTTATGGATGGCCCTATAGCTACTACAGCTATTATCCTTACAGCTATGGTGGCTATGGATCAGGGTCCGGCGACCATGGCAATCCCAGGGTCATCGGCCACCGTCCTTCACGGTCGGATATGCATAGCGTGGCAGGCACTCGTACAGGCAACTACTACACTAGTTCTTATGCCAACGGCGGCACGGGCCGTACAGTGACAGGTGGTCGTAATGCAGCGAGCAACAATAATTCCTACTATGATCGCAGCTGGCGTCAGAATCCCAATGTCAACCCTGCTGCGAATCACAACGGCAATGGCTCAAGAGTAAGCAGCTATTCCAATGGCAACTACTCTGGCGGATGGAATGGCTCATCTTCCCGCAGTGGCTGGAGTGGTGGCAGATCATCTTCATGGGGTGGCAACTCCAACTTCGGCAACGGTGGGTTTGGCGGCGGTGGTCGCAGTTCATCCTTTGGTGGAGGTGGTGGTTTCAGCGGCGGTGGTGGTGGTGGACACTCAGGCGGTGGCCATGGCCGTGGCCGCTAGTGCCGGGCTTCAACAACTAATCACAACTTGATTTTCTAGGAGGCCGGTTTTATTGACCACCGGCAACAGGATGATTACGCTCAAAAAATCCCTACACTTCGCAATCCTAACAACCGGATTCGCACTGATCGCACAGGCAGGATGGTCCCAGAATACCTCCACAGCAGAAACTGCTTTGCTGTTCAGCAGGTCGACGTCGGGGGGAAGTGCGAGAGTCCGTGCCATGGGCGGTGCCCAGGTGGCACTGGGCGGCGACTTCAGTTCTGCAACTTCCAATCCTGCCGGCCTGGGCATGTTTAATCGAAGCGAATTCACAATATCACCCTGGATAAATGGTGCCACCAACGATGCCACTTACCTCGACAAGAGCACCTCGGCAACCCGAAGCCGTATTGCCATCCCTGCTTTTTCCATTGTTTTTCATGCGGACAAAGACAAGGGCAACCTGATTTCAGGAAATTTCGCGATCAGCTTTAACCGCCTGAACGATTACAATCGAACGTATAGTTACGAAGCTACCAATCCCACGACCTCAATCATTGATTACTTCATTCAGGATGCTTACGGCACAGACTACAGAGACCTGCTGAGCGGCGGCAGCTATGCGGAATCACCCACGGGCCTGGCCTTCAGCAGTTACCTGATTGATACCCTGGCCACCAACTCACCCGCCTACATCTCTGCGTTGGGAACCAACTTTAATGATCCTGCCGCTACCCGATCTCAACTTCAGCATGAGGATATCAAATTCTCCGGTGCTCAAAACCAATGGTCATTTTCGTATGGCGTCAATCTGGGAGATAAGATCTATCTCGGTGGTGGCCTGGGAGTTCGCATGGTGGAGTTTCAGAGTCATAAGACGTACACTGAATCCAATTTCCAATTTGCGCTGGACCCCAATTATAAACCTGTCACCCGGTTTTCGCTTGATGAACAGCTGCACACGAGCAGTTCTTTTGGGATCAATGGTACACTGGGATTGATCTACCGCCCCATTGATGTCATTCAGGTCGGCTTGTCATATACAACGCCGACTTCCCTTCAAATGACTGACATCTACAATGCGTCCATGAACACGGATTGGAATAATTTTTACTATTACGGTCCCAATACCACTCCATTGAACAATATTGTGGTGCAGACACAGGACGTTGTTTCACATTATCGGTTGAAGACACCTTCGCGGATGGCCGTTGGCGCAACCGGGTTTATTCAGAAATACGGATTGATAACGGGCGAAGTGGAACTGGTCAACTATGCAAATTCCAACTATAAGTCGAAGGACACGGGCGTGAGTTATGATCAGGATAACCGTAACATTGCCTCCTCCTTTGTATCGGCTGTTAACTACCGGCTGGGCGGCGAACTTCGATTGCAGTCCTTCAGACTTCGCGGCGGTTACTCGTATATGGCAGACCCGTACAAAACCACCCACGACACCGATCGATCAATACAAACAGTCAGTGGTGGCGCAGGCTATCGGACTGCCGGCTTTTATGTGGATATCACCGTCATGAGCTCATCCACCCGCTCACTGTATAATCCATATAAAACCGTCAACTATCTCACCTTGCAGGACAACAGCCCGGTTGTGAATAGTCGCTCTTCGAACCTTACTTTCATGGTCACGCTCGGGTTCCCGTTCTGACCGACATTCTGGCACTAGTTTTTCATTGGCAAAATTCTTGTGAACTTGCAGGTTCAAATCAATGAATCTGAATGGAAAACGACGTTGAGCAGGGAACTACCAGCACTGAAAACCCTGAAAACACATCGGAAAAGGGCACTTCTGAGAAAGAGGAGGCACCCGGAGTTGCATCTGGCAATGCTTCTGAGGGAGATTTTTCGGGGGAAATCAAGAAAATGAAGGACGAATTGACAGAGGCCAGGGACAAGTACGTGCGACTTTATGCCGAATTTGAGAATCACAGGAGACGCACGGCCAAAGAGCGCCTGGAGTTGATTCAGTCCGCCAATGAGCAGTTGCTGAAGGCATTGCTTCCTGTAGCCGATGACTTTGAGCGCGCAGAAAAATCGTTTCGTGATCGCAATGACAAGGAAGCGGAGGGCTTTGCACTCATCCGCAACAAGTTTGGAAAGACATTGGAGCAGCATGGGCTCAAGATGATGACAACCGCTGCGGGCACTGACTTCAATCCCGATCTGCATGAGGCCATCACCCAGATACCTACACCGGATGAAAGGATGAAGGGCAAAGTAGTGGATGTGGTTGAAAGAGGGTACATGCTCGGAGACAAAGTCATCCGGTTTGCGAAGGTAGTAGTCGGTCAATAACAACTCATTTCACATGTCATCAAAGCGCGATTACTACGAAATTCTGGGCGTCAGCAAAGGTGCAACACCGGAGGAAATCAAGAAAGCTTACCGGAAGGTGGCCATCCAGTTTCACCCCGACAAGAATCCAGGCAACAAAGAGGCCGAGGAGAAATTCAAGGAGGCTGCTGAGGCCTATGAGGTATTGAGTGACGCCGACAAGCGGGCGCAGTACGACCGCTATGGCCATGCGCGGCCAGGTGGTGGCGGTGGCTATAGTGGCCATCACATGAACATGGAGGATATCTTCAGTCAGTTCGGTGATATTTTTGGTGGCGGCGGCTCACCTTTCGACAGTTTCTTCGGCGGCGGCGGCCCGCGGCAGCGGAAGGGCTCTAATCTCCGCATCAAATTGAAGTTGACTTTGGATGAAGTCGCCAACGGCGTTGAAAAGAAGATCAAGGTGAATCGCCTGGTGCGTGCAGAGGGCGTGACTTTCAAAAAATGTACGACTTGTCAGGGGCAGGGACAGATGCGCAAGGTGG